>NZ_JBSFDW010000041.1:0-73088 GCF_053594115.1 Streptomyces sp. NPDC001970 | reverse complement strand
ACTTCAGAACCAGTGAAGTCAGGATGATCAAGAGATCGCAGAGTGGCTCACTTTTCATCCGCCGTCCGTGGCCCTCGTTTCACCCGTTGCCGAGAACGTGGCGTCTGCACGGTGGGAGATGTCGTGGATGTCGATCTGCGCAAGATGCGCTACTTCGTGGTTGTGGCCGAGGAGTTGCACTTCGGCCGGGCCGCCGAGCGGCTGCACATCACGCTGTGCTGTCCCGGCAGATCCGCGCGCTGGAGCAGGAGCTGCGCGCGCAGCTGTTCACCAGGAACAAGCAGACCACCGAGTTGACGGCCGCCGGCCGTCAACTGCTTGAGGACGCGCGCCCCCTGCTGGCCGCCTCGCAGGCTCTGTGCCGCCGGGTCCAGCAGGCCGCCCACGGATCTTCGGCGTTCACGGTCGGCTTCATGCCCGGGATCACCGTGACCGGCGCGGTGCGCGCCTTCTCCGCCAGGCATCCCGAGCTGAGTGTGCAGGTGGTGCGCACTTCCTGGGGCGACCAGGTCCAAGGGGTGCACGAGGGCCTTCTCGACGTGAGCTTCGTACGGCTGCCCGTCGACCATCGCGGCCTGGAGCTGCGCCCGCTCTTCCGGGAGCCCCGCGTCGCCGTACTGCCGGCGGACCACCGGCTGGCGGGCAAGGAGTCCATCGTTATCGCGGATCTGGCGCCCGAGCGGCTGCTGCAGGACCCCGACGCCGTCCCCGAGTGGCGTGACCTCCCCGAGCGGACCGGCGGCGAGGGAGCCGGGCCGCGGCCCTCGTTCGCCACCGTCGAGGAGAAGCTGGAACACGTCGCGACGTCCGGGGGCGTCCTCGTCCTTCCACTGTCCACCGCGGCCTATTACACCCACACCGATGTCGCGCATGTGCCCATCGACGACATCGGCCCCAACGAGGTCTGCCTTGCCTGGAGCGCCGGCCGCCGCTCCCCTCTGCTCCCGGAGTTCGCCGACATCGCCGCTGCCCAGCACTGATTCCCTGGGGACATCACCGCTGACGGAAGAGGTCTTGGACGCCGGCCGCGGCACGGGGCCAGGGTGGAGGAGCGGCGGAATCCCCCGCCGCCATCGACAGGGACCGTGAGAGCGATGCAGATCTTCATCACAGGTGGCTCCGGCTACATCGGCCGCTCCACCATCCGGGCACTGACCAGGCACGGCATTGGCGTGACGGCGCTGGCACGCAGCGAGCACGCGGCGCGCACCGTGTCGGACCTTGGTGCCACCCCGGTTGCGGGGGCGCTCACCGACACCGATGTCCTCCATGAGGCGGCCCGCGGGGCCGACGGGGTCATCCACCTCGGGGTGGACTACGCCGAGGGCACCGCGGACGTCGACCGCGCAGCGGCAGAGGCACTGCAGGACGGCGCGGGAAGCGACCCCTATGTGCACACGGGCGGGGTGTGGGTGTACGGCGACACCGACGGGGTCGTGGACGAGGACGCCCCGCTGAGCCCGCCACGCATCACCGCTTGGCGGCTGGACAACGAGAAGCGGGTGCTCGCCCGGGCCGCCACCGGAGAGCACCCGGTGGTGGTGATGCCAGGGCTGGTCTACGGCCGCTCCGGCGGACTGGTGCAGTCGTTCTTCGTCGAGCCGGGGCGCACCGCAGGTGCCGTGCCCTGCATCGGGGACGGCTCCAACCACTGGGCGCTGGTCCACGTCGACGACATCGCCGAACTGTACGTCCTGGCCCTGAACGCCCCGGCCGGTTCCGTTTACGCCGGGGTCAGCGGCCAGAACCTTCCGCTGACCTACGTCACCCGAGCCCTCAGCCACGCCGCCGGATGCCCAGGCAGGATCGACTCGCTGACCCTCGAGGAGGCCGTACAGCGGATGGGCCCGATCGCCGAGGCATTCGCCCTCGACCAGCAGTTCAGCGGCGCCCGGGCGCGCCGCGAGCTCGGCTGGACGCCCACCCGTCTCGACGCCCTGGCCGAACTCACCCAGGGTTGAACCTCCAGGGAAACGGGTGCCTGCCCCATCGGGAAGGAGGTGCCGAATGCGGGGCCTGGAAGTCATCGTGGCAATCCTCGCGGCCGTGCTGGCCATGACGTGGCTAGTGCCGCATCAGGCAACGTTCGCCTTGTTTACGCGGCGGCTGAGCGCAAGGTGATCAACGTTGGTTGATCAAAGGCGCTTGCTTCTATCCTGTGCGGCATGGCTGATGACGTGGAGGTAGAGCGCTACCGGCATGAGACCGTCGAGCTGACAGTGGGGGAACTACGTGAAGCTCTCAACGGATTGCCGGCAAGACTCCGGTGCGGATCGACGTGCCGCTGCGTCCCAGGTCAGGTGAGATGCGCGACTCGGTCGACTCGGGTGGCAGCCACTTTGTGGTAAGCGGAGTCGTACTTCATGACGCGGAGTACCTCAGGCAGGACGAAGTCGTGCTGCAAGCGGACTTCTCCTCGGAGTGGTACGTCCGCCCGAGTGCCGAAGAGTGACCTCACCCCGCACACAATGGCAGCTCAGGCGACGTTTGCCCGGGCGACCACCTCGCGTAGACGCTCGTCCTGGGCGTGCTTGTTCCGCCAGATGATGTAGCGGCGGATCATGCTGCCCTGCTTTGTGGCTGGCGTGGTCGGTGCCGTCGAGGGTGAAGTAGCGCAGGGCGGTGAGCTGGGCTTCGATCCGGTTGAGCCAGGAGCTGTTGGTCGGGGAGTAGGCGATCTCGACGTTGTTGGCCTCGGTCCACTCCGCGACTCGGCGGCAGCGCTTGGTGGTCAGGTGCGGAAAGAAGTTGTCGCAGACGATGGCGATGCGTACGTCGGCCGGGAGCAAGGGCGCCAGCTTCGCCCACTGCGCATTCGTCAGATCATGCCGCCCCATGAAGTGGATCTTGACACATCAAGATCCACTTCTGAAACGCCCCTAAATGCCCGCCGATGACATGGTGCGATGCGGTCTCGATGCCGCTGGCTCCCGGATTGTGGCGGCCGCCGAGGGGAGGCAGGGTGGTCTCGAGACCGTTTGGGCGAGGCAGAAGGCACACGGCCTGTCACGGATGCCGGCTGTGGCTTGTCCTCATCGCGAAGCGAGTTGTGTGAGCCGGGAACCGGCGAACTTGGTCACCGCCGAACGAGTGGGTCGGTACACCGGTCCGGAATGCGGTGGCCGACGCAAGATAGTCCATTTCCGGGCAGGCTTACGGAGGTGTGGTACATGTCAGAGAAGAACCCAGATCACGGGACCGCCCACGAGGGCTCCTTGCCGTCCGAAGTCCAGTTGCTGCAGGAAGTCACTCCGCCCTTCTTTCCCGAAGGTGGTTCGGGAATGACGATCCTCGTCGATTGGCCTCCCGGTCACCCCGGGCTCCCTCCGCATCGCCACTCGGGCCCGTCGTTCGGCTACGTGATGGAGGGCGCGGTCCGGTTCGAGCTCGAGGGTGAGCCGGAGCGTGTGGTCGAGGCCGGTGGGACGTTCTGGGAGCCGGGCGGTGACGTGATCCACTACCAGGACGGCAACGCCCTGTCGGACGCACCGACCAAGTTCCTGGTGACCATGGTGTGCGCGCCGGGTCAGCCGATGCTCACGTTGGTCGACGAGGAGGAGCTGAAGGAACGGGCGCACCTTCGCTCCCCGCGTCCCTCCGAAGGCTGACCCGCGAGATCGACATGGGTGCGGAGCCCGGAACACCGATCCCGGTGCCAGGCTTTGCAGACCACGAGGGCTGGACGGCTTCGTGCGGCTCGCCGGGCGGGGCCAGAGCCGACGCGCTTCCTAGTAGGGCTTGGTCAGGTTGGGGCTGGTGTGGGTATGTCGCGGTGACAGGTGGGGCAGGCGCCGTTCCAGGTGGCGAGGAGGGTCTGCAGTTCGCGGACGATCCGGTAGAGGCTCAGGCTGGCGCGGTGTCTTTTGGGGCGTGGACCAGCCGTTGCAGGGTGCAGAAGGCGTGCGCGACGGAGACGAGGGTGACGTGGTGGTGCCAGCCGCTCCAGGTGCGGCCCTCGAAGTGGGCCAGGCCCAGGGTCTGTTTCATCTCGCGATAGTCGTGCTCGATGCGCCAGCGGAGCTTGGCCAGGCGGACCAGGGTGGTCAGCGGGGTGCTGGCGGGCAGGTCGGACAGCCAGAACTGGACGGGTTCGGCCTGGTCGGCGGGCCACTCGGCCAGGAGCCAGCACTCGGGCAGTTCCGGGCCGTCAACGGCCTGGCGGACCTCGCGGCCGGCAGGCCGGATCCGCACGGTCACAAACCGCGAGTACATCCGCTTGAAGCCGCTGCGGCCGGTGCCGGGCCGGGAGCCCTCACGCCATTGCACCGGCTTCGCCGTATTCCGGCCCGCCGCGATGACCAGTTGTTTCACCGACCGCGGCTTGTCAGGGTACTTCGCAGCGGGCGGTCGCCCGCTTCCGCAGTAGGGCTCGGTCACCGGCACTGCCTCGCCGGGCTGAGCCGAGAGGGTGGTGGAGATCCCCACCACGTAGTTGAGGCCGCGGGCCTGCAGGCCGTGCCGGAAGGCCGCGGCGTCGCCCGATCCGGCGTCCGCGACGGCCAGTGGCACCTCGATGCCCCACGAGCTGGTCTCGTCGAGCATGTCCAGGGCCAGTTGCCACTTCTCCACGTGCCGGACGTCGTCGGGGATGCCGCAGGCGGTGCGGCGGGCGGCCTTGTCCGGGTCCGCCTTCGGCGAGGTGGGATCCCAGGTCTCGGGCAGGAACAGCCGCCAGTTGACCGCTGCCGAGGCATGGTCGGACGCCAGGTGCAGCGAGACCCCCACCTGGCAGTTGGTGACCTTGCCCGCGGTGCCGGTGTACTGCCGGGACACGCACGCCGAGGCGTTGCCGTCCTTGAGGAAGCCGGTGTCATCGAAAATCAGCGCACTCGGCCGGATCGCTGCTTCCATCTTCCAGGCCAGCTGGGCCCTCACATGCGCCGGATCCCACGGGCTGGTGGTGATGAAGTGGGCCAGGGCCTGCCGGTTCCCGTCCTCCCCGAGCCGGGCTGCCATCGGTTCGACCGACTTACGCTGCCCGTCGGTCAGCAGCCCACGCAGGTAGACCTGCCCCCACCGACGCTGATCGTTCCGCGCGAACGGCTCAAAAACCTCCGCCGCGAAATCCTCCAGATCACACCGCACCGCGGCCAAGTCCTCAGGTGTCACATCCAATCAACTGCGCAGCCAGTCATCTGGACACGCCACCAGAGGCTGAACCTGACCAAGCCCTACTAGTGCAGCATCAGGCAACGTTCGCCCTTTGATCAACCAACGTTGATCACCTTGCGCCCAGCCGCCGCGTAAACAGGGCGAACGTTGCCTGATACGGCACTAGCTCGCCGCCTGCGCTGGAACGAGCCGGTCCTGCTGGTCCAGCGCATCTTTGACGACATCGTCCTGCGCCGGCTGCAGTCGGTCCTGGACAGCGAGGAAATCAGGATCGAGCTGGCCCTGCGTGCCTTCACCGGCCGGCGGCACGGCCGATCCGCGCGACAGGACGCCCGGGGAGTGAGCGACCGCGTCCGGTCCTGGGATGTGATCTTCCGCCGGCAGGCAGCCGCGCGGCGGCACTGTGTCCGTCCAGCCCTCCCAGGTATGGCCGCCAGGCTGCGCCCTCCCACTAGCCATCGGAAGGTACTTGGAGGTCCCGTCTGTGTGAGCATCGCCAGGAAACCCACCTCCGGCGATACGGGAGAGGTCGCGGGCCGTCGACGTCCTGGTGCTGCTGATCTGCCATTCCTCTGCAACGCGCTCTTCGCTCTCCAGACCCACAAGGTTGAATGAACTACCAAGTGGGGCGAACGGGTATCACTGGGGAAAATCGCTCGCAGATCCTCATCACCAGCGCCAGGTTTCCCCTTCGGCTTCGAAGGAGGCGAAGGTGTCGTCCGGTTGCCTCAGGCCCAGAAAGGCTCCGAACACCAAAGACGTGGGGGTCCAGGTGTGGTCGGTGAGGTAGTAGAACGCCGAGCCGGTCTGCATGTGCACCGACAGCGCCACCCGCTCCAACTGCCGGCTGCCGCCCACCTGCCATGGGATGACGTCGGCCCGCAACGGGCCGGTCGGCTGCTGGCCCCAGCCCCGCTGCCGCCATCCGAGGACTTGGTGGAGGGTGCGACCGGTGCGGGGACTCTTGGGGCCAGGCGCCCTCCAGGACGTACTGAGGCGCTGGACCGGCATCTGCACCACCTGCCGACCGCCTGCCCAGCAGGACACACGCGACGCCAAGAACGAGACAGACCTAGCGGAGTCCTCTCAGGAGTCAGTGGCCACTGGGTGTTCGGGCGTCGTACAGGTGGCTGTGGGCCTCGCGGACGGCGGCACGCCCGGCTTCCAGTGCGGTTTCGAGGAGGTCGCTCTGGCGAGCCAGGCGGCCGACCGGCGGTGTGCTCGGGGCGGGGCGGATCGAGACGATCGCCGGGTGGTTGCCCAGGTACGCGTCGTCTTCGGCCAGGCGCGCTTCGCGGTCGAGGAACACCCTGCGCAAGGCCGCGGGCTCACGGCGCAGCAAAGTCTTGGCGATGACCGGGGCGGAGCGCGAGGGGCGCGCCGCGTCGATCGCACGCCGGGATCGCAGCACCATGACATGGGTCGCGCCCTGGGCCAGCGCGGTTCGGTAGGGCACGGATTCGGAGACGCCTGCGTCGTAGAACCGGCGCCCGCGCAGTGTCACGGGGTCGCCCGCCAGTAGCGGCAGGGCGGCGCTGGCCCGCAGTGCAAGGCGCAACTCCGCGGCGTCGCCGATGAAGGGCCGCAGGTCGGTGGACTTGCCGGTTGCGGCGTCGGTGGCCAGCGGGTGGTACTCGATGTCGCCGGCCAGGATCGAGGCGAAGTCCATCGGCGCGAAGTCCTGGTCGCCGTAGCGGTAGAGCACCTCGTAGAAGGCGTACAGGTCTACGAGCGGCCGCCCGCGCAGAGGGTTCGAGTGCCGGATCGCCGTTCTGGCGTAGCGGGGTTCCGCCCAGAAGCGCAGCGACTGCGGGCTGCTGCTCAGCAGCCACGCTCCGGACGCGGCGCCGGCGGAGGCGCCGTAGACGGCGTCGAAGCCATTGGTCAGGCCGAGTTCGTGCAGCGCCAGGGCCATCCCGCCGGCGATGATGCCGCGCATCCCGCCTCCCTCGATGGCCAGTGCGACGCGATGCCCGTCGGCGCGCGCCCCGGGCCGGCTGTCGGCCTGTGCGCGCTCGGTGAGCACGCGCCAGACCGGGTGCGGCCCCTCTGGCTCCGGCGTCGCAGCAGGTGTGGAGGTCATCGTCATCGTGGTCACGGCTCCAGGGGACGGCTCGGGGGCGGGATCTGTGCGCAGGGTCGGGGACGGCGCGGCGTGGGCGCGCCCCGGTGTTGCTCGGCTGCTACTGGCCGGCCTTGCGGGCGATGTCGGCCTTGGCCGAGTGCCACAGTGTGCGGCGGTTCTCCCAGCCGGGGTAGAGATCGACCGTCCGAGCAACGATGTCGGCGGTGGTGGACTCCTTGGCGAACGTCTGGGCGGTGGTTGCGGAGCTCATGGCTTGCGTCCTTCTCCGCCGTGGTTTTCGAGGCCCGACTTGGGCTCTGAGTGATCAGTGCGCAAGCTGCGGGTAGAGCGCGCCGAGGTCGCCGGACAGGCCGGCCTTGACCTGGCGGGTCACCTCGTCGGCCAGCACCTCATAAGCGTCGGTTTCGACGCCGTCCAGGGCCAGCGCGGCGACGCTTGCAGGGGAAGACTTGGGGGCGTCGATGCGGGCGGCCAGGTCGGTGTCGACGTAGCCGACGTGCAGTCCGGTGACGTTGATGCCGCGGGGCTTGAGGTCCAGGCGCAGCGAGTTGGTCTGGGACCAGAACGCGGCCTTGGACGCGCTGTAGGAGCCGCCGAGGGCGATCCAGGACACAACCGAGTGCACGTTGAGCAGGTGACCGCCGCCGTTGGCCTCGATGATCGGGACAAAGGCCCTGGTGGTGTGCAGCGGTCCGTAGAAGTTGGTCTCGAACTCGCGGCGCACGTCCTCGATCGGCGACTTCAAGTAGGAGGCGGCGACGGCCGCGCCCGCGTTGTTGATCAGGATCGTGACGTCCGGCGCGGCCGCTGCGGCGGCGGCCACCGAGGCCGGGTCGGTGACCTCGAGGGCCAGCGCGACGGCGTCGGGGTGGGTGACGGTCCTCGGGTCGCGGGCGGTGGCGTACACCTTCTTGGCGCCCCGCGTGTACAGGTCTTCGACCAGTGCCTTGCCGATGCCCCTGCTGCCCCCGGTGACCAGGACGGTCGAGCCTGCGATTGCGGTCATGGGCCTTCTCCTCAAACGTTGGAAACCGATCGGTTTCAGGTCACCGTAAACCGATCGGTTTCCGCAGGCAAGTCGACGACGTACCCTGGCTGGCATGAACGTGAGCTCCCCCACCCCGACCGCCGCCGCGACGACAGCGCCGCCCGCGGCGGCTGCCGCACCTCGCGAGCGGCTGCTGGAGGCCGCAGCGCTGCTCTTCTACCGGGAGGGCGTCCATGTGGGAGTCGAGGCGCTGTGCCGGGCTGCCGGAGTGTCCAAGCGTTCGATGTATCAGCTGTTCACCAGCAAGGACGAGGTCCTGGCCGCGAGCCTGGAACGCGCGGCGCTGATCTACTGGGAGACGCTGGTCCCGGGCGAGGACGACGCCCCACCGCGCGCCCGCATCCTGCACATCTTCGAGCGACTCGAGTCGCTGTCGGGCTCACCGGCCTACCAGGGCTGCCCACTGGTGGCCACCGCAGTCGAGCTCAAGGACCCCGAGCACCCGGCCAGCATGGTGGCGCGACGCTTCAAGAACATGCTCACCGAGTACTTCCACCAGGAGGCCCGGCGCGCCGGCGTCCCGGACCCGGAACAGCTCGCGCGCCAGCTCACTGTCGTCTTCGACGGATCCAGCGCCCGGGCCGTCGTGCAGGCTCAGCCCCTGCACGGCCTGGCGGTCACCACCGCGACCACACTGCTGGACGCGGCCGGCCTTCGATAAGAACCTGCCTACGGCCCCAACCTGTCAATGAGTGCTCCGCGGCATGCTGTTGCGGGTAGTGCAGGGTGACACCCCGCCGATGGTGCGGCCTTGCGGCGGTGAGGGCTGGACTCATGAGGGTGACGGCGGCCCAAGCGGTGAGGAACTCGCTCATCTCGGAGAGGCGTTCGTGGTCGAGGCGGTGGCGGCGGGCCCTCATGGACCACGACCAAGATCGTTTTCGTGCGGGCGTGCGGGCGGACGGTCTCTGTGACTCCTCCACCCCCTGAAGGGGGTGGCTTCTCGCTATGCCGGTTGGGCTTCGCGATGGGCCAGCCCGGCGTGTTGAGAAGCCGTATCTCAACCGATCACGGAACGTGCGGGTCGAACAGGTTTCCCGCCGGGGTGATCTTCCCGGCCGGGAGCGTCGCATCGGTGCCGGGGCGACCAGCAGCATCGGCCCGGCACCGCAGCGAAGCCGGCCGAACGAGGCGCGCTCCTGGTCGCCGGCCGGGACCGGGCGCGGGGTGAGGCAGTAGTCGGCTCTATTCGCAGCCCCAGCGGCTTGATGTCCCGGCGACTACACGCCGGCGACGGCCATCTGGTGACGCCGAGGGACGATCAGGCTCCAGTCGAGGACGTGGAACCCGGCGCACGTTCGTCCGTCGAAACGCGGGGAAGGAGCGCCAAGGCCTGCTCTGCAGCCCCATTGACGACCTCCGGAGTGGCTCCCGCCTTGCCCAGGGCCTCAAGCCCCCGGAGCACGGCAAGGAGGAGGCTGGCGAGGCCGTCCGCGTCCGCATCGGCATCCAACGAGCCTTCGGCCTGGGCCTGCGCGATGCAGCGCCGCAGCGCGCCGTGCAGTTCGCGGACGACCGCGGCGATCCGCTCGGCAACGGCCTCGTCGACGGACGACAGTTCTGCTGCAATCTTGGCCATCATGCAGCCGCGCCGCTCCGCATCCCAGTTGATGCCTTCAGTGACGTTGCGTACATGCCGCTCCAGCTTCGGCAGGGCCGGTCCTGGGCCGCCCAGAGTTGTGCGCCAGGCTCCCAGCGCGTCGCTGTTGTAGCTGTCGAGAGCCTGCAGGAACAGCGCATGCTTGTCCCCGAAGGCTCCATACAAACTTCCTCGCCCCAGGCCCGTCACGGCGCTCAGGTCATCCATGGAGGTGCTGTTGTAGCCCACAGACCAGAACTGGTCGCGGGCAGCCCGCACAACCTCTTCTTCGTCAAACTGCCGAGGCCGAGCCATGGGGCAACTGTACGTCGCGTACGACAGCAGAGATCGCCTTCGGTGACATGGCGAGCTGCTCGTGGCCTGGGGCGGAGATTCGTCGTTGGTCCGCTGTGACTGGTCCTGGACCGAAGATCCCGCTGGTGGTACTGACCGATGCTGCGCGGCACATGTTGGAGTCGTGGGTTCGTCGGCGCTCGAACTGACGCCACACACGCGGCATCAGGGCCACCAGCCGTTGTCAGCGGGGCAGGACAGAGACTGCCGAGGGCGGCTGGGGCCTGGCGACGGCTACCAGGGGCGGATGAGGACGGTGCCGATCTTGCCGGGCCGTACCGCGTGTTCCACGGCGTTGGCCAGCTCGCCGAGGCCGTACGTAGCGGCCACGTCGAACTGGTCCTTGAGCGCCAGCGCGATCTGCTTCGCCGCGGCGACGTCGGATGCCCGCCTCTCGGCGGAGGTCTCCAACAGCCACCGACCGAGGGTCGCGCCCCGCAGCGTCAGCGACTTGTGCAGCAGCGTCGACGCGTGCACCGAGATCGGTTCCTCGGCGAGCTGCCCGTAAATGACCAGCTTCCCGCCCGGTGTCAACAGGTCCAGAAGGTTCTCCGCGAGCTTCCCGCCGATGGGGTCGAAGGCCACACTTACCGGACGGCCGTCGGCTGCCTTGCGAACATCGTCGGCCCAGCCAGGATGCTCTGTCGACACGACCGGCACGTCCGGGAACCGTTTGCGCAGCTCGGCGGCACCGCGGTCGCTGCGGACGACATTGACGACCGGCAGGTTGTGGAACTGGCACACGCCCGTCACCAGCCGCCCGACCGACGAGCCCGCGGCGGTCTGCACCAGAAGACCGTCGTATCCGAAGGCCAGGTGCTCCTGTGCCTCACGGCGCAGCATCACCGCGGTGAGAGGGTTCACCATCATGTGCGCGGCGATCTCGTCCGACACCCCGTCCGGAACGGTGACGACCACCTCGGCGTCCGCCACGATCCACTGGGACCACGCCCCTGGGTGGAGGAAGACCGATACGCGGCCGCCGACCTCGACACCCGGCGCCACGCGCGCTCCCGGGCCGATCGCCTCCACTACGCCCGTGGCCTCCACGCCGCCCGGAACCGGTTCTGCAGTCGTCCCGGGGTAGGCTTCGATGGCCAGGAGATCACCACGGTGCACCGGGAAAGCCGTGGTGCGGATGAGGACCTGGCCGTGCTGAGGCGCCGGCTCCGGCTCTTCGATGACGGTCAGAACTTCCGCGGGAGATCCGCCACGGGTGTAGACGACTCGACGGTTCATGACTCTCCTCCTGTGCGCTGGTGTGGGGCTTGGGCGGGCGTCAGCCGACGTCCTGCAGCAGCAGGTGCTTCGCGCTGAGCACGCCGTCCAGTTGCATCAGCCGGCCGCCCTCACGCAGACCGCCGAGGTCCAGGGCGGCGAATCCGAACTGGTCCAGCAAGCCGGCCACCGCTGCCTTCGCGTCGGCGTCGTCGCCTGCATAGAAGGCCACTTGCCGGCCTTCGGCATGCCGGGGGTCTGCGGCGATGAACGGGGCAAACAAGGTGTTGAGAGCCTTCACGACCCGGGCGCCCGGAAGGCGCTGGGCGACCCATTCGCTGCCCGTGAGGTCACCGACGTCGTACCGGCCCCGCCAGGGGTTGGCCGCAGCAAACTGATTCGTCGTGTCGACGACGATCTTCCCGGACCAGCTGGTGAGGTCCGTCAGTTCCGGCACGGCGAAGAACGGCACCGAGAGAAACACCAGCTCCGGCCTCGCCGCCTCCTCGGCCGTTGCTGCGCGGGCCTTCGGCCCCAGCCTCTCCACGAGGGCTTCGAGGGTCTCCGGGCCCCGGCTGTTGCCGATGAGTACCTCATGGCCGTGGCGGATGGCCTTGTCGGCGACCGCCTGTCCCACCTCTCCTGCGCCGAGTACGCCAATGGTGCGGTGTGTGTCCATGGTGTTTTTCCTCGATCGTGTGCCAAGACCCTGCGAGCTGCCCGGTGTCGGTTCGCACAGCCGAGCCGGCGGCACGTTCAGCTGCAGAGACCCGCAGAGGGGCACCGACGCCCTCGTTGCCGTCGGGAGCCTTCAGCATTCCTGCCCTTCAACGAACATGTACCTATTGGTAAATAGATCGAACCCGGGAAGCTGCAACCGGCGAGGCGCGCCAGCCATGTGCGCCTCCCGAAGCCTGGTGCCTCGGGCAACGGCCGCTCGGCGGGTGCAGCGAATGAGGCTGCTGCGGAGATCGGGGCCGAGTTCGTCGCCCAGGCTCCAGTCACTCGTGCCAATCGGCACTGGGCTGCGACGACGCCTACACGCGGCAAGGGTTGAAGTCCAGGAGGACCTTGCCGTTCCTCCGCAAGTATGCGAGGGCCTTGAAGAAGTCCTTGGCCATGTAGATAGGGGCGGAGGGCAACACCAGCTTTCCCTCGACGATCAGGCGCTCGGACTCCGCGCTGAGGTCCGGATGACGGGGCAGGTCGAAACCCGCGCTCCTTGGCGAAGGCGATGACGGACCGGCCGACCCCGCTGTTCGCCGCGTTCTGCACCACCCAAGAGCCGGCCGGAAGGTCACGCGACTCCACCAGCAGACCTGCGGTGGTGGGGTTGATTCTGAGCATCGCCGCCTGATCGAGGCTGATGGACTTGTCCACGGCGGTCAGCTTCGCGGCCTCCGCCAGGACCTGTTCGGACCGGGCGAAGGTGCCGAAGGGAAGCAGGACCCTGTCGCCGGGGCGGATGTGCGCGACGTCCGGTCCGACCGCCAGGACCGTGCCGGCTCCCTCGTTGCCGATGACGCTGTGCAGTTCGGGGCGGACCGGATAGATGCCCTTCGCCAGGAGAAGGTCGTGGTGGTCGAGCGGGGCGTACTCGACCTGGATCAGCGCCTGCCCGGCGTCAGGAGCCGGAGGCTCGGGAACGTCCACGGCCTTCAGGCTCTGCTCAGGCTCCCCGAACCGGGTGAGGTGAATGGCGACCATGGAACTCGTCTCCGAGTAGTGAGTGCGGATCAAGAACGGGGTGAGCAGCCGAGGGCTTCGAGAGTCTTGGGGCCCCGACTTCTGCCAATGAGCACCTCATGACCGCGGCGGATGGCCTTGTCGATTGCGCGGGCTGCCCGGCATCGGCGTGAGCAGCAGACCCGGCGGTGCGTTCAGCCTGCTGAGACCCGTAGGGGGGACCGTGCGCCTCCGCTCGTCAAGTGATCCACGGCCACTTGCCGACGCCCTCGGCGTCCACGGAGGTCTTCGACACACCGATGTCCAGTTTAGGGAATTCTGTACCAAATTGTCAATAACTCTACCTGGGGCGGCGCAGCGCGGTCGGCGGTGCGTCCTCCGACGGTCAGGCCGGCCAGATGCGGCGGCGCTGCCCTCCCGGTTCACATCCAGCGTCGCGCACTTTCATGCCCCTCGGGCCCCGTGCGCGCGCCTTGCTGAACCTGGGTCCAGGTGGTCCACCTTCACCGAACCCGTCAGGGCGCTGCGGGGTAACACTGGACACATGGATCAGAACCGTGAACTGGGTGACTTCCTGCGCTCGCGGCGGGCTCGTCTGCGCCCCGAGGACGCGGGGGTGGGCTTCAGCGGCGGCGCGCGCCGGGTGCCGGGGCTGCGCCGCGAGGAGGTCGCACACCTGGCCGGGGTGAGTACGGACTACTACGCCCGCCTCGAACAGGGCCGGCACCCCCACGTCTCGGAGACGGTGCTGGAGGCTGTGGCTCGCGCTCTGCGCCTGGACGACGTCGAACGCGGCTACCTCTTCGAGCTCGCCCGGCCCAAGACACCCGGTCCCGGCCGGCGCCGTCCGGCCCGCGTGCCGCGGGTGCGGCCGGCGGTCCACCGCATGCTGGACGTCCTGGACAACGTCTCACCGGCCCTCGTCATCAACCACCGCAGCGACGTCCTGGCGGCCAACCACCTCGCCCACGCCCTGATCACCGACTTCGACGCGCTCCCGTACCGCGAACGCAACCTCGCCCGCTTCGCCCTGCTCCACCCCGCCGCCCGCGATCTGTACACGGACTGGGACAAAATCGCCGAGACGTTCGTCGCCAGCCTGCGCCTGGCGGCCGGCCGCCACCCCGACGACCCCCAGCTGAACGAACTGGTCGGGGAACTGTCCATCAAGGTGCCCGAGTTCCACACCTGGTGGGCCGGCCACCGCGTGACCCAGTGCGCCCACGGCACCCAGCACCTCCAACACCCCGTGGTCGGCGAGCTCACACTTTCCTACGAAACGCTGGCCCTTCCCGCCGATCCCGACCAGAACCTCTGCCTCTACACCGCCGAACCCGGCTCCGCCTCCGCGGAGACGCTCCGACTGCTCGCCAGCTGGAGCGCCCCGACAGGCACAAAAGCATCCTCCCCTTCCCGACACAGCACGGCGCACCGGAACTGACCGGGACGGTCAGTTCCGGTGCGCCGCCAAGGAGGTGCGCGGAGCATGAGCGCCTACCAGGTTTTCGGGGTTGACGGGCTGCCGGAAGTGACGGCGGGCGACGACCTTGCCTCCTTGTTGCTGGCCACGGGGGTGAGCCTGGCCGACGGCGACGTGCTGCTGGTGACCTCGAAGGTGATCAGCAAGGCCGAGGGGCGCCTTATGCACGCCGCCGACCGTGAAGCGGCCCTCGATGCGGAAACCGTCCGGGTCGTTGCTCGCCGGGGAGCAACCCGGATCGTGGAGAACCGGCAGGGGCTGGTCATGGCCGCCGCCGGGGTGGACGCCTCCCACACGCAGCCCGGCACGGTTCTGCTGCTGCCCGAAGACCCCGACGCCTCCGCTCGAGCCCTGCGCGAGCGGCTGCAGAAGATGACCGGCCTGCGGCTGGCCGTCATCATCACCGACACCTTCGGACGGCCCTGGCGCAACGGACTGACCGATGTAGCCATCGGCGCGGCCGGCATCCAGGCGCTCGAGGATCACCGAGGCCGCGTGGACGGTCACGGCAACACGCTGGAGCTGACGGTGCCGCGACAGCCGACGAGCTGGCCGCTGCCGCGGACCTGGCCAAGGGCAAGGCCAGTGGTACTCCCGTTGCCGTGATCCGGGGCCTGGCCCATTGGGTCACCGACAGCGACGGAGAAGGCACCCGCCCCCTCATCCGTTCGGCCGATGAGGACATGTTCCGCCTGGGCACCTCCGAGGCGATCCGTGAGGCGGTGACCCTGCGGCGCACCGTGCGCGAGTTCAGCAACCAGCCGGGGGGCAGCGGAACCATCCGCAGAGTTGTCCCCGCAGCCTCACCGCTCCCGCTCCCGCTCCCCTCCCGCTCCCCACCACACCACTCCCTGGCGCTTCGTCCTGGTGGAATCGCCACAGACACAAACCCGGCTGCTGGATGCCATGCTCGCCGCCTGGCAGCGCGACCTTGCCGGCCTGGACGGCTGGGACGAGACCCGGATCGCCCGACGCACCCGCCGCTGGCCGTGGTGACAGGTCCAGGGTGCGGCAACGCATCGCGTGAGCCACGCCGACGGCGCCCTTGACGGGCCGGCGCGGCCCGGAATCTGATCGCGCGGGCGGCCCCGGCTCACCGGGGGCCGGCGTTCGCTGAACTCCCCCACGCGCTTGAGGACTTGATCAAGTGAGGCAAGGTAACTTCGGACGTTTCCAAGAATCCCCATCAACGTCAGGCTTTATGCCGCTCATGCTCGGGTCGGCTCCATCGGGGGTCCCTGCCGGTCAAGGCCAGTGCGCGGTCGAACAGGGGCGCGTGGGTCTCTTGTGGCACCTCGTCGGCGAAAAGGCCCAGGCCGCGCATGCGAGGTGCCTCACGCGTGTAGGTGTCGAACGTGGCCTTGGCCAAGGACGGGGGGATATTGATGGGCTGACCGGTGGCTACTGCCGTGTCCCACGCGTGGACGGTGAATTCGGCGATGAGAATCCCGCCGAGCGCAGTGGCGGCCATGGGCGGTCCGCCGAGGCTCGCCTCCCCTTCCCACGCCGCCGGGTCAGACCAGGCCTTTGCTGTCGGCTCCGCTTTGTCGGCCAGCAGTAGAGCCCATTCGGACTCCGGTCGTCCGGCGAGGAAAGGCACGGGGTTGGCGGTCAGCAGGCTGGGGTCCGATGCCGTCCGGGTGCCCGAGTCCCTTGCCAAAAGGAACATCATGGCGATGTGGTTGACGAGATCCTTCACCGTGAACTCTGCACACGGGGTCGGATTCTGATACTGGTCCACTGGCGCACCGTTGACGGCGCCCAAGACCAGATCGATGCTCTGTGCCAGCAGTTCCGCCCTAGTCGGTGGCATCATGCGGTGTCCTTTCTTCCCGTGCCTCAGGCCGCGGCGAACGATCGTTCGACCATGTATGGCTGGGCCAGGGGTGAGGTCTGCGCATGCCCGCGCGACCTCGCCTTCCTGGGTGGGCGACGCCTCCGGAGACGCAACAAGGCAGTCGCAGGCGCGCCCATGCCACTGTTGGTCGTCTTCGAACAGCAGTGGCACTTTCCCCCGGAACCGAGTCGTGGGACGACCAGCCCAACGCCGAACAGCCGACCTTCAGTCGAGGAAGAGGCTCCATGCGACGGCGTTGAGGTTGTCGGCGAGGAAGATGTCGGTCCCCCCGAGGCGCTTCTCCCACGGCGGCAGCAGCTCTGCTGCGCGAGCGACGACCGCGTCCATCCAGACCTTGAGTTCCGCCTGCCGATTGCTCGCCGGCACGTTGGCAGCGGCCGCGGCCTCCTTCAGATCCACCGTCCGCAGCGCCTCGGCAGCAGAGATCCGCAGGTCGCGAATGTACTCACGATTCGTCTGCACATCCTCGGGAGTGCCGTACAGGGACATGTGACCGGTCACGATGGTCTCGAAGTCGTACTCCAGCAACTGGTCCATGGCCTCGAAGTACGCGGGCACGTGAGCGGAGAAGACCAGACGGAAGAACGGCGCGTTCTTGACGGAGAAGCTGTCAATGGCCGCCATGGTCTTCTGTTCCGGGAGGTGGATGAACAGATTGCCCGCCTGATGCCAGTCCCCCGTGTAATCGAGGACGAACCTCACTCTGTCGATGTCCAGCTCCTTCCGCCTCCCGCTGAAGGTCTCGGTGGGCAGGGGCCGCCTGTCGTCATGCGCCTCCTTGATGAACTCGCCGGTGAGCTCGTGAGAGATGATCTTCAGGCCGCGCTGGTCCAGCAGGTGAGCGGCCCCGATGTGATCGGCGTGCGCGTGGCTGTAGACCAGGTGAGTTACCGGCTTCGACGTGACCTCTTCGATGGCCTTCAGCAGCCTGTCCCCCAGGGCCGGAGGGGCGTCCACGAGGACCACGCCATTCTTGGTCACCAGGAACATGGTGTTGATCATCCCCTGGGTGACGCCGTAGACACCGCCACCCAAGTCAGTGACGACAAAACCGGATTCCGGGATGTCCGGACCCTGAGCGAACTCGGGCATAGGCGCGAAATCAGTCATCGAATGATCTCCTTTTTACGGTTCGTCCGGCAGACGGGCGGGATGGTGTGGCGGTGGCGCTAGGTGATCGAGGGCCCGTTTGGGCCGTGGACCTCGAGACTCAGAAACAGCGGGGCTTACTCCTGACGGCTATTCGCCGAGGAATTGCCTGATGCGGTGGAAAATCTGGTCGCTGGCGTATGAGTGACAGACCAGGAACACACCCGGTTCGCCGTCTTGAGCCATGCAATCAGTGTTATCGCTGGAGCGCCCTGACGGTTCAGTGAAGGTGGACCACCTGGACCTAGGTTCAGCAAGGCGCGCGCACGGGGTCCGCAAGGGCATGAAAGGGCGCGACGCTGGATGTGAACCGGAAGGGCAGCGCCGCCCTCATCTCCGATGTACGGCATGAAGCGGAGCCCTCACCTGCGTGCAGTGACCGTAGGGAGCGAGCGGAAGCCACCTGGTTCGTCCTTCGACCACCTTACGGAGCAGCTGGATCATGCCGTTCGTCATCTATGTCCTCGGGCTGGGCATCTTCGCTCAGGGCACCTCGGAGTTCATGCTCTCCGGGGTGCTGCCCTCCGTCGCCCACGATCTCGACGTCCCCCTCTCCTCCGCCGGGCTGCGCCTTCGCCGTCGGCATGTTCATCGGAGCACCCCTGCTGGGCCTGGCCACCCTGAAGATGCCGCGCCGTGCCGCGCTGATCGGCTTCCAGCTCGTCTTCATCACCGCACATGTCGTCGCCGCACTCGTCCCGAACTTCGGGTTCCTGCTGGTCATGCGCGTGGTGTCGGCCATGGCGTATGCCGGGTTCTGGGCCGTGGCCTCGGTCGCGGCCATCTCACTCGTGGACGCCGCCAAGCGCGGCCGGGCCATGTCAGTGGTCGTCTCAGGGCTGAGCGTGGCCACCATCATCGGCGTCCCGGCCGGCACCCTGCTGGCCCAGCACGCCGGATGGCAGGCAGCCTTCTGGGCCGTGGCCACGATCACCGCGCTCTCCGCGGTCGCACTGCTGATCGCCCTGCCCGGCGGCCGTGACAGCACGGCGGCACAGCCCCGCCTGGGCACGGAACTGCGCTCGCTGAGGGTGCCGCGGCTGTGGGTCGCCTACGCCACCACCGCACTGTCCGTAGCCGCCAACTTCGCGATCTTCGCCTACCTTGGCGCCCTCCTCGAGGACGCCACCGGCATCAGCGACGGTCTGATACCCCTCGTGTTGGGACTGTACGGAGTCGGCGCGCTGGCCGGCCTGACCGTCGGAGGACGCAACGCCGACCGCGCCCCCTTCACCGTCCTGCTCGCCGGCATGGGCTCCTTCGTCGTGGTCGCGGTCGTACTCGCCGTCACCGCGAACAGTGCATGGGCGGCGATCCCGCTCGTGGTGCTGCTGGGCGCGGCCGAATTCTCCGTCACCCCCGCAGTCAACGCCAGGGTGTTCTCCATCCTGGGCAGACCAGAACGCTGGGCGGCGCCGTGAACATCGCCGCCTTCAACATCGGCATCGCCGCCGCCCCCATGGTCTCCGGTCTCGTCATCGACACCGGACTCGGACTGGCGGGCACCGCCTGGATCGGCGCAGCCTTCGCAGTAACCGCCATGGGCAGCACGCTGCTGGACCGCCACCTCGCCCGGCGCCACCAGACCGTTCTTCGCGGATGGTCCACCCGGTCAACAATCGGAGGGCGCGGACGCAGTCGGCAGCCGACCCGGGCGCTTCGACGGTGGTCAGACCTCCGAACGAGGTGGGTCCGCCCTCGGAATCAGGGCCACGGCGGATCGCGCCGCCTGCTCGAGCGTCGCCGCGTCGACATCCGCCTTGGCGATGGAATCGATGCCCCTGATGACGCTCAGCAGCAGATACCCCAGAGCCGAGGAGTCGACATGGTCGGCCACTTCCCCTGCGTCCTGGGCGTCGCGGATCGCGGCCGCGAGGACGCCGGCGAGGTCGTCGAACGCGCGGCGGGCCGTCTGCGCCACCTCCTCGTCCTCACCGGCGCGGTCCGCGGTGACCTTGGTGAGGAAGCATCCGCGGTGGGGCGACTCGCCCGCGAAGGCGCTGGCGAGGGAGACGAGGTAGCGCTCGAGTCGCGCCATCGGCGAGGGAAGCACCGCTTCCGGGCCGCCCTGCAACTGCTCGCGGGCCTGGGCGACGAGGTCCTGGCAGTAGTCGGAGAAGACACGCACGTACAGGTCGTGCTTGTTGCCGAACGCCTTGTAGATGCTGCCCTTGCCCAGCCCGGTTGCTTCCATGAGGTCATAGGTGGACGTGCCGGCAAATCCGGTCGTCCAGAACCGGTCGCGTACGACATTCAGTACAGCGGCCTCGTCGAAGCCTCGCTTTCTTCCCATGCCCCAAGGGTACGCCATTGTGGTCCGTCTGGACCACAACGACTGGTGACCCGCTCACGACGCACGGCCCCGTCAGCTGCATCGCACCGTAGCCGAGCCGGATGACGGGCAGTTCGCCGCCGAGGCGGTAGACCCGGAGGCGTCGGCGGGGCGTGCGGTTTCCTGTGCCATGGTCTGTACTCCCTCATTGAATGAATGCCCGGCGCGAGTGCTTGCGCGGACCGGTCGGTGGGGCGGCGCTGGCCGGCATGGGAGCGATCCGGTGGTCGGACTCACGCGCACCTGGGAGCAGCGCGAGCCGGCCCCGTTTTGATCGTCTTGGGGTTGACCCGTGGATGAGCTGTTCGGGCGGGGCGAGGAACGCGATCGGCTGACGGCATTCCCTTCCCTGAGGAGCCCTCATCGCCGAAACGAAATGTCGCGACGAGTTCACCTGACAAGGGGTCGCCACGGTAAAGCGCCGGCTTCACGGAAAAGAATCCGGCTGCCTGGACGGGGGAATTAACGGGGACCGCCACTCGGAGCAACCTATGTGGCACGGTCCGCCGCAGGCGCGTATACGCCAGCTCGGACATGAGATCTCGCGGACAGCCCAATCGGGTGCGGCAACCACAAAAGGGCGTCGCGAGCCGTCGCCATGAGACGGGTCTTGGGGTCAGCGCGGCCAGGCCGGGGGCAATGTCGTTCTTCCCGTCGGGCGCCGCTCAGCCCCTCCCCCTCCCCCGCCGCCGCCGAGGGAACACGTGCCAGGTTGGCGATGAACGGCTGCCCGTGGGCGACGGCGACGCTGGCGCGGGGGTGTACTCGTGTCGTGGTCAGGTAACGGAAACCTCGGCGAGGTCGATGGTGACAAGGATTGGTTCCGGCAAGGCGCGCGCATCTTCCTGAATGGGCACGACGTACCGGTGGGTGGGAAAGACCAGTCCCGACGCTGTTACGTGCCTGTCCGTGAAGTGCGCGGCCGGGGTGCCGCCGAGTACGTCGGCTGCGTAGTCATGGCGTCGCAGCAGCCCGGCGGTGTTGTAATAGAAGACCTGTTCCGTGGCGTGCGTGGCTATGTCATTGGGGAATCTGGCCCGCAGCCGTCGCCAGTCTTCGCCGGCCTCCTGCCACGCTTCCAGTTCCTCCACCACGACGCCGGGGCGCGTCAGCAGGTAGGGGGCCGTGAGGTAATTCCACAGTGCGTAGCCCGCGAAGTACAGCACATGGAGCTCGTCCCAGGGGGTGTCCGGGCCGTGGCCGGCGAAGGCTTCACGTGGAGTGGTCCGCTCGGCCACGACCTCGCCGTCCCGCCTCTCGATCGCGACACGGTCGGGCGTGAACACGCCGCGCAGCCCCAAGCCGGTGAAGCCCTCGAAGACCACGCGCTGCTGCTGCACGTCAACGGTGATGTCGACCGCAGCAAGGATTCCCTCCTGTCCGCGGAGGGTCCACAGGAGCCCGCCCACGGATCCCTTGGCATGGACGGTTCTTGCTTCTTGCCACCGCTGGAGGCCGCCATGGGCCTCGAGAACAAGATCCAATAGGTTCGTCATGGGTAGGCCTCCGTGGTGAATGACGCCGCCTGTGTGTCGATGTTCCCGCGCCGTTCGCCTGTGGCGCGCGTTCGGCGTCAGGCGGCGGGAGCCTCCGCAGAAGCAGCGTGGACGCCGCGCCCCGTCGGCATCAGGTTGGCGTGCCGTGGGGTCGGCGGGGTCCGGCCGGGGTCTGCGTCGGGTCTTCGCGTCGGGCGCCGCCGCGGAGTGCGTGCCCGAGCCGTCGCGTCGCCCGGTCAGGCCTGCCGGTCGGCCGAGCCGGCCTGCGGGTTGGTGAACATGGGATTGCCTGCCACGGTGTCCTCCACGGCCACCTCGTCCTGCAGGACGTCCCAGTGCTCCACCACCAGGCCGTCTTCGAAGCGGAAGATGTCGATCCCGAGGAGGGGCTTGCCGGGCCCGCCGGAGTACCGGCCGTGGACCATGACCAGGTCTCCCTCGGCGATGATCGCTCCCGGCTCGTAGCGGGTGTCGTCGGGCATGTCGGCGACGAACCCGCGCAGCCCGGCCTTGGCCGGCGGGATGAACGGGTTGTGCTGCACGTAGTCCGGGTGCAGGTACCGGTCCAGCGCGGTGAAGTCCTTGGAGCTGAACGCGGTCGTCAGGACTTCGAGGATGACGGCCTTGTTCCGCTCCGTCTGGGTCTGAGTCTGGTGCATCGGAATCCTCCACTAGGTTTGTTGACCGATTGGACCACTACAGAAACACGATGTGGTCCAATTAGTCAACAAATCGCCATGCTGGATCTCGGCGCATCACGGTCTCAGGCAGCCTCCGGAAAAGTGAAGATCCACATGAGGTCAGGAAGCGGGAGTTCGATCGTTCGCCCCGGCCCGGTCCTCCCGGTCTGTCTGGTCACCCCCCGTGCCGAGCTGCTCGAGCGCGGGATCGACCGGCATGTCTCGAGCAGGACATCGACACCGCCGCGGTGGGGCCGCGCGATGTTCGGCATGCTCTCCGCCCTCGCGAGTTCCATCGCGAACCCATCGTGGCTGGACGGCCTCGCGGCAGCCCGAGCCCGCAGCCAAGTGGGCGGCCGACGCCCCTCGTAAGTGACTCGCACACGCACTCCGCAGGCGGGACGCGGAGCGGTCCACCCGGCGCCCGGCATCCCAGGAAACTCCGGCTGAATCGATCAGACTCCCCAGCATCGCAATGGGGCTGGCGCTATCAAGCTCCGTGAGGCGTCCGAGTACCGGCCTGCTCGCCGATCCATGCCTCGGCGAAGCGTGTCCATGTCGATGCCTCTCCAGCCCCATGGGCAAGGCCCAGGCTGTGGGGACCGTGGGGGAAGACGTGCACCGTGTGGGGCACATTGTCGGCGGCCAACGCCGCAGCCAGGCGATAGGTGTGCTCCGGCGGAACGTAAGAATCCTCCGCCGTGTGCCAGAGGAAGAACGGAGGAGCCGACGAAGTGACCAGCGCGTCGAGCGAGGTCGAACGACGCAACTCCGGCGACGCGTCCGCACCCAGCAGAATGAGCTGAGAAGGGCGGTACGTCTCGGTCTCCATCGACGTGATCGCGTAGCCGAGGACAGCGAACTGAACCGATGTCCGCTCGTCAGCGTTCGGAGCGAGGGCTGCCAGGCCCGCGAGGTGCCCACCGGCCGAGAAGCCCACGACCCCGATCGTGTCGGCCCCCTTGTCCCGTAGGCGCCGGATCTCGGTCTGAAGTGCCGCGAGCGGCGCTGGATGCCGTGTGTTGAGCGGATACCGGAAAACGCTCGCCTCCAAGCCCAATCCTTCGAGCCAATCGACGATCGGCTGGGCCTCGTGCTCGGCGTGCACCTCGTAGCCGCCTCCTGGCAACACGATCACATGCACAGACATCTCATCGTCCTCTTTCATTGACCGGGCAAACCGCTCGGACACACGGACCGAGTGAGCCTATCCACGGCTCACATGAAGCCGTCACAGTGACACGGTCGCACCCTGAGGCAGCGGTGACGCGGGACCACAAGTCCTTGCCGAGAAGTGCACCACGTGGCTGACGGTTTCGTCATAGGCGTGGGCGTGACCCCGATGCCCCACCCGCCGGACACCGCCTCGGTCAAGGTGGCCACGTGCGTTCGGCCAGCGAGGGATCGCCGGATGCTTCGGCGTGCCCGGTGCGCTCGGCTCGCACGGCGCCAGGTGTCTGACGAGCCGTTCGGCCAGGGAGACGGTGGCGCCGCCGGCCGGACCGGGTCTTCGCGAAGGCATCGTCCGCGGAGTCGAAGGGACCGGGTTTCGGCCCCCATTGTCGCGCCCTTCGCCGCCCGTCACATCGCCGACTCCCGTCGACGCAGGTCCTTGCGCAGTATCTTGCCGGCCGGGGACTTCGGGATCTGGTCCAGGAACTCGACCAGCCGGACCTTCTTGTACGGCGCGACCCGGGCCGCGACGAACGCCTGGACCTCCTCGGCATCCAGACCGGGGTGGGTGGCGCGGCGCACGACGAACGCCTTGGGCACTTCCCCTCCATCGTGGTGCACCCCTACCACAGCGGCGTCGGCGATCCCGCCGTGGGTGAGCAGCACGGCCTCCAACTCGGCGGGGGCGACCTGGTGACCCCGGTATTTGATCAGCTCCTTGAGCCGGTCCACGACGTGGAAGACGCCGTCGGCATCAACGGTCACCATGTCGCCGGTGTGCAGGAAGCCGTCGGCGTCGACGGTGGCGGCGGTCGCCTGGGGGTTGTTGAGATGGCCGCGCATGATGTTGGGGCCGCGGCACCACAGCTCGCCCTGACCTCCGGGCGCGGTGTCTTCTCCGTTGACGGGGTCCACCACTCGGGCTTCCAGGTCGGGCATCAGCACGCCGACCGATCCCCGGTCTCCTCCACCCGGACCTTGTCCTCGGCCACCGCTGCGCGCGCCCGGTGCAGGGAGTCGGCGGAGGCGAACAGTACCCGGGCGCCGGAATCGCGGAGTTGATGGGCCAGTTCGGCCGGCGTGTAGAGCGCATTGGCCGGTGAGCAGACGGCGCCGGCGCTCAGCACACCATGGAAGACCGCGGGGTAGTCCGGGCAGTTGGGGGAGAAGATGACGGCCACGTCGTAACGGCCCAGACCGCGCTCGGCCAAACCGGCCGCGCCCCGGCCGATTGCGGCGGTCAACTGACCGTAGGTGTAGCCGCGATGGGAGGTGTCGATGACGGCAGGGCGGTCGGCGTCATCGGTGCCGGGTTCGGAGAACAGGAACTCCGGCAGGGCAGACCTCCGGGATGGCGATGTCCGGGTAGGGACTGCGGATGATCACCGATACTCCTCGGCTCTCGGCAGTCAGCGTGCGGCAGTGGGCGCAGGTCGGGGCTCCTTCGGCAGGCCGAGCACCAGCTCCCCGACGATGCCGCGTTGGATCTGGGAGGAGCCGGCGTAGATCGTGCCGGCGCGGGCGTTGAGGTAGACGCTGGTCCAGGACGCGGACGAGTTCGGCGCGCCGGGGTCGTCGGTGTGGAACCAGTTCGGCGAGGGCCGCCCGGTCGGGGTCAGGGCGTCCAGGCCGAGGACGTCCACGGCCAGCTCGGTGGCCCGCTGGTGGTACTCGCTCCAGAGCAGCTTGAACGCGGCGGCGGCGGGGCCGGGTTCCTCTCCGGCGATCAGTGTGGCGGCGGTGCGCAGCCCATGGCAGCGCAGTTGCTCGACTTGGACATGGCACCAGGCGATCCGGCGGCGGATGTCGGGGTCGCGGTGCAGCCCGCGTTCGCGGACCAGTTCGATCAGCCGTTCCAGCTCGTTGCGGAAGCGGATCGGCGCCTTGAGCGCGGTCGCGCCGCGCTCGAAGCCCAGCAGCGTCATCGCAACCGTCCAGCCGCGGTCGACCTCTCCCACGACCAGGCCGAGTTCGGTCGTCGCGTTGTCGAAGAAGATCTCGTTGAAGTCCGCCTCGCCGGTGAGGTTGCGGATCGGGCGGATGTCGATGCCGGGTTGGTCCAAGGGGACCAGGAGCATGCTGATGCCGCGGTGCGCCGGGGCGTCGGGGTTGGTCCGGGCCAGGACGAACGTCCAGTTCGCCTTGTGTGCGCCGGAGGACCACAGCTTCTGCCCGTTCAGTACCCACTGGTCGCCGTGCGGTTCGGCCCGCAGGGAGAGCGAGGCCAGGTCCGAGCCGGCGCCCGGCTCGGAGAAGCTCTGCGCGAAGACATACTCACCGGAGGCAATCCTTGGCAGAAACCGGCGCAGCAGGGTCGGGTCGCTCCAGCGCAGCATGGTGTTGCCCAGCATGGTGATGCCGAACTCGTCGTTGTCCGAGCCGGAAGGAATGCCGGCTGCGGTCAGCTCCTCAATGACGACGGCCAGTTCCGCCGGTCCGAGGCCGGCGCCGCCGTACTCCCGCGGCCAAGCCGGGGCAACCCAGCCGCGCTCGGCGAGCGCGGCCCGCGTCTTCTCCTGGAACGTCTCGCGCTCGATCGGGTCGAGGGCGCCGATGCCCTGCCAGTCCGGCGGGACCAGGTCCGCCACGAATGCCTGCACCGAAGCGCGGAAGCGCTCGGCCGGCTCGCTGCCCTGCGGTTCCACCAAGACCTCCTGGTGTCTTCGGTAAGCGAATGAGCAGAACAGTTGCGTAGATAGACTCACTAGTCAATGCTGGGCGCCGTGGATTTCCCCCCGACGTGAGGAGGACCCCGATGCGCTTCGCGCCAACCGACGAACAGCTCGAACTGGGCCGAACCGCAGAACGGTTGCTCGCCGCCCACGCCCGCAGGAACACCCTTCCTCCGCCTTGGGGCGCCATCCCCCAGACCCTCAACCGTGAGCTACGGGACTCGCTCGCCGAACTCGGACTGCTCGGCCTGGGCGTGCCCGAGAGACTGGGCGGCTCGGGTGGCGGTGTTGCGGACCTGTGTGTGCTGGCCGAGCGGGTGGGGTCGGCCCTGCCAACCCTCCCGTTCGCCGCCACCGCGACCGTCGCCGCAGTGCTGGCCGAGCACCCCGACAGTCCCGGCACGCGGGCCGCGCTGGCCGGCGTCGTGGACGGCTCCACCGTCGCCGTACCGGCCTGGGAGACCTTCCCCGCCGACATGGTGCCCGGCCGGGGGGCGGGCTCGCTGACGCTGAACGGCGCGGCGGTGAACGGCGTGCTGGCAGCGGTGCCGTTCGGCCTCGACGCCGAACTGCTGCTGGCCTTCGCCGACGAGGGCAGCGCCCCGGCGCGGCCGGTCCTCGTGGAACTCGCCGAACCGACCACCGCGCGGACCTCCGTGGAGTCGCTGGACGTCACCGAGCCGATGGCGAGCCTGCAGCTGACCGGCGCGCCCGCCGTACCGCTCGGCGCGCACACGGTCGCCCGCCTGCTCACCGTGCTGGCAGCCGAGCTCATCGGCACCGGACGACGCGCGCTGGAGGGTGCCGTTGAGTATGCCGGGCAGCGTCGGCAGTTCGGCCGGCCGATCGGATCGTTCCAGGCCATCAAGCACGTACTCGCGGACCGGTCCGTCCAGCTCGACGCCGCCTGGATGCTCGTCCAGGGGGCGGCCCACGCCGTCGACGGCGAGCGTGCCGACGCCGACGTGGCGGCTCGTACCGCGCTCGCGGCGGCGGCCGACGCGGTCGAGGCGGTAACGGCCGACGCCCTGCAGACCCATGGGGGCATCGGCTTCACCTGGGAGCACCGGTCCCACGTACTGCTCAGGCGCGCCCGTGCGCGGCGCTCACTTCTGGGCTCGCCGGCCCACCGGCTCGACGTACTCGCCGACCGTCTCCTCGGATCGGCATATCTGTCCTGACGTCGGCCTAACGGGCTGTCACATCGCGGCGGACGGCCTGCGCCTGCGTAGTTCGTGGGCTGCGGCAGTCTCCCGGTAGCGCCGCAGCCCACGCTTGACTCATAAGTCTATCTACACAACTTTACCGTTCAGACCCTTCTATACGGGGATCTTCACTACTGAATGAGGAGGCTGCCGGGCCATGGAGTGGACGGGCGCGCGCTACGCGGACAAGCCGACGGTCGAGGTGCCGATCTGGATCGCCGCCCCGCCGGAACGGGTATGGGGGCTGGTGACCGACATCGAGCTGATGCCTCGCCTGAGCGCGGAGTTGCAGTCGGTGGAGTGGCTGGACGGGGGAACACGACCCGCGCCGGGGGCCCGCTTCATGGGCCGGAGCAGGCACGAGGCGCTGGGTGAGTGGGCCACCACCTCCCACGTTGTGGAGTACGAGCCGCCCAGGGTGTTCACCTGGGCGGTTGAGGACCCCAAGCAACCCGCGGCGCTCTGGCGATTCACCCTCGAACCCAAGGACGGCGGGACGCTGTTGCGGCAGTGGATGCAGCTGGGACCGGGCCGCTCCGGTCTTTCCGTCGCCATCGACCGCATGCCGGAGAAGGAACAGAAGATCGTCTTCGTGCGGATGCGGGAGTTCGAGACCAACATCAGCGCCACACTCACGGCGATCAAGAAGCTTGCGGAAGAGTCCGGAAAGGCGAGTGTGTGATGCGTACGTCGACCACGATCGAGGCATCCGGGGGCAGCTGGCCGGAGACGGTGGACTTCGTCATCGAGGCGGAGAAGCTGGGCCTGAACATCTGCTGGGTGGCGGAGGCTTGGGGCTCCGAGGCACCGTCGCCGCTGGGGTATCTCGCCGCACGGACGGAGCGCATGCTGCTCGGCTCCGGGATCATCCAGCTCGCCACCCGCACGCCGATGGCCATCGCCCGAGCGGCGATCACCCTGTCGCAGATCTCCCAGGGGCGCTTCCTGCTCGGACTCGGCCCATCCGGCCCGCAGGTGATCGAAGGACTGCACGGCGTACCCTTCGACCGGCCGTTGTCACGGATGCGGGAGACCGTCGAGATCGTGCGGCAGGCCGCCGCGGGTGAGAAGGTCTTCCACGCCGGGCGGGAGTTCCAGATCCCGCTGCCCGGTGGGGATGCCAAACCCATGCGCCTGTCGATGCGCGCCGAGCACGACATCCCGATCTACCTGGCGACCCTCTCGCCGAAGATGCTGCAACTGACCGGCGAGATCGCCGACGGCTGGCTCGGCACCAGCTTCGTGCCCGAGGGCGCCAAAGAGGCCTACTTCGACCACCTGGACGCGGGCCTCACCGCTTCCGGCCGCTCACGCGCAGACTTCGACATTTGCCAGGGCGCCGAGGTGGCCTTCGCCGAGGACGAGGACGCACTGCGGGCGATGGTGGCCGGCCGGAAGAAGGAACTGGCCTTCAGCCTGGGCGGCATGGGCTCCGCGAGCACCAACTTCTACAACAACGCATACAGCCGCCAGGGCTGGACCGATGTCGCCGCCGAGGTCCGCGAGCGCTGGCAGGCCGGCGACCGGGACGGCGCGGCCGAACTGGTCACCGACGAGATGGTCCTGGGCACCACGCTCATCGGCACCGAGGACATGGTGCGGGACCGGCTGCGGGTGTGGCGCGACGCCGGCGTCGACACCGTTCGCTTCTACCCCGCCGGCGAGACGCTGGACGCCCGGCTCACCACCCTGGGCCGGGCCCTCGACCTGGTCCGCGCCATGGAGCGCGAGCCGGGCCGGTAACCCGAGCGCTCGAAGACGCCGCCCGTCAGGCCGGCGCTCGAGCCGGACCGGGCGCGGCACGGCGGCGGCCGGTGCCCAGGACCTGGCGCATCGTGGGTTGCTCTCCTTCAGCACCTTCGGCATCACAGCGGCGAACCCACGGTGCCGCCTCCTGCCGCAACCCGGTTTCTCCCCTTGTCGTCCCCATGCTCAAGGAGCAGATTGACCAGCTACAAGGTCGCCGGCGTCGGTGGCACAGGCAGGGGCCCGGCCTACCGTTTCGCCAAGGCCGGTCACACGGTCGTCATCGGGTCGCGATCGCCGGAACGGGCAGAGCAGACGGCGACCGACATCGCCAGGCGGGTCGGCGACGTTGTCCCAGATCAGCGGAGCGGACAACGCCAACGCGGCCGGCTCTGCCGACGCAGTGCTGCTCACGGTGCCGTACGACGGCCACGCGGAGCTGGTCGCGTCGCTGGGCGCCCAACCTGCGGGCAAGGTGGTGCTCGTATCTGCGTGAACCCGCTCGGCTTCGACAAGCGGGGTCTCTACGGCCCGAACGTCGGCGATGGCAGCACTACCGAGAAGACGCAACGGATGGCGCCGGCGCCCGACCGATGGGTGCGTTCACCACCTGTCCGCCCTCAGTCTCCGGAGCGAGATGGAGCTGCTCGGCTACGAAGACGTCCTGGTCCGCAGCGACGACGTGCCGGCAAAGACCATCGCCATCGATCTGACGCTCGATCACCGGTCGCGATGGCATCGACGCCGGCGCGCTTCGGCCGGCCCGGAAGCTGGAACCACTCACCGCCGTGCTGATCAGCATCAACAAACGGCACAAGGTCCGGTCCGGCACTCGCATCCCCGGCCTGGGGCACGCTGGATGACCACCGACACGGGCACCGGAAGCACGACCACCGTTGCGTGTCGCCGCGGCGGCAACCACCACTGCGGCTACCTAGCGCTCGGCTTGCGGTTCCACAGGTCCGAAATGCTGAGTCCTATGGTGAGACCTATATGCTGAGGTCATGAGGCGGACCTCTTTCGCGAACTGGCCGTGCTCAGTCGCGCGCACCATGGACATGCTCGGGGACTGGTGGACGCCGCTGGTCCTGCGGGAGGCCTTCTATGGGATCAAGCGGTTCGACGCGTTCCAGCAGGAGCTCGGCATCGCTCGCAACACCTTGGCCGACCGTCTCCGCCGCCTGGTCGATGAGGGCCTCATGGAGAAGCAGGCCTACCAGCACGAGCCGGTGCGCTACGACTACGTGCTCACGGAGAAGGGGCGCGACTTCTTCGGCGTGTTGGCTGCCATGAACACCTGGGGCAACCGCTGGCTCAGCGGTGAGCAGGGACCGCCGGTGGTCTTCCACCACGACCGCTGCGGTCACCAGAGCGACGCCGAGGTCGTTTGCGCCTCTTGCAAGGAACCGATGACAGCCGAAGACACCCACCCGCGCCTCGGCCCTGGCTATCCCCAGCACCTCGCCGAGCGCCCGGACATCCAGAGCCGCTTCACCGCCTGAGAGGGGCCCAGGACCTCATCGACGCCGAGGCGGCCGCGCGCGTCTGGGTGCGTTCCCTGGCAGACCGCGCGTCTTTTCACGGCGGAGCGCCTCGCTCAGGGTGCGGGCTCGTAGACGACGGTTGTGGTCAGGCAGGCCTCGGCGAACTGGGTCAGCACGGCCGCCTCGTCGGTCCCGACGGTCAGGCCCCATCGCTCTTGGTGCCGGCCCACTCCGGCAGATAGCGGCACGTCACTTCCGGGCTCGGCAGCTACTCTGCCGGGTCTTTGTCGGCCTTGCCGCGGTTCGATGCGGCCGTCACCGCGACCAGCGATTTTGGCCTGCCCCGCCACCGCGCAGGGCAGACGACGAACCGCCCCGACGGCGATTCGTCATCCCCATGTCCTGCTCCGCAGGAGCCCGATTCCTCCCCCGCCTCAAGGTCGAGGCATCCTCGGATGAATCAGGTGACGATCTCCACGAAGGCCGGACCTGCGCCGTGGCACCGTTTCGCGGCCAGACCAGTCCGTACTCGATGGGGGGCGGAACGCACGGAGACCATGCCGGAAGCGCGTGGTACGGCGCGGCGGGCAGTGCGGCGATCGATACGCCGCAACCGGCTGCGAAGAGCGAGAGCACCTCCAGAGCCGAGCAGGCAAACCGATACCGACCGCCTGCCGGCGATCGGCACCGCATCTCGATTGCCGGAGCCCTTCGTCATGAGCCTTCGGGCTCGACCAGCTCCCGCGCATAGTTCCTCATCGACCGCTGGTAGCGCGGGAGGTGGCGAGCCAGCGCCCCAAGGACCAGTGACAGACCCTCGCGTTCCCGGCCGAGGCTGGCAAGACACAGCGCGAGGACCGCGCGTACGGCGTCGTCCAACTCGTCGGAGGGCGCGTCCAACTCCGGCGTGAGCAGCACGACACCCTCCTCGGCACGGCCGGTGTTACGCAGTGAACTGGCCAGCTGGATCTTGGTGCGCCGTGCGCGATAGCCATCAAGGCCGCGCGCCAGCGCCTCCTGATAGAGCGGCACTGCCTTGTCGGAGTGCCCGGTCGAGTCGAAGGCACATGCCCGCTCGAACGCGACGACCGGGTTGTCGTCGGGTAGCTCCGCCACGAGTTCATCGACTACGGCCCTGAACTCCGCCTCACGCCCCCCGTCGTAGCCGTCGAACGACGCCCAGACGACTGCCAGGCGCTCCTCGAAGTCAGGGGTGATCTTCTGGTTCATGCGGGCCACTTTGCGCACCCCACCCATGTCTGTCAAACACCTTTGCGACCATCAGCCGGGAACGAGCAAGTCGGGCGACCGAGGAAAGGCATGGGCTCTGGGCCGTCACGCTGCGCGCCTCTGCCGGAGCGAGCCGCCCGAGTACGGCCCGGGCTCCCGCCCCGCGTCGAGGAGGACCTGGCGCATGTGGTGTTCGGTGGTGACTCGGCGGGTTGCGGCCCGGGAGGCGTCCTGGTGGTAGGCGTGAGAGTCGCCGCACCAGGCGATCTGCAGGGGTTCGCCGGGGTTGCGGACGGCAACGAAGGCGACGGCTGCTGGCGTGTACTGCGCCCGCCACCCGCTGCGGCAGTTCGCCCCGCTCAACGCTACAGGGCTCCAGCCTGGCGGAGGAGATGAACCAACTGTCCGGCGAGCTCATCAGCTGGTTGATCTCCGAGGGAGACACATACCTGATGCCAGAGGCGCCGACCGAGGCACTGATGCCGCTGCGGCTCGCGAAGTACGGCGTGCCGCCGGCCAAGACGGCACCCGCGGGGCTCACTGCCGCCGGGATCGAGCCGGCCCTGCTGCCGCCGAACCCGACCATAGCCACGAAACCGACAGAGTCGGAGCCACCCACAGCCCCACCCCCAACCGCGGAGCATACGATGCTCATCGAGCAGGAGTGGCCCCAGCCGCACCCCGACGAGCAACAACCGCCGCAGGACAGCCACGGCCCCAGCGCGAGCCCGTGCTCCGTCGCGCCTCGGGTCCCGTCCAAGGCGCATGGGAGCGCCTACGACCGTACGTACGTGCAGGGTCATGAACCCATCCCCGTCACCGCTCCTGCCGCGCGGCAGCTCTCTGGGCACCGACGCACCACGGTCAAGCTCCCGGCACCCAGCCCCGAACCGGCAAGCAACGCAGGCACGGAGGACCCCGGGGGCTCGGCCAAAGCGTCGTCCGACCGGCAACCGTCCGCTAGTGAGCAACCGACCACGGTGGACCGCTACTACCAAGCATGGACGGAATACATCCACCAGAACGGGACAGAGCCGAAGGACACAGACTTCTCCCGGTTCCTTGCAGATCGCGGCATGAGCGGCGCACCGGCAATGCCGTCAGCCCATCCACCCTGCGCCGCCATTTCCCCGAATTCCGCAGCTACGCCGAGTGGAGACGACACCCGGAGGAACACGGCGTGGAGCCCACAGCGGAGCAACCGGACCTGCTCCTGGCCGACTGCGGCATCACCGGGAAGCCGTACGTCGCGAAGATGTTGAAGACCCCCACAGTGAATTTCCGCGGCGTCGTGCAGCTCTCGGCCCCGACCGGTTGGGGACCGCTGTCTGGCCGCCTTGGCGCGAAACGGAAGTCGGCGGGTCGCGTGGTGGCCGGACGGCGTTCCTCATCGAGGACCGACAAGACGAATGCTGTGCGCACCGGGATTGGGCAGTGCGCGCAGGTACGCATCCCCGCCCTGCCGGACCCCAGCCCGCCCGTACGCCGGGACATCCTGCCGTTCCCCACGACCTGACCGTGACTTTGCCAACCACCAGGCCGAGCTGGGACGGGGAGGCAACCCGCTCGGACCACCAAGATTCACTTTCGAGATGGTTGATCAACGAACTGACGACACGGCAGGTCCATCCTTCCTTCCGAGCGTGGACGAGTCGTCGTACCCACCCCCCTCTTGGCTGTAAAGGATCCGCATGCCCCTCCCCCGCTGGTTGGCTGTCGCCGCAGCTCTCACCGCACTCGCCACGCAGACGGTATTGACCGGTTCATCGCAGGCGGCCGCCAACAAGGGCGGCACACGCATCAACGAAATCCAGGTGGTGGCCACACACAACAGCTACCACCGTGAGCTCTCTGGCGTCGAACAGCGCGCCCAGTTGGAGGTAGACCCTGGAGCGAACCCGAACCTGTTCTATTCGCACTCACCGCTGGCCGAGCAGTTGGACGAGCAGGAGGTCCGCTCAGTCGAACTCGACGTCCTGCCCGATCCGAAGGGCGGCCTGTACCGCTGGCCGCTGGTCCGCAAGAACGCGGGCCTTCCTCCACTCGAGGATGCTGCTTGGGGGGAACCCGGCACGAAGGTCTTCCACATCGTCGACGCCGACTACAACACCACCTGCGTCCAGTTGACCGAGTGCCTGAAGCAGATCCGTGGCTGGTCGCAGAACAACCCCGGACATGTCCCGCTGCTCATCATGCTGGAGTTCAAGGCCAGCGAAGACCGCTTCGAGCGCCTCGGCGGCGTCGAAAGCCCCGCGTGGGAGGAGTCGACCTTCCGGACCCTTGAGGACGAGATCCGCTCGGTCTTCGACACCAACCAGCTGATCACGCCAGACGACGTCAGGCGGCCCGGCTTGACACTCGAGCAGTCCGTTCTGCAGCACGGTTGGCCCACAGTGGCCAAGTCGGCCGGCAAGGTGATGTTCGCGATGGACAACACCAACCAGGTTCGCACCTCCTACCTGGCCGGCCACCCGAACCTCGAGGGCCGCGTGCTGTTCACCGACTCCGCACCCGGCACCCCCTCGGCAGCGTTCATGAAGCGTAACGACCCGAACGGGACGAACGCCGCGCAGATCGCGGACCTCGTCAAGCGCGGGTACATCGTCCGGACCCGCTCCGACGTCCCGATGAGCACCGTGCTCAACCGCGACACCACCATGCGCGAGTCGGCACTGGGCAGCGGCGCCCAGATCGTCTCCACCGACTTCCCGGCAGCCGGCATGTCCGCCCGCTACGACCGGGACTTCTTCGTCTCACTGCCCGGCCCGGACGCCGCCCGCTGCAACCCGGTGTCCGCACCGACAGACTGCCGCGACAACAAGCTCGATCACTGAGCTGGTACCTGACGACAGCCACGAGTAAGGGCGGGCAGGGCCGGCTCAGCGTTCCCAAGGCGGTTGCTGCCGACGACGGCAAGGAGCCGGTCCACGGCGTCGACGGCGACGGGCGGAACAGTCGATCCCGGCCATGCAACGCTGGCCCGGCTCCGCAGGGGAGCCGGGCCAGCGTCGGCCCGTCGTACGCTCCTCGGTGCGCCCCTGGCGCTCCAGGGTGCGGCCCAGCATCAGCCGGGGCGCAGTGCTCGACCGGGTCGCGCTCTACGATGATCCGCAACTCGGCCTCCGTACACCGCAGTTGGTCCGAGTGGTAGTAGGCGCGCGCCAGCAGCAGCCGCGGCCCCATCTGCTCGGGTACCTCCTCGACCAGCCCGCCTCGGTCGGGTGGTCGGGTGGTCAGGCGGTCAGCTGACCTGTCAGCAACAGCCCCGTGGCCTTGTCTACGAGAACGGGCAGCAGATGTTCAGCTCCCTGGGCGGCATCTGGATTTGAAGCGAAGTCGATATTCACGAGAACCGACAGCACCCCCTGCAGGCGGCAGTAGCAGCACGGGCAAGTGCTCCACCTTCCGGCCCTGCGCTTCGGTGAGTGGAGCTGGCCTCACCTGGCGCCCGTGATGCCGTGAGAGTCCACGGTTCGTCACGGGGCACTCGCCGTCGACGGGCTGCCGAGCATGCTGGATATTCTCCCTGTGTGAAGATCATGGTGGGAGGCCTTGCGGCCGGGTTGGGATTCGGGGCGGCTACCTCGCTCGTCAACGCCCTTTCGTCGCCGTATGGCGACCTCGGAATGCCGCTCACGGGCACCGTCTGGGCCAAGGGTGCCAAGGTGCTCAGCCTGCTGATGGACGCCGGCTGGTCATGGGCCGCGCTGGCGGTGGTGATGGGCTGGCTGGCCGGGACACGTGCCCGAGGCGCGCTGGTCGGGGCCCTGGCGCTGGTCGCGGCCACGGTGGCGTACTACGTGACGGACGCCTTCGTCTGGGGGGCCGGCACGGATATGGTCGCGTGGCTGGTGGTGGGGCTGCCGTTCGGGTTGGTCCTGGGCGCGGTCGGTGCAGCCATCAGGCGGCCTGGGCTGATCGGCCTGCTTGCCGCGTTGACCGTGCCGGTGGGTGCTGCCGTTCAGATGGTCGTGCTACCGCCTCGCCCGCATCTCACTTTGACCCCGGCAATTATTCTTGCCGAGGGCATCGTCTGGACGGCCGCTGTGCTCGGTGCCAGCTGGGCTGTCTACCGCTTCTGGGCCGCGCGGCGTTCAGCCGAGGCCGGATAGCGAAGCCATCAGGGATACCCCGTGCTCGTCCTGGGCGAGCAGACCGCCGCACCTCTCAGGATCTCGGCTCACTGCTGCCGAAACTCGTGAACAATCCGATGCCTCGTCAGCGTCTGGGTGACTTCCGAACCGGTGTCGAGGTGCTGCTCGATCTCGTGGACAGAGCCAGCCCCGTGATCTGGAACCGAACACCACTCACGTGGTGAGGCAAGGCATCAAGACGGGCTCACGAGGCGGACTGAGCCGGCGTCACCACCTCAGGTTCAGCGAACCTCCGACCGGCAGCATCTGCCAGCGGTCGGCGTAGTCGTCGAACCGGGACACGATCCGGTCGACCACTGGGGGGATCTCCCCCGCCGTCACATACGCCGGCAGCTGCCGCGCGTGGCCGTGCCGCACCTCCCACACGGGTACAGCGATGCCCGCCAGCTCCTCCGACCTGGCCATGTCGGCCTTCGCCCGGGGGGACGACTTCACTCGCTTCGACTTGCGGCGCCGGGCGGCCTTGGCGCGCTCGGCGGGGTCGGCGGGCCAGAACAGGCCGTTGTCACCGGCGGCCAGCCGCCCGTAGACCCCGAGCTTGATGCCCGCCTCCGCCTCGACGAGGAAGTGCACCAGGTCGTGCGGGAGATACAGATGCCCGCCGGGCCCGTTGCGCGGGGCAAGCGCGGCACCGGTCTCACGGTGCACGGCGATGTCGTAGCTCGTACCGGGACCTTTGGTGAAGACGACACGCATGACCGGCACGATAGGCGACGGTCGCGACCGCACGCACCCGGATTTCCGGCGCGCGCAGCAGTCACACCACCCGGATTGCGGCAGTCGCGGCGCCTCGAGGGAGACGCACCACCGCCGTGCCTCCGTCCAGGTCGATACTGGTGCGGCGCAGCGGGGCCCCGCCCTCCTCGTCGTCACGCGGGACGAACGAGCTGCGCCGGCGCCAACGAAGTGAGGCGAGGAGCGTCGCTGGCCGTTTCCAAGAATCCCCATCCCCTGTCTCGGCAGGGAATGGCTACGCAGCGTTCGCAGATCGTAAACTTCTTGATGCCGATTGCGGGCGTGGCTCCCTTCGTTGCCCCGTGGGTGGTCGGCCATCCCGATAGGGCCAAGAACGCCCACCGCAACGAGCTCGTTGTCGGCTTGGCGGGATGGTGAGGCGGCCACTCTTCCGTCGGCGATTCCTCCCCATTCGCCACGCTTCAAGGTGGTCACTCGCCTGGCGAGATGAGGCGTGTCGTGCCCGGGCGACAAGGTGATGGAGCTCGGGGCGCGGGGAGTCCCACGGCGATGCTGCACCGGTGCGGGCAGTGCGGCGTGATGGCGCGTGAACTGACCCGCCGAGTCGCCAAGTCACCGAGTCACCGAGTCCCCGAGTGACCGATGACCACGACAGGCCGGGCTGTTGCCGCCCGTGCCCCGCGCTGATCACGGTGATCGAGGGGCACCCCTACTGCGTCACGCCCACACCTGCGACAGCCCGCCTCCGCCCTCGGCCTCGCCCACTGCGCGGATGCAGCGCCGGCTACACCGGCCCGTGGAAGCGTCTTCCTTCAACGCCTCACGTCTCCTGACCCACACCCACCTACCAACCTCGCAGCCCGGATGAGGCACGGGGGGGGTCAGCGGCGCGACTTCCCGGCAGGCCGGGAACCGACAGCGGCAGCGGGGCGTTGCGGGCATTGAGGAGGAGGGAAGACATGACCAGCGGAAGCGCCCACTGGCACACGGACGCTGCCTGCCGGACGACCGACTCGGAGGAGCTGTTCGCCGAGGCCGCGGAGCAGAAGCGCGCCAAAGCCCTCTGCGTCGGGTGCCCGGTACGCACCGAGTGCCTGGCCGAAGCCCTCGACAACCGGATCGAGTTCGGCGTGTGGGGCGGCATGACGGAACGCGAGCGCAGAGCGCTGCTACGCCGCCGACCCGGCGTCGACTCCTGGCGCGACGTGCTGGAGGGGCTCGCCGCGGGCACGAGCAGCCGCGGGCGAGCTGATCCCACCGGTCAGGCGCCTCCTACGCGTCCTTGAGATGCCGATGACCGTCGCCGGTGGGCCGGTCGGCCACGACCACGCGTGCCGCCCTGTCCTGGGCACCGGGTCAGCCTCCCGCCGCCTCCATCCGCGCCCCGGGCGAGACCACACAGCGTCCTCGCTGCCCGCGGGCCTGCGCCCGCCGACGGCGGGCCGACTCGCGACGCGGTGCGCCTCGACTTGATAGGCAAGTGAGCATTTGCCTATCCTGTGGTCGTGGCCGACGAACTTTTCAAAGCCTTGGCCGACCCCACCCGCCGCACCATCCTCGACGAGCTCGCGGAGAAGTCCGGACAGACACTGTTCGAGATCTGCTCGCGACTGAGCATGAAGCATCAGCTCGGCATCTCGCGCCAGGCGGTCTCCCAGCACCTCGCCGTGCTGGAGACCGCCGGGCTCGTCGAGACCAGGCGGGAGGGCCGCTACAAGTTCCACGACCTCAACACAGCCCCGCTGCGGCAGATCGCCGAGCGATGGCTCGTGCCCGACACATACGGACCGGAGGAGAGCACCCCATGAAGATCCATCTGACCAGCGTCTTCGTCGACGACCAAGCCAAGGCCCTGCGCTTCTACACCGAGATCCTCGGCTTCGTGAAGAAGCACGACGTCCCGGTGGGCGAGAAGGACAGGTGGCTGACCGTCGTCTCGCCCGACGAGCCCGGCGGCACCGAACTCCTCCTGGAGCCCGCCGGCCACCCGGTCGTCAAGACCTACCGCGACACGCTCGTCAAGGACGGCATCCCGCTCGCCCAGTTCGCCGTCGACGACGTGAAGGCGGAGTACGAGCGCCTGCGCGGCCTCGGCGTCCGCTTCACCCAGGAGCCCCTGGAGATGGGCGCCGTCACCACCGCCGTCTTCGACGACACCTGCGGCAACCTGATCCAGATCGCGACACAGCCGCAGTAGGCGGGCGGCCGGGTGCGGGGCTCGGCCGCGGCGGCGTCTGCGCCAGGTACGGACCGCGTCTGGAGCCACCCGCAGCCGACGTGACACCTCCATGATCGAGTAGCCTTCGGCACACTCCAACACGATCCGCGACCGCAAAGCCGACGCCTGAGCCGTCGACCGCCGACGCACCCATCCCTCAAGCACGGCCCGCTGGACGAGAGTTACCGACAACGACGGGATCTTCGGTCCAGGACGGCTCATGCCGGACTAACGACAAATCTCCGACTCAGGTCAATAGAGGCGCTGTTGAGGGTTCGGCGCGTCAGCACATCTTGTAGTCGGCTCGGGTGGAGTTGTCCGAGCACGTGGCGGCCTTGGTGCCGTTCGCGCTCTTCAGCGTGGCGGTGTCCTGTCGCTGTTCCACACGTACGCAGCCCGCCCCCGGTAGCGGTTCGTGCTGGTATTTGCCGACCTACACGCGCCGTTCTCACCTGTGGTGGCTGTCGGCCTGGTCCGCTGGGCCGCTCGGTCAGACCCGAACCCGGGCTGAGACCAGTGGCTGTGCTCGGTGTGGCAGATCAAGTTTGACCACACCGAGCGTCAACAGGGTGGTCACCTGATGTGGTAGCTCGCACCGATGAGGAAGCTATTGCTCGAACACGAGGCGTAGGAAGGGTAGGGCTCGTAGGTCTTCCTCCACCGTTCCTAATCAGTGAGCAGGAGTGAGTCTTGGACCCAAACCTGTTCAACTGGCGCATCCCGAACGGTTGTGGATGCACTGGTCACCCGCGTTCTCGCCGCGTCCGGCGACACGGATCGTGTCCGTGGTCCGGGGATGCGGGGGCGGGTTTCCTCACGCCCGCGGGTGCCGTGTCCGGCCTGGGCGGTCCGATGCCCCACACGATCGCTCTGGTCGTGTGGGGGCGGTGCCGTCCGTCGCCGGACGCGGTGCCCGAGAGCGCGTCGCCCGATCGCGACGCCAGCGGCGTCGTGGCGGGTGGTCTTGCGGTTCTTGCTGCTGAGGGGCTTCTGCCAGTGCTCGGCGCCCCAGCGGGAGGTGTAGGCGGGGTCGACGACGACGATGCTGATGCCGAGTTCGGCGGCCATGGACACGAGCCGTGCCCGCAGTTTGGCGACGGGCATGCCGGAGATCAGCTTGCGGAACCGCTTCCTGCGGCCGTGCTTCTCCCGCGTCTTCTCCGCGCCGAAGTCCAGGTCCTCGATCGCGATGGAGACGTCTTCACGCCGTGCCCAGTGAAGGAGGCGGGTGAGGGCGTGCCTCACCTGGGCGTCCCGGTACGTGGCCGGCCCGTCGAGGTCGTAGAAGAATCGGCGGGGCTCACCCATCGGGTTGCCGTGCTCATCCAGACGCCATGCTGCGAAGTGGTCGGCGTTGGTGTCCACACCGATGAGTCCGTTTGCCCTGGCCACGGCCAGGGGAACGGTCTGGACCGGGGGAATCGTCCACGATGCGGTGAGATACCAGCGGCCCCGGTCCACGTCCAGGTGGATGCGGTAGGCGATAGCACGGTTCGCCGCTACGCGGTCGGCCCACTCTTCATCGCGGTGCCAAAAGTCGATCCGGCCGTCGAGCACGTACCGGCCGCGCGGGGCGTTGGCCAGGTACGCCAGAGGAGCCGGGAGCTTGATGCCGACCTCGCCGTCCAAGCTGACGCGGATGGTCTCGTTCCCGAAACGCTTCCCTGACTCCCCGTCTGCCTGGAGGAACCAGCGTTCGGCATCCCAGCGCTCGCGCCACTCGTGCTCGGTGAGCTGGGCAGCTTCCAGATTATGCCGGCCTCGAGCCAGTCGCTTCCCGCCCCGCACCACGTGCACGACACCGGCCTCACGGTCGGACCGCTCGCGTTCCAGCCGGTCTTCCAGCACATGCAGGCGCCGGGTCTTTTGGAACCACTCCTGCTTCGTGCGGTAGCCACCCGGCGCCCGCTTCGTGCCCTTCTGTCCGACCGGCTGGGAGAGGCGGTGCGCGATCGTGCGCACCCCGGCCTCAAGGTTGTGGATATGGGCGAGGTGGGCACGGCGCGCCAGGCCCCACTGGTCGTGGGTGGCCTTCGTGATACTCCCGGCCCAGCGGGAGGACGACTCCTCGGTCAGGGCCCGCTTGCGCTCCGCCCACTGGTCGCTGTCGTGATCGGTACCCGCCCGGCAACGTGCCTTGAGGTCGGCACAAGCCAGCGAACTCAAGTGTGCGCCCACCAGGGGCAGCACCTCACGGTCCCGCTGGGACATGCCCTTGATGCTGGTGCGGGTCGCCACCCCGGACGGGCCTGGCGCGACGAACGGCGCCTCGATCGTGCGCAGTGTGGAGTCAGCCATGCTCGGCGGCCTCCAAAGCCTTGCGGGCACGCATCTTCGCCGACCGGCGACCGTACAGGCGAGCACAGAACGAGGTCAGCACCTCCACCATGTCGCGCACCAGGTCGTCTTGGACCTCGCCGTCATCAAGGACCACGAGGCGGCGCCCATGCGCGGACAGGGCGGCTTCCACAAGTTCGGTGTTCATCCGGCCCAGCCGGTCCTTGTGCTCGACCACCACCGCGGTCACGTCCGGATCGGCCAGCAGCCGCTCGACTTTGGGGCGGGCACCGTTCATACCGGATGCGATCTCGGCCTCCACGCGCACCACCCGGTGGCCGGCCTGCGCCGCCCACCGGGACAGCCGGGCGACCTGCCGTTCCAGGTCGGTCTTCTGGTCATGGGAGGAGACACGGGCATACAAGCCCAGCCCGCCGATCGCCTCGGGCGCCGCGTTGACCTCCACGTTCACGAGGATTGTTCGCGGGCCGACCCGCTGAGCCGGTACCGGCAACGTCCCTTCGCGGAACCAGCGATACGCGGTCTGCGGATGCACGCCCTGCGTCTTCGCCCATTCCGTGAGATTCATACTCTGACAACGACACTCACTCATACATGGTTACGCTCACTCACCCGACTTTGAAGAGCAGCAGTTGAAGACCCCCCATAGAAGTAGTAGACGTGGTCTGGGTTCAGGTCATCCTGGCAGATGGCCACCGCTCGGAACTCTTTGTGGCCGTAGTTGGAATTTCAGTAGGCGACAGTGGTGTCCACGTCGTACGGACCCCAAGAGCATTCGCCGTTGCTCTGGGCGGCAGCGGGTGCCGCACCCAGGCCGACCAGCATGACAGGTACGGCGATGGCCAGGGCGGCGAACTTCTTGTATGCCAAAACGACCCCTCTCTCTCGTGGTGCTTCGACAGCGCCGCGGACTCACCAGGCGGTGAAGGCGATCGGTTTGGGAGAGACCAGCCATCGCCGAGCGTGCCGCATAGGGAGCTGCATTGCCCTTTGTCCTGCCGATGTTGACGCACTCTCGGAAAAGGCTTGGCATACGTCGAGCAGCTTCACGACCTCGATGGCCCGAGAGCCAGAGTCAGTCAGAACTGTGGTGTGCGGCAGGTCCTCGCAGACCAGCAAGGACGACGCACTCATCGTGTCCGGTCCCTCCACCAGTCCGCAGATGGTCGGCAGCATATGGCGAGGCTCGGCAATCACGTCCTGAGGAGATCGAGTCCGGCTCGGGCGGCATTTCCGGTCGGCGTCGCCTTGGTGCCATCGGCTGAGCTGGGTTCCCCAGGGCGGCAGTGGGCCAACGACCGGAGAGCATGCCGGATGCTCCCCACGGATACTGTCGCGGATGGCGTCGGTCGGTGTGCGGCACCTGCCCGCCGGCGGCCCGCCTGCTTGCGGGCGAGACATCGTGCTCTGCCCGGGCCGCCTTTTCTGAGGCTCGAGACCGGGCAGCGCTGAGCTGGTGCTGCGATCAGGGCCGCCCAGGGCACCACCCGGCCCGGAGGAGGCCTTCCTCCCCGGTGATGATCTGCACCGCAGTGCGCTGCCTCCGGTTGGTCAGCACGTTGGCCGACAGAGCTGAGGCGCGCCCCACTCGCTCGGTCCACCGACCACCGCTTCGGCGACGTCCTCCATCCGTGCGTCACGAGGCCCCGCTCCCGCGCCGAGCTGTCGCGGGCCTCGCGAGGCGACGAGTCGACGTCCTCTTCGCGATGCTCCGCGACGGCACGTTCTACGACCCGCAACCTGCCCCACCAACTTGGCCAAACCCATAGAGGCACCTCTTCGCCGCCCTGCGGCGTGCGCCTTCGCGTCCGCCTCGGCCTGAAGCTGGGTGAGGATCCTCGCTGGGTCCCGTCCCGCTGCCAGCGCCGGAACAGGGCATAGACCCGCCCACGGCCCGTACCTCTCGGGCACGTCCCGCCAGGGTGCACCGGTCCGGGCTCGCCACCGTACGCCGTCCATCAGCTGCCGCCGCGTCCACACCTGCGGACAGCCCGGCTTGATGGCCTAGCGGGCGGGGACGGGGAAGAGCATGCAGCTGCTCGTGGCGTGGGCGAGCAGGCGGTCCTGGGAGTCGACCAGCTCGGCCTGGGCGAGGGCGGTGCGGCGGCCCTGGTTGAGGACGGTGCCAACGGCGCGGACCTTGCCGGTGTCGACGGTGATGGGGCGCAAGAATTTCAGGTTCAGGTCGAGCGAGGTGTAGCCCATGCCGACCGGGAGGACGGACTGCACGGCGCAGCCGGCGGCGGAGTCGAGCAGGGTGGCGTAGACGCCGCCGTGGACGCTGCCGATGGGGTTGTAGTGCTCCTCCCCCGGTTCCATCACAAAGACCGCGCGGCCCGGCTCGACCTCCTCCAGGGTGAATCCGAGGGTCGCGGCGATGGGCGGCGCGGGGAGGCGCCCGGCCAGCACGTCCCGGAGGAACTCCAGACCGCTCGCCCGGCCGACCGCAGCCGCGGAAACCTTCGGGTCTCCCCACTCGAACGTGCGTGACCTCGCCATTGGACGTTCCTCCCAGACTCACTGACTTCGTCATTCGAAGCTAGCCAGCCGCACCTCTGGCTGTCAATGCCAAAGCCAGCCTACGATGACCACATGACCTGGCTGGAGACCAGCACCGAGAACTGCACGGTGCAGCGCACCCTCGACCTCATCGGCGAGAAGTGGTCGCTGCTGGTGCTGCGCGATGCCATGAACGGCGTACGCCGCTTCGACGACTTCCGCCGCCACATGGGACTGTCCGAGGCGGTGCTGGCGGACCGGCTGCGCAAGCTGGTCGCCGCCGGGATCCTGGACACCGTCCCCTACCGCGAGCCCGGCAGCCGTACCCGCAACGAGTACCGGCTCACGCCCAAGGGCTGGGACCTGTGGCCCGCGATGATCGCCCTCAAGCAGTGGGGCGACCGCTACACCGCGGACCCCGAGGGCCCGCCCCTGGAGGTCCGCCACCGCGACTGCGGCGAACCCGTCGAGACCGTAGCCGTCTGCACCGGCGGGCACGACGCGCTCACCCCCCAGCAGGCCTACACCCGCCCCGGGGCCTCGGCCCGCACCGCGCGCTGACCCACGCCCCGGCCCCGGCCCCGGCCGCAGGCCGCCTGCGCCTCCTCCCAGCGGGTGGCCTGGGCGCCGGTCATAGCGCCGCGCGGTTGCCCCCGAAGGCACGGCAACCGAAGGCTGACCATGTCCGTGCGGGCTGCCTTCGGCTCAACCATGGCCGGTGTGGTGGATGTGGTGCGGGTCGGCGTCAGGGAAGGCTCGCACATGCTGGCCGGTGAGGATGCGTGCAGATCTGCGAGGCTGCAGGCGGGTGGAGCGCTCTCATGCCCTCGCGCATGCCCGTCACCCAGGGGTCGTCCGTGCTCCGCGACGGGCCTGGCCGGCTTGACGCACACCCGGACAGGCGGATGCGCCCCGCATGGAGTCTGGCGGGGCCGCGTGGCCCAGCTGGCCACAGCAGTCGGGCAGTGTGCCGAAGGCGGGTGGGAACCGGCCGACGAACCGGTCACCAGTGGCGGCGGGGTCGAATTCCTGCAGCCATGCGGCGCCGAGGTGACGTTGAGCGCACTGCACGGCCGAGCGGCCCCGCTGGTAGGCGAAGCTGGCCTGGTGAGGAGTGAGCCGACCGAAGATGTGGATCAGGAGCCAGCGTTGGACGTCCATCAGAACTGGGGTCGGGGGCGACGACAGTGCGTGGCCTAGCGGTCTCACGCTCGGGTCGGGAGAACTCCGAGCAGGGGTCGCGTCGGCGCTGGACGACTTCCCGCAGGTACAGGTAGGGCACGCCGGTCAGATGCGCGACGTGGGCCAGGGTCAGAACGGGCGTCAGGACTTTGCCGTGCAGGCGCCGCATCTGGGACAGGGCCTCGTCGATGACGTCCACCGATAGGTGGCCATGCGCAACGATATGGCCATGTGCTCCTCGCCGGCCATCCGACCTGCGAGTCTGGTGACGGATCCGCTCGGGCTCGCGCAGGCGGCCACGGGCATCAGAAATGGGGATGGTCGCCTCTGACCGCCGAAGCGGCTGATCGGCCATCGAGGTCGAGGAGAGAGTGGTGCGCGATGAAGCTGGTTGTGCAGGAATTCCTCACGCTCGACGGTGTCTCCCAGGGGCCGGGGTCCCCGGACGAGGACACCAGCGACGGGTTCACGCGGGGTGGCTGGTTCGTGCCGCACCTGGACGAGGAGTTCGACAGGCTCGCCGACACCTGGCTCGGCGAGGCGGACGCGTTCCTGTTCGGCCGCCGTACCTACCAGAACTTCGCGCGGGACTGGCCGAAGATGACCGACCACCCCTTCGCCGGCATCCTGAACGGCCTGCCGAAGTACGTCGCCTCCCAAAGCCTGACCAAGGCCGAGTGGAACCCGACCACCATCCTGTCCGGCGACATCCCCGCCCAGGTGGCCGAGCTGAAGCGGCAACCCGGCCGGGAACTGCAGATCCACGGCAGCGCCCAGCTGGCCCAGTCCCTGCTGGCCGCCGGGCTGATCGACACCCTGCGGCTCGTGATCGCCCCGGTCGTGGTGGGCCAGGGACGACGCCTGTTCCCGGACGGCGGAGCACCGGCCGGCCTGCGGCTCGTCAGCCATCACACGACACCGCGCGGCCTCTCGGTGCACATCTTCGAATCCACGGGGCTTCCGCAGTACGGGACCTACGGGTCCGACGCGTAGACCCCTGGTGCCACACCGGAACCAACGATAGTGATCGCCGGACGAACTCCCCCGCCTCGACCGGCGATCACTGACGATCCCATCTACACGTTCCGCTGGAGTGACCGACTCCACGGCCCAGGCTGAGCCGGACGTCGAGAACCTTGTCCGCGCCGGTGATCTCGAACAGCCACCTCAGCTGCGGCTGTGGCATCGCGATGCGCAGTTCGGTGGTCCGATGGACACGCAGCAGCAGATTGAGGAACGCGGAGTCTCCGAAGGTGACTCCTGACACATCCAGGACCACGGTCGGGTGATTGGCCGACGCCGCGGTCAGCGCATCGGCCAGCGGAAGGACCAGCGCTCCGCCTGGCGGACGGTGCCACGCGGCGTCGTCACGGCCTGCGTACTGCTTGTCGCTCTGGTCCTGAGCGCCTGGTGCTCACGCTCAGCGGGGAGTTCGCCGCCGCCCTGGGCGGGGCCCTGGGCCTCGGCGGTGCGGCGGCCGCCACCTGGGACGTGCTGAAGTGGCCGCTGCTGCTCCGCCTCGCGGCCACGATGGTGCTGGTGCTGTTCCGCTCCGGACCTGCCCCGGTACGAGCAGCCCGGCAGCGGGCGATCGGAGGCGGCCTTCCGTCGTCCTGTGGCTCACCGCCTCCGTCGCCTTCGCGTCGTACACCGCGCACGTCGGCACCTATGACCGGCTGTACGGACCGCTCGCCGGCTTCATCGTGTTCCTGGTCTGGCTGTGGGTGTCGAACCTCGCGCTGCTGACCGGTGCGCAGTTCAACGCCGAGCTCGCCAGGACGCGGGCCCGGTGACCCGTTCAGGTCAGGCCCGGCGGCGGGCCGGTGGGCGTCGAAGTCCGCACCCCCTCGCACTGCGCGGGCAGGAGCGGGGAGCGGGGGGCGAAGTAGTCGCCGTCCTTCGGCCGGTCGGCCTGCGGGCGCGGACGCGGCGCGGGCTCCAGGTGCGGGATGTGCTTGGAGCAGTGCACGTACGCCTCCTCCACCGTGATGTGCACCCAGAGTTCGGGCCGTCTCCCCGGAGCGGTGTCCACGGGCAGGCGAGGGTGGGCCCGCCTCTGGTCCTCGTCCCGGTGCAGCCGCGCCGTGCCGTTGACGTGCAGGCCGATGTGGTCATGGGTGAAGTCGACGAAGAGCAGGCCGATGTGCGGGTTCTCGGTGATGTTCCCGGCGCTGGCGAGCACGCCGTTGCCGCGGTATTCGGGGTAGGTGAGGGTGCGGTCGTCCAGGACGGTGACGAAGCCCGGGGGGCCGGCGCGGAAGGTGACATCGCAGGCTCCGGCGGCGTCCGCCGTGGACAGGAACGCCATCGTCTGCCGTCCGATGAAATCGGCCATCTGCGGGGTGAGGCGGGGCTGCACCTGGCGGTCGTAGAAGGTGCCGGCCTGGTCGGTGGTGCCGAGCAGCTGCTGCAGGCGGCGTTCGCCTGCGGAGCCGGAGGACTGGATGGAGTTCACGGAATGCACTGTTTTCCTGTGGGCCGTCGGTCGGGGGGAGGGGGAGGCTCCGGCACTCTAACGCCGCGTCAAACATGTTGTCCTTGTTGGTGCAGATGTACGGCGGGACGGTGGACCCCGATCACGTCCGGGCAGCGGCCACCGGCGCGGCAGTTGCACGTCCGCCCTGTGAGGGGCATTTGATGTATGCGGCACGGCTCGGTGAATGCGGGGCACATGGTGAACACATCAGAAGAAGGAGTGGGCGCTGTGTTGATGCCGGACCCCAAGGCGCTGCGGAGCCTCCTGGCGCGTTACGCGGACCTGCGCATTGCCGCACCGAAGAACGAGGAGAGCGGTCTCGCCCTCGACGACGTGACCTACACGTTGTGTGTGATGACGGCCACGAGCGCCATCGAGGACGCGCTCGAGAAGGCCGATGCGCTCCTCCAGGGTGCGCGGACCGCGACGCCGTGGCCCCCGCCCTCGACCGGCTCCACCACGCCCGAGCCGCACTCGGACGACCACGACGTCACCCTGGTCGCCTGACGGAACACGTGAGAACGCCTCCGGGCGTGCGGCTCGTCGAGGACACCGCGGTCTCGGTGGGCCCACAGGGTGCCGACGTCGTGCCCGGAGACGGCCTCGATGCGGTGGTCGAGCGGGGAAACGCGCGCCGGGCTGCTGTCGGCCCGGGATCAGGGGGCGCAGGCGCGTATTCCTTGTGCTCAGCGGGCTTGGCGGTGCGAGGGGTTGTGCGCCGCGCGGGGTAGGTACCGCGGAGGGCAGCGCACCCGGCCTCGGCACCGAACCGCAGGTCGTGAGCTGCGGGAAGTGAGATCGCGCCCCATGGGTGCGAGCGCTGAGCGGTCGGCTGGGCGGGCCAGGGCACCCGCTGCGCGCCGCCATCGTGTCAGCCGGAAGCTGCTCGGTGCCGCACTCACGGCCGAGGGCCTGGTGAACTGCCCCACGAAATAGTGGCATTGGTCCTTCGGCGACCGCTACTGGGCTCTGTCCGCCGGCGAGGCCGCCGCCCGCTACGGCCCGAAGGAGATCGCTCCTCGCGGGTGACGGGCCGGCTGTGCCGGACCCGTGGATCACACGACGGGGGGCGGCCTCCCCGGCGGATGCCCTTCTCGCTGCGGACTCGCCATCCTCATCCTGGTGGTCATCGCCGATGCGGCCAGGGTCTGTGTGAAGTCGATCCGCTCCCCGGAGACCATCCGTCTCGCCGAGGTGCCGTACGTGGAGTCGAAGCTGGCGGCGCCGGCCGGGCTGATTCCCACCAAGGCGGAGAAGGCGGAGTTGGGAGCGGCCGGCACCGGTGGTGCGGACCACGAGGCGGCGGGATGCGGGAAGGCGTGAGGACGGTGGCGGGTATGGCGGCGGTGAGTGGCGTGCGACGCGCGGTGGGCTGGATCCGCTGGTACGTGCGCGAGGTGTCGGGCGAGTCCGGGTACGACCGGTACGTCGCCCATGCCAGGTCCCACGACCCGGGCGCGAAGGTGATGACGCGCCGCGAGTTCGAGCGCAGCCGCATGGACGCCAGGGAGGCCGATCCGCGCGAGGGGTTCCGCTGCTGCTGAGCCGTACATCGCCGGGCCGGCGCCCGTCCGGCCCCACGGCGGAGCCCGGTCCGGCTGCGGTGCGCGCGCAGTGGGCACAGTCGAACGGCCGCTCGGTCGTGCGACGAAAAGGCCGTCAAGCGGGGCGTACGACGCCCCGCCTGCGCCGCTATGCAGAAGCCACCACCTCCCCGGCCATGACCTGGGGAGGGTTGGGGAGCAGTGACGCGAGGTTGTCCCGCACGAAGTCCGACGCCCTCGCGATCGATTCCTCGGCACCGGCCTGGTCCTGGAAGACGCTGGTCGAGACCATCATTCCGTTCCCGGCATCGATCCAGTAGTAGGCCACGAAGCCGGGGACCTGGCGCATGAGCGGCACGAACCCCTCTTTCACGATGCGTGCCGCCTCGGCCGTATCGGTCACCCCTTCGTACCGCCGAACTGCTGCGTACATGGCCAATCTCCTCGCGGGTTCCGGGTTCGTCCATGGCTGAGACGCCGTACCCCTGTGACAGCTGCCTCGCTCGCGAGGCGTCCGGCATTCACCGGAAGGGCCGCCTTGCGTGATCCGAACGGCGGCTTCGGTCCCGGACACACGACCCTGCGCGGGTCCGCCACGGCCGGTGTCCGGCAGGCCGCATCACAGATGCGCGTGGCGCAGGATCGTCCACACCTCCACCAGCGTCAGCTCCGGGGCCTCCGCGGAGCGGGAGCTCCAGCCAGGCCCAGGACTGGCACAAGGACTCTGACCGGCCACCAGGCAGGCCTCGCAACCGCATGCCCGCCGCGATGGCGGTCGCCATCACGCCGCCTGGAGGCGTCACCGTGATCGCCCCCGGCGCGGACGAGGTTGCCGCGTTCCTGCGCCCCAGCCGGTGAGCGCCCTGCTGGGGGTCGGCCCGGCCACCGCCACGACTTCACCCGCTAGGGCCGGACGACGATCGGCGGCCTCGCCGACGCGCCCCTGCCAGGCCGTTCAGCGCGTCCTCGGCGCCAAGGCCGGCCGAACGCTCCACGCCCGCGCGCACGGCGTCGACGACCGTCCCGCCATCCACCAGGCCGCACCCCCTCCACCGCTGCCGACCACCGCTTCACCGGCGACGAACTCGACCCCCGCCCAGCACCGACGCGCCCTCCTGGTCCTCTCGGAGCAGCTCGGCGAGCGGCTGCGCAATCGCGGGCAGGCGGCAAGGCCGTGACGATGACCGCGGCCTTCGCCGACCGAACCCGGCTTCACCGCAGCCGCCGGCCGGCCGATGGGCCGTCCGCGCACACCGACGCCCTGCCCCCGCACGGGTTCACCTGGCGCCAGACGGCCGGCTGGTGGAGCAAGGACCATCAGCCCGACGCCGACGAGAAGGCCGCGGCCGACGCCCTGTACCGGCGCCTGAACAAGTCACCGGACTCCCGCCCCGAGCAGCTGGTGCTGCGCACGCACTGCGCCCGCCGGGCCGAGCCTGACGGCTTCGAGCTGCCCGCTCCGGTCCCCCACCCCCAGGTCTACCTCCACCACGACCCGTACACCCGCAGGAGCGGCAATCAGTCCGGCACACTGCACTGGCAGCGCATGGACTTCCTCCTCTTGGCCCCGGACCGCTCCCGCATCGTCATCGAAATCGACGGCGTCCAGCACTACAGCCGCAGGAACCCCCCGATGAGAAGGGCCGGACGGCTCGCTCCTTGCCGGCCGGTCGACCACGTGAAGCCGACCGGCCGGCTGCTTCCCCGACGGGTTACGGCACTTCGTTACGGCACTTCGAGGAACAGCGGGAACGCCGCTTTCGCGATCTGGCCCTTCGTCACCCTCACCACGGTCGCCGGAGAGCCGATCACACCCTCCGGCAGGTCCAGGGTGAGCAGATACACGCCCGGTTCCATATGGGCGAAGCCGAACCAGCCCGAGCCGTCACTGGGCCGGGTGGTCTTCTTTCCGCCGGTGGTGAGCGGGTGGAGCGTCACCGGCACCTGATCCAGCGGGCCGCCGCCCCGGAGCGCCAGCCTGCCCGTCACATGCCCGTCCTGGGGCGCCGCCTTCCAGGGCATGCCGGGCACCGCCGCCTCGTCCTTGAACGGCGCGTCCTCGCCCTGCGTCAGCGCCAGCACCAGCTTGGCCCGCTCGACCGCCAGGCCGTTGGCCGCCACATCCATGCTGGGACTGGCGTACGCGTAGCCGCTCCAGCCTGCCGCGGTATTGCCTGCCGCGCTGGGCCGCAGCGCCTCCCTGACCTGGCTGAGCGAGTCCGCGACGCCGTTCAAGTACAGCGCGGGTCCGTTGACCGCCTGCCGCTCGCCTTGGTGGTCGGCCAGGAACTCGGACCACTCGGAGAACATCAGCGCCTGGTCCGGGTTCCAGTTGCGCTTGTAGTTCATGGTCACCGCGGTGTCCATGATCCCTTCGTCCAACCACCCCGCCCAGTCCTGCAGGACCTCGGCGTAGGTACGGGTGGCCTGCCAGCCGCCGACCGCCTGCGGCCCGTGCCCGTAGGTGATGGCGTCCATCGACAGGCGGGCCTGCGGGTCGACCTCCCAGATACCGAGATAGATCTTGCGCACCAGATTGGTGACCTGGCTGCGCCGCCAGTCACCCCAGGCGGCGTCGGACGGGAGGGGTATGTCGGTACGGCCTGTCGCCTGTTGGAAGCGGGCGACGGACACGTCGTTGTAACCCCAGTCGCTGTGGGTGGTCGTGGAGCTTCCGTCCGGGTAGCGGACGTAGTCGAGGTTGATGCCGTCCACGTCGTAGTTGCGGACAATGCTCTGGATGCCGCGGACGATGTAGTCGACGGCCGCCGGATGGCCGGGGTCGACATAGGCGTTGGCGCCCACCAGTTCCTGGCCGTTGGCCTTCTTGTTGAGCCAGCGGTCGGCGCCGGTGACGCCCGGGCCGTGCCGGTTGAAGACATGGTCCGGGGAGCGGGGCGGGGTAGTGCTGTTCCACATGGTGTTGACGTTGACCCAGGCGTGCACCTGCAGTCCGGCCGCATGCCCCTGCCGGACTATCTCCTCCAGCGGATCGTAGGGCTCCGGGGCGATCGCGGCGTCGGTGCGCGGGTACAGGGCGTTGTTGCAGAAGCAGTCGTAACGGCGGGCGGTCTGGACGATCAGAGCGTTGGCGTTGACGTCCAACGCGTCCTTGACCAGGGTCGTGACCTGCGCGGGTGTGTAGATGCCCGGGTTGAAGGCGTCCACCCAGTAGCTGCGCCACTGGGCCGGCGCCGCCGCGCCGTCATCGGCGTGGGCGGGCAGCGCGGTGACCGCGCCGAAGAGCAGGCCGAGGACCGCCGCCAGGGTTATGAGTACGCGAGGCAAACGCATGTGATGTGTCCCCTGTGAAGTTCGTCGGTTACGGGCATACGTCGTGAGATGGTGGCGGGCCCCAGCTGGTCCTAGGCGAACGTGGCGCCCCAGGTGGCCGGCCCGACGATGCCGTCCACGCTCAGGCCCTTGCTCGACTGGAAGGTGCGGCAGGCGGAGTCGGAGCCCGGTCCGTACTGGCCGTCCACGGTGAGGGAGTAGCCGTGCGCGCTGTTCATCCGGTACTGCCAGGTCGCCACGCTGGCGTGCACGAAGGTCGGCGGCTGGCGGAAACTGACCCCGGGGTGGGGCAGTGGCCCGCCACCGGGGTTGACCTCGCCGCTGAGCACCCGGGAGTACAGGTTGCCTGGGCAGTCGGTGGCGTGGTGGTCGCGGTGGCCACTGATGGCCTGCGCGGCGCCGCCCGACACCCGCAGGCGGTTGATCCCGAAGCGGACGGCGTCGATCAGCTGGGCGGTGATGGTGTCGTAGTTGCCGCTGGTGCCGCCGGTCAGCGCACAGACCGCGTACCAGTCGTCATTGCCCTGCGTGGTGCCCTGGGCGGCGGTACGGACGTTCTCGCCGCGGCCCTGGAAGAGGTAGCCGTGGACGCAGGCGAGGTGGCTGTAGGCGATGTCCGACCAGCCGTTGGAGTCCATGTGGAAGTTCTGGATGCCCCGCACCTGTCCGGCGCAGTCGGCGTGGTTGGCCTTGGCCACCTTCACGGCGTCGACGTGATGGACGACCACGCCGCCCTGTGCCGGGGTGATGTTGCTGCTGACGCTCTTGGGCGCCCGGGCACCCCACTGGGTGCGGGTGACGAACGTGGCCATCAGCTCCGCCCTCCTCGGCCCAGGGCACAGCTGACGGTGGCGTTCAACGGCTCGACGTGGGCGTTGCGCGCTGCGTCGGGGCCATAGACGGCGCCGGGATGGCGGGGGTGCGTGACGATGGGGAGCTCGCGGCTCCCCGGCGGGTTGGGGGTGGCGGCACGCACGGGTCCGGAACATATGACGGGCAGCGCGAGCGCACCGCCGGCTGCCGCCAGCAGCGCGGCGCGGCGAGATGGGCCGTGAGTCAACGGTCCTCCAGGTGGGCGTGAAGTGGGTGCGATTGTCCGGACGTTGACAGGGCCCAGTCAAGGCATCGGCAAGCAGGAGCAACCGGCGTGCAACCTCAAGGAGTTGGACGGGCCGACGTGGCGGGTTCCATCCGGGATGGCTGCCGGGGGATCCCCGGGGGACGGCGCCGGGCCGGACGGCCCCTCGAGCTGATGCGGCCGCAGCACCCGCCGCTCCGGATGACGGGGTGGTGTGTTGCTGTTCGTCGGCCGGCTGGTGGTGCTGGGGTTCGTCCTCGGCGGCCAGGCGCACGCGAGAGTCGCCTCCGGCCGACAAAGGTTCGTCGCCGTTCTCCGGCACGGCCAGCGAGGAGGGGGAGCGGGTTACCGCCCTGCTCGAGGTCGGCGGGCTGGTGCATCACCGGCGGCAGCGCGTTCCCAGGTCGCGACGTCGTGCCCTATGTGCTGGCCCAACTCGCGGGGTCCGCGGCGGGGACAGGGTTGGCGCGCCTGGCGTGGGGGCGCTCGGTCTCCCTCCCGTCGGTCGACTACGCCGCGATCATGCCCGCGCCCACCTGGCAGCCCGTGTCCGTCTTTCTCGCCGAGGCGCGAAGCATGGCGGCCATCGTCCTCGTCGTCGGGTTCCTCCTGGCCCATACCCGCTTTGCACGCCTCCTGCCCTATGCCATCGGACTGTCCGTCGCGTTGGTGATCGCCCTCCTCGGTACCCGTAGCGGGGGCTCGATCAACCCGGCCCGACAACTCGGTCCTGCCGCGTTCGCCGGGCAGACCACGGATCTGTGGATCTATCCGGTGGCGCCGATTCTTGGTGAGGTCCTCGGGGCCTGGCTCGACCACGTCCTCAGGCGGAGCCGGCTGCCGGCACGAGAGGTGCGGGCGGCAGTGAGCGCCGACTTGTCGCGGGATGGCAATGTCCCGGCCGTGGGCGTGAGCCGAGGCTCCGCCCGCCACACACCGGCCTCGACGGTGGCCACGACCGAACACATCTGAGGGGCGAGGGACCGAGCCCGGGGGAAGCACGGAAGGGATGACCGATGAGCAAGTCCACGGAAACGGCAATCTCCGAACCGCTGACGGACTCCGAGACGGTCGGTACCGCGATAGCGCTGCTCCATGCGGAGGGAACGGTGTTGGGGTGGTCCCGGGCCGCCCAGCAGCTCGTCGGCTACTCGGCCGCCGATCTGGTGGGGCGATCCGCCGACGTCCTGCTGGTGGCTTCGGACGACCGGGCCTAGGCCGCGGCAGAGGCTGCCTCTGGTCCTTGCCACTATCACCGGATCACCTGGTGCCAAAGCACACTACCGGCGACGGCGCGACGACCACGGAGACTGGCACGCAGCCGCCCGGAGTAGCGGCTTCAACCGCATGACCTCCAGCTCCACCAGTGCCCCGACACCGCAAGCTGTTCGACGAGCGCTGGCCTTCCCAGCCGCAGTCGTCACCGTAGCCTGACGTGGGAGAGCGCACGTCCGTCAGTCCTTCCCACCAACGCTGGGCCGTGTCCGACAATGATCACATTGCCGCACGTCGCCGAGGCGAAGGCGAACCCGATAGGGAAAGGTTCTGCGTGTGATCGACCAACAAGACACTCCACGGGGTGAGTTCGTGCTCGCAGACGGATTGAGTCTGACGGCAGTCCAGCATGTGCACCGCGAGGCACTCCATGTCCTGCGCTCCGACATCGACGCAGCCCACCTCGACGCCTACAGCGACGGCGCTTGGCCGCCTGCTGTACTGAGCTCCTATGAATACGCGCTGTCCCTCGCCCGTGAGGAGGTCGCAAGCGGCACTCGCTCCCAGCGAGACGACCTCGGGATGGGTATCGACATCGACGTCCGCGACGACAAGCAGTTCGGTGCACTCGCGGATCTTGCTCCCTACACGATCAACGCTGAAGGCCGGCAAGGCGACTGCTTGATTTTCAGCGCGAACGACACGGGAACCTCCCTGTGCATCGCCGTCACCCAGGAGCAGGAGACAGCGCTTCTTTCCCGATTGGACGCGCTGGGGGTCTCGTCGACGGCCCTTGCTCCGCTCCAACCCCGAGGGCGACGCCTGGGCACCCTCATGGCTCGGATGCGCGGAGCCAAAGCATCAGCGAGGTGAGGTGCAGTCCGACCTGACATGGCGCCTGCCAACGCCTGCACCGACGCGACGAACGCGAGGCCGAGCACTACCTCGCGTTCGTCGCCATATCCGCGGCCCTCAGCGTCCACCGCCGCCTCGCGGCCCATTCCCACCACTGTTGCGACTCAGCAGGCCGGTGTGTCGCTTCAGTCACCCCCTGCGTGGCTGGTTGTCCCTGTCGATCAGGAAACGCGCTGTCTGTAGTGGGTCACGCGGGGGCTGACCTACCTGATGGAGTTGCCAGTAGCGGGCCACTCTCTGCTCCAGATCGGCCAGGTCAGCTCCGTCGGTCCTGGTCAGAACGACCGGGCCTTCCCACGCTTCGGGGGCAGCGAGTGCCAACACGCGGCCGTCAGGGGTGTAAGCAGCCGTGTACTCACCCTCGGACACATCGATCGCCTCCAGGTAGTTCGTGGCGTGCACGAAGGAGTCGAAGACGACGAGGTCTTCGTCTTGGTCAAAGACGAGCACGGTGTCGGGAGGGAAATCCATACCGATCACTGTGACAGCCGCTTTCGCAGTGCGTCCACGAAGAAGTCGAGGTTCGCGGCCCCGGGACGGGATCCGATGGCCTGCAGGAACACGTCGTGCACACCGCTGGGACACCTCGATGTGTTCCGCGGTGATGCTCAGCGATTGCGTCCCACTGAAGCCAAGGCGGCCAATTCGCCGTTAACTTCCGGGCTCGGGCTCGGGGAGCATCTGCATGCGGAGTGGTCCGGCCGGGCTCCTGCTTCGTTGATCCCTGGTGTCCCCGCTGTGTGCAGGGCCGATCCGAGCCGGACCCACTGGCATCCCGTGTCACAACATCCTGCTCTGTCCTGTCCATTCACTGACAGACAAAAACAGAGGCGACAGGTGACGCGCTACGCACGTCATCCGCCGACGTCAAGAAACGAGGACATCCCCATGGGTCTGAATCGCGAGCTCACCGACGCCGAGATCGTGGCCACCCCCGCCCCCAGCCCGGACCTGCTGACCCCGGACAACGCGGTGTTCCTGTTCGTCGACCACCAGCCGCAGATGTTCTTCGGCGTCGGCAGCGGCGACCGGACGGCGATCGTCAACGCCACCGTCGGGCTGGCCAAGTCCGCCAAGGCGTTCAACGTCCCGGTCGTCCTGAGCACCGTCGCGGCGGAGACCTTCTCCGGCCCCGTCCTTCCTCAGCTCGCCGAGGTCTTCCCCAAGGAGCCGGTCATCGACCGCAGCACGATGAACCCCTGGGAGGACAGCGCCGTCATCGAGGCGATCAAGGCCACCGGCCGCAAGAAGATCGTCCTGTCCGGTCTGTGGACCGAGGTGTGCGTCGTCCTGCCCGCGCTCTCCGCGCTCGCCCAGGGCTACGAGGTGTACGTCGTCGCCGACACCTGCGGCGGTCTGACCCCCGAGGCCCATGAGCACGCGATGCAGCGCATGATCAAGGCCGGCGCTGTCCCGGTCACCTGGCTCCAGGTGCTGCTGGAGCTGCAGCGCGACTGGGCCCGCACCGAGACCTACAACGCCGTCGCCACCATCGCCAAGGAGCACGACGGCTCCTACGGCCTCGGCTTCGTCTACGCGGAGAAGTTCATCGGCGCCAACGCCGCCGGCTGATCCACCCCCACCTGGCAGGCCGGGGCCGGACATCCTCCGTCCCCGGCCTGCCGGCCGGAACCGCCGACCGAGTCCGACGGGCCCTCACCAGGCAGCCCACCGGGGCCTCATGTCCCGGGCAGCGGCACAGCGCACCGCTCGAAGGAGCCCCACCCGCCGTGAACGGCAGCACCCCCGACAACCACGGTCCCCGGCACGCACCGGCCCACGGCGATCGACTGCGCGTCCCACTCACCGCGCTCACCGTCGTCACCGGACTCGTCGACGCGATCAGCTACCTGGGACTCGGCCAGGTCTTCACCGCGAACATGACCGGCAACGTCGTCATCATCGCGTTCGCCGCGGCCGGGGCTCCGGGCTTCTCGCTTCTCGCGTCCCTGGTCTCCCTCGCGGCGTTCCTCGGTGGAGCGGTCGTCGCGGGACGCCTGACACTGGCATTGCGTCAGTATCCGCCCCACCGCTGGCTCTGCATCTCCCTGGCCGTCGAGGCGGTGCTCCTGCTCGTTGCCGCGGCCGTGGCGTTCGCCGTCCCGCACCAGGCGCGCTACCCGCTGATCGTCCTGACGGCGGTGGCCATGGGCATACGCAACGGCACCATACGCAAGCTGGCGGTGCCCGACATGACCACCACCGTGCTCACCCTCACCGTCACCGGGCTGGCCTTCGACTCCTCGCTCGCGGGCGGCACCAACCGCGGGGCCGCCCGCCGCATCATCGCGGTCCTCGCCATGCTCGCCGGTGCCCTGCTGGGAGCCTCGCTCGTGCTGCACCACGGACTGGGCTGGCCCTTGCTCATCAGCGCCGTGAGCGTCGCGGCCACGGCCCTCGTACTCCTCCGCATCCCCGCGGCGGAGTCCCGCAGCGCGTGAGCGGACCGAACGCCGCAGGCGACCGTCCAGGCCCCGCGGCCGCAAAGCGCCCACCGCAACCCCACCCCACACCCCTTGACCTACTTTCGGGAGATTCCCATGGCTACGATTCCCGTCGGCGGGCTGGTCCCCGTCGCCACCGACGACCCTGCGGACATAGTGGTCCGCAATGCGAAGGTCCACACCGCCGATCCCGCCCGCCCGCAGGCCGGCGCGGTCGCCATCCGGGACGGCCGCATCACCGCCGTCGGCGACGACGCCGATGTCGCACCGCTTGTCGGGCCGCGGACCCGGGTGGTCGACGCACTCGGCCGCAGGGTCGTCCCCGGCCTCAACGACGCACACCTGCACGTCATCCGCGGCGGACTCAACTACGTCCTGGAACTGCGCTGGGACGGCGTGCCGTCGCTGCGGCAGGGGCTGGCGATGCTGCGCGAGCAGGCGGGCCGTACCCCCAAGGGGCAGTGGGTGCGGGTGGTGGGCGGCTGGACCGCGGACCAGTTCGCCGAACGCCGCCTGCCCACGGTCGCGGAGTTGAACGCGGCGGCCCCGGACACCCCCGTCTTCGTGCTGCACCTGTACCAGTCCGCGATCCTCAACCGCGCCGCGCTGAAGGCCGCCGGGTTCACCAAGGACACCCCCGACCCCAAGGGCGGGCAGATCGTCCGCGGCCACGACGGTGAACCCACCGGGCTCCTGCTGGCCGCGCCCAGCGCAATGCTCCTGTACTCGACGCTGGCCAAGGCCCCGATGCTGGAGGGCGAGGACAGGAAGACCTCCACGCTGCACTTCCTGCGCGAGCTCAACCGGTTCGGCCTGACCTCGGCCATCGACGCCGCAGGCGGCTTCCAGAACTTCCCCGACAACTACGGCACCGTCACCGACCTGGCCAAGGAGGGCAGGCTGTCCCTGCGGATCGCCTACCACCTCTTCCCCCAGACCGTGGGCCAGGAAATCGACGACCTCAAGCGCTGGATCGAGATGGTCCCGCCCGGCGACGGCGACGAGTGGCTGCGCCTCAACGGCGCGGGCGAGAACCTCACCTGGGCGGCGGCCGACTTCGAGAACTTCACCGAACCCCGCCCCCAGCTCGCCACCTACGAAGCCGAGTTCGAGGAGGCCGTCCGCCTGCTGTCGCAGAACGGCTGGGGCTTCCGCCTGCACGCCACCTACGACGAGACCATCCGGCGCGACCTGGCGGTCTTCGAGAAGCTCGCCGCCGAGGGGCTGTTCCCGGCCGGCAACCGCTGGCTGTTCGACCACGCCGAGACCGTCACCCCGGAGAGTCTGGACCGCATCGCCGCGCTCGGCGGGGCACTGTCCATCCAGAACCGGCTGTCCTTCCAGGGCGAGGCGTTCGTCCGCCGCTACGGCGCCGCCGCTGCCGAGCAGGCCCCACCTGTACGGGCCATGCTGGAGCGCGGGCTGACCGTGGGAGCCGGCACGGACGCCACCCGCGTCTCCTCCTACAACCCCTGGGTCGCCCTGCACTGGCTCGTCTCCGGCAAGACCGTCGGCGACCTGACCATCCACTCCCCCGGCAACCGCGTCGACCGCGAGACCGCACTGGCCCTCTACACCCAGGGCGGCGCGAAGCTGACCGGCGAGGACGACGTCAAGGGCGTCCTGCGCCCGGGCTACTACGGCGACCTGGCCGTCCTCTCCGACGACTTCTTCACCGTGCCGGAGCAGGACATCCCGCACATCGAGTCGCTGCTGACCGTCGTCGGCGGCCGCATCGTCTACGCCGCCGGCGCATACGAGGGCCTGGAGGAGGAGCTCCCCGCGATCAGCCCGCAATGGAGCCCAGTCGCCCACTTCGGGGGCTACCAGGCCACCGTCAAGCCCAGCATCTCCGGCGCCCGCCAGGCCGAACTCCTCGGCCAGGCCGTCGCCGAATCCGAGCAGCACCGCCAGTGGCGCGCTCAGCGCGGATTCACCCCCGAAGAACCCACCGAGATCTTCGACACCTGCTTCGTCCTCTGATCCCGGGAATCCGCGCACAGCACATCAGGAGCACGTCGTGGGACACCGGACTGCTCATCGTCTGGCTCACGGTCGGACTGCCCATCGCCGGACACGGCATACAGAGAGTCAGTTTCCTGCTCGGCGGCCGCGGTCCGGAGGGAGGCGTCGAGGAGTTCCGCAATGACGGTTTCCGCGGCGGCCGCCTCACCGCGGTCGCCGCGGGCCGGGGCCTGATCGGCGGCGGCCTGCGGCTGCCGCCGGGACACTCAGCCCGCCGGCAGCCCTCATCACCGTCGGCGTGATGACCGTCGCCCTCACCGTCAAGGCCCACAACGGCGCGTGGGTGCAGAACGACGGCGACGGCCCTGGTAGCCCTCGTCCTCGGTACGGGCAGCGGCCTGCTCACCCGGAAGTTCCTGCACCGCGCTCCCGCGGCATCAGCGGGCCCGGCACCGCGCAGGGCGTGGAGACCTGACCCAGGCCCTCCACCTCTCGCGCCGGCGGGCACACACATTCCCGCCGGCGCGGAGCGCCTCCCTCCCAGCCCCCGTACAGGAAGCCACCGTCATGAACGACATCACCGCACCCTCCTCGGCCTTCCGGCACAGCGCCCAGGAGTTCCTACTGACCTTCGTCCTGCTGTTCGGCGTGACGACCCTCGTGCGCTGGGTCATCGGCCCGTCCGCCGTCTCCGACGCGATCCCCGGAATCCACCTGAAGCTGCTCGTCGTCGGTGTGGCCGTCGGCCTCCTCGTCACCGGGCTCATCCTCAGCCCTCCCGGCAAGCAGTCCGGCGGGCACATGAACCCGGCGATCTCCCTGGCCATGTGGCGCTTCGGGGTCTTCCCCGGCGCGGCCGTGACGCCCTACATCGTGGCCCAGCTCGCCGGATCCCTGCTCGGTGTGCTCGCGGCGCGGGGCGTGTGGGGCAGCGTCACCAGCGCTCCCCCGGTGGCCTACGCCGCCCTGCAGCCCGCCCCCGGCTGGTCGGCCACGGGGCTCTTCCTGGCGGAGACGGCGTCCATGGGTGTCATCGTGCTCCTGGTGGGACTGTTCCTGTCGGTGCACCGGCTGACGCGCTTCATCCCCTATCTGGTGGGCCTCCTCGTCGGCCTGTCCATCGTCCTGCTGGGCACGAGCACCGGCGGCAGCGTCAACCCCGCCCGCCAGTTCGGCCCGGCGCTGGCCGCCGGACAGTCCGGCTTCCTGTGGGTCTATCTACTGGCCCCCATGCTCGGCGCCGTCCTGGCACCGGTCGTACGGGATCTGCTCCTCGGACGCCGCCGGGTGCGCACCCACCGGCGGCACGGCGCCCACACCGACGGGTCGCCGGTGCACGACCCCGCGACCCCGTGAACCTCGCACACCCGGGTACGGGTCGATCGACCGGAGCACCTGCGGCTGCCCGTACGTGCGGGGATCGGTCCCGTCCGGGTGGACGGTGCGCCAACTGATCGTTTCAAGAATGAGCTCGGCAACGCCGCTGCGTTCATGGCTCGCAGATCAATGACCCGCAGTTTTGATCTCTTCGGGGATGCTGATTCCTGCGGTGCGCACGATGGCGTGCAGGCAGTCCAGGCCGGCGAGTTGGCGTTCGGCGGGTTCGATGGTTCGGCCGGACTGCTCGAGAAGGCGGCGGAGGACCTCACGCAGGCGTCTGTTGATCGTCTCTGGGCGGACGCCGAACAGGGTGGCGATGGCGACCTGCGGCAGGGCGAGGTGGTGGTGGAGGAACGCCGCCAAGAGCCGGTCGGCGAGGGTGGTCTGCGCGCGGCGCCCGGTGGTGACGTCGCCACCAGCCGAACTCGGCCCGGGCAGCCCTCAGCGAGCTGGTACAGAGAATCTTTGGCCCACCTGAACTGGGCACTTGTCACCATGATGACCCGGCGTCCGACCTGCAAAAGCCCCCGCGCCGACTGGACAAGGAAGCACACCGTGGAGGGGGAGACACGCAATTGAACCGCTCAAGTTCCGTCAGCGGTTGGCGACCGGCCTGGCGCGTCAGTCCAAGGTCTGCGTCAGTTCGCTCCGGCTCGATGAATGAACGATGCGGCCGTACGCTCCGTTGACGATCGGCATGTAGGGCGGGACATGGCCGCACTCGATGTCGGCGACGATCGGCACGTTGAGAGAACCGAGTGCGTCCAGGACGGCCTCGTGCTGGCTGAGGGAGCGGTTGTCCGGTGCGTTGGTTCGCCCGACGAGAATCGCGTTCGCCCGGTCGAAGAACCCAGCGAGCCTCAAGCCATGCAGGTTCCCGCAGATGGTAAAGGCGTCGTGACCGGCTGCCTCCACATACACGAGAAGCCCATCCGGGGACTCATTGCGAGCGAAGGCCGAGACGTCGAGGTAGGCCGTACCCGCAAGATTGCAGAGCGTTTCGATGCAGCCGCCGACCAGTCTCCCCTCGGCCTCCACGTCACCGCCGCCGTCGAGCCGGGTCCAGGCGCCCAGGGAGTCGAGCGTGTACTCACGTATGTCGGGGAAGGCGGCGAAGTCGTCGAAGCCGGTGGCCCGGTGGCGACCTGGCGGGATCTGGGTGAGCCGGTGCCCCGGAGGTGCGGCGACGATGTCGAGCCACGACAGCAGCCCCTCAGGCACGCGATAGGGCGTGTCCATGAGGTTGTTGCCGTGGACCGTCGCGGTCCCGGTGAGCAGAGTCAGCGGTGTGATAAGGGTCGAAATATCGGAGAACCCGACGAGCCAGGTCGGCTCTGCCTGCCGCAGCCGGTCCCAGTCGAGCAGCGGTATCAGGTCGATCGCGGTCTCTCCACCCCATGGCGGCACGATGGCTCTGATGGTGGGATCCGTCAGCATCGACATCAACTCGCTCGCGCGGTCGGCGGCCGAAGCGCTGACGTGCCCGGAGCCGTCAATGCACTGTCCGACGACGACCTCGTACCCGCGGTCCTGCACGTCACGAACTGCGACATGGAGTCGCTCACGTAGTTCCTTCGCGACTCCGCTCGACGGAGCGGTAACTCCGACACGGTCACCGGGACGCAGGGGCCGCGGGTATCGCACTGACATGCTCCGGATTCTGACATAACGCCGTGGCCGAACGACACCGAGTTCTGATGCACGCCAAACAGCTACGACCTCATATCATCTGGCGAGTCTGCGGTGGCAGATGCAGATCCGGGATGTTGCCCTGCTCCCCGTAGGCGCCGCCAACCGAGCTGCGGATGCCGTTGGCGGCGGGGGCGTCACTCGCTCTCCCGGTAGTTCATGAACCAGTGGGTGTCGAAGTAGTGGGCCATCGTGAACGGGTGGTGCGGGTCGAGGAGGATGCGACAGACGAACTCCGCGGCCGGGCAGTCGAAGGGGACGACCTGGCCGTCGAAGGTCTGGACCGCGACGGGCCAGCGGTCGGGGTCGCCGTCGTCGGTCCGCCAGCAGTACAGGTCCTCGTGCTCGGTGCCCGCCCAGATGAGCAGGCCGTCCTCCCTGAGGTCGGTCCACGGCTCCTGGTTCAGGGCGAGGTACGCGTCGAAGGCGCCGGTCCCGAACGTCTCCACCATGCGTTTGTAGTCGCCGGGAAGGCGCGTGCCCAGGCGCGCCTCGGTCTGCGCCCAGCAAACGTCCGGCCGTCGCGGGGGCGGGGTCCAGCCGGTGATGCCGATGAGCCGCTCGACCCAGTCCTCGTCCTGGTCGAGCGCCCCCATAGGCGCCCCCGCGGGCAGCGCCTGCGTCCGCCGCGGCGCGGTCGCCAGCACCGGCCGGACGACGCCTTCCGCGTCCCGCGCGGTCCCGGCGCCGATCCACTGATCCCCGTACGCCCATGCCCGTATTGTCACGCCCCGGCCTTCGAGGAGGGCTAGGAGAGCCGCGCCGCAGGACTCGTCCACGGTCGGATCCGAGAAGCCGTCCAGGGCGAGGGTGCGCGGGGCCCCGTGACGATCGGCCAGCGACTCGACGAGCATATGCGGGTCGATGTCCAGAGGCAGGTGCAGAGACCCGCCCGGGGCGGCGAGCCGGGCCAGCAGGTCGTTGAGCGTCGATTGCGTGAGCTCCATGGCGGACAGTGAAGCGCACCGCACTGACAATGGGTCTGCCCGCAGACGTATCTGACGTCGCTACGGGAGGTTGGCTCTGTCCACGAGTTGGACAGCAATTGCTCAGCATTTTGGGAGGCACCTGTGCGGCGTCCTGTTCGATGTTCACGGCAGGTGACAGCACCGGTCCGAGAAGCTCTGCCCCGCCTATTGGATGCTCCATCGGTTTGGGTGCCCGGGCTCGGTGGGGCAGGCGAAAATGTTCAGCAGACCGTCTCGGCCGATCGTGAGCTTCGTGGGGCAGCGGTCCCGCAGGTGCCCTGCGACGTCCCACTCCTCAGTAGGCATCCAGCTGCCGTTGGCGCCGTCCCACTCGCGGCTGTCGACGGTCAGCAGCAGGACCATCGGTGCAGCACAGGCTTCGCAGTTCATCGGGTAGGGGTCGGTCGTGTGCCAGGAGGGGAACCCACCCACCCGGCAACCCTGCGGAATCGACAGATCGTGGTGGTAGGTGACCAGCTCGTCGTCCAGGCCGTCCTTCTCTGCCTTCCGTTCCTGGGCCTCCTCCCAGGCGTCGATCCTGGCGCCCAGCCTGGCCGGCAGCGAGCCGGCGTACGGGTAGGTGACGACGTGCTCGGGGTGCAGCACGCATGGCTCGGCGATCGAGCCCTCGAAGCCGACCAGCGGCGGCTGCGGCGGAGCGTCCAGCGGCACGGCAACCTGGTCGGAACGGCGCCAGCGTACGTGCAGGGCCAGGCCGTAGCGGCTTGGGCCATGTGCCTCGAACGGGCACCAGAGCACCTGGAGCAGATCGCAGCCGTCCGGGCCCGGCGTGAGGCCGGGCACGTCCCGTCGGTACAGCTGGACCAGGCCGATCAGCGGGATCGGATCGGCGTCGGCGACGTCCGGGACGCGATGCTTGCGGCCGAGCTCCGTGAGCAGGACCCGTTCGTCGTCGGTGGGCTGGTCACGGGCCCAGGCGTCCGTGAGCAGCTGTCGCCTGCGATGGATGTCCGCGATGCGGTACCCACGGCTGCGTTTGTGCGGCTCGGTGCACACCGGCCACGGTTCGTCGGCCGGCCACAGCAGAGGACCGCCGACCGAGCTGACCGACGCGTCCGGACGCCCCGGCCGCGGGTGCAGTCGGGTCGTCACACCCCGGAACGCGCCCAGCTTCGGGAAGAGCTCCTCGACGTGCACCGGGCGCGGCGGCGTAGTTCTGGTCATGTCGGAGACCCTAAGCCACCGCGTCGGCCCGGCTCAGAAGTGCCTGTGCTGTCCGAACTCGTGAGTATTTCGATTCGAGAGAGCGGACCAGGTGACTCCCGATCTGGTGAACAAGTGCTGTCCGATCTCGGGTTCTGGCTCAACTTCTGTTTGCGCCGTGAGCCGCTGTTGGTTCGAGTGGAGGTGGAAGGCCCGCACCAACCCGCTGTCGCAGCAGCCGGGTTGAAGCTGAGGGCAGCCTGATCCGGGTAATACCAGTAAGGGCGAGAGCGGCCCTGACAAAGCCGGGACGTGTCCACTCGCCGCCGTGCTGATCAGACTCACTCAGATCATGCGCGGTTGGGCCAACTACTCGATACCGGGCCAGCGCGATCCCCAACCCATGGCAGCCTGCGAACCCCGTCCGACGGCAGAGACCGTGGAGAGCCCGTTTGCACGCGTGATTGAGCAAGATGCCGCGGTTCGGATCGTTGAAGAAGAGCTGGAACGCGACTATCAGAGGGAGTTGTCGGCGGGGCTGGACCCGATGCGCATGGCTGTGGCACATGTGGAGCAGCACGAGCTGGTGTGGATCGTCTCCTGGACGTCCGAGGAGTACCTGCGCACCCGGAATCCGGACTTCATGCTGGCCGGGAATGGGCCGTACCTGGTTGACCGCCTCGACGGGAGTCTGCACCAGATCGGTGTCATCTCCGCAGTAACGGACGCGTGGGAGGCGGACTACCGAGTCCGTATTCGAGGGCAGGTCATACGGACTGTGGTGAACGATCTGCACGATGAAGTCCGGGCGGTAGCGGCCGATCGCGGACGGATTCATGCCATGCACACCCTGCGCCAAAGGGTTCCCGTGCTCTCCCACGCCCAGGTCATCGAGTACGTGACTGCCTTGAAAGCCGTCAACGCTCCGGCACACCTCGTAGAAGTCGCCACCGCAGAGCTGGTGCCGCCTGTCGATCCGGTTCTGTCGGTGCGGACCATCCGTAGAGCTGGGCACCGTCGAGCACACCCTGACCTTGGCGGCGGTCCTTCAGATGTGCTTGCGGGACGCGATGCAGTTGAACCAGACCCGCTTCATCGCTGATCTTGGAGCAGCACTCCAGCAGCGACCGACAGGTTATGAAGCGAGGAGCACCCGCTTGCGCAGGAGCGAGAATCCGGCGCCGCCAGGACAACGTCCGCACGCAGGCTCCCCCTCGCCGAAGCGGTGAACGTGCCCGCAACCGGTAACGCCACCTCCTTCTTCCAGCCGCGCAGATGCCCCACATCGCGCAGCCTCACCGGCAGCACCCGCTGCTTGGGCGGGCGGCCGCGCGGCGGGCGACCGGCTCCGTCGGCAAAGGTGGTGACTGACGCCCGCGTTACGGAGGTCTGCGCATCCGCCCTCCCCGCCAGCACCAGCTGCCGCAGCTGCTCAGCCGTGGCGACCTTCGGGAAGCCCTCATCCGAGAGCCAGCGCGATACCCGAACATCACCCCGCGCCGGCTCCGGGTATTTCGTCGACCGCGCGATGCGCACCACCACCGGATGTGCCACGAGCCGGAACAGCGCGTTCTCACCCAGGCGGATCAGAGACGCGCCAACGCCGTCGAGGCCCGCATGTCGGCACGCCGCAGCCAACACCTTCTTGGCCTCCGCTCCCCGCCCCTATGGGGCGGGAATTCCTACCACGGTCGTCTGACCGTCTCGGTGGGTTCCTCATGGGCAGCGGTGGGAGCCGGAGAAGCCTCGACATCACCCAAGCCGTGAGCGCTTCAAGATGGAGCGGCTCGATGGTTCCCACCCCGCTGGGTGGCAGGAGTTGATGTCGAACTCGTCGGTGGGTTCCGGGGCCTGGACCCCTTGAATGCAGAGTCGAGCCGACAGCATCTCCCGCTGTCCCCCGGCACGTTGCCGACGGCCGGCGTCAGTACGACGTCCTCCGTTGATCAGGGCAGAAGCCCTCAAAGAAGACTGGCGGGTGCTGGCGCTCGCCGTCGACAACGTGACCGATCACATGATCGGACCGTTGATCGTCGTGGTCCGAGCCGCTCGCAGGGGCCACCTCTGACATGTTCGCAAGCCACCGAGCTCTCTCCAAGACTGAGGACCTTGCGGGTCGCTGGGGTCACGAACGGCTGATCGGATGACGGGCCACCGAGCCCTGCCATGAGGGAGACGCGTGCCCCGCATGGCTGTGACCAGCCGAATCACGCTAACCAACCGAGAGGGCGTGAACCAGATTGAGTGTGTTCTGCGGCATCGACTGGGCAAGTGACCACCATGACGTCGTCGTGGTCGCCGACACCGGCTCCCTGCTGTCCAGAGCGAGGATCAACGACGACACTGAGGGTCTCGCCCAGCTCATGACGATCCTCGCCGAGCACGGCGACAGCGCCGACACCCCGACACCGGTGGCAATCAAAACGTCCCGGGGCCTGCTGGTCTCCTGTCTGTCGGCCGCGCCCAGAAGACCATCTTCGTCGCCCGCTACCTGCGGCTGCGCGACATCCAGCGCGAGATGGAGGAGGGCCTGAACGTCATGGAGTCCTCCAACGGCGCCAACAGCGTGATCGCCTACGGCAAGGGCGGCGAGATCGACTCGAACCGGCGCGGAACAGGAGATGTTCGTCCTGTGCCTGCGGATCCTTCAATCCGCCTTGGTCTATGTGAACACCCTGATGCTCCAGGACGTCCTCGGCGAGCCAGTGTGGGCCGACCTGCTCACACCTGCCGACCGGCGCGGGCTGACCTCGCTGTTCTGGTCCCACGTTCGCCCGTACGGAGAGGTGAAGCTCGGCATGGCCGCCCGCCTCAACTTCGCCGCGGCCACCCTGCCCGGCCCCCGGACACCACCGGACGACGCAGACGGCGCCCCAGGACCGGGCGGAAGACGGCCTTGGGGCCAACGGGACAGCCAATATCGGCGAGATTGATCTTGAATGGTGAGAGGACCCTGTCGACGCCGCGCGGGGCAGCCGGGACCCGGCTGCCCCGCGCGGTTGCTCCCATAGGGGGACTGGCGTCTGTCAGGTCAGTCGGCGGCGGATCCACCAGACGCAGAACCCGGTCAGGGCCAGGGCGAGGCCGAGGAAGAGCCCGGTCTCGGCCCATTGAAGGGCCCAGAAGTTGCCGGCGGGCTGGTACGTCACCTGCTGCTTGTAGCCCAGGGCGCCGAGGTCGGCGATGCAGCGCTCGAATTGCTGCAGGGTGGGCGGGCCCGACTCGGTGTGCAGGCAGTCGGCGAAGGACGACGGCACGGGGGCCGGCTGACCGGCGGCGTTCAGCGTCTGTTGGGAGGTGACCCAGGCACCGGGCACTTCGGGGTGCGCGACGATCTGTTTGGCGCCCTCCTGGATGCTGATGGGGGCGCCGCCGGGCTCGATCGGCACGGTGGTCCGGTCCGGGGCGGCCAGGTGGGGCCGGATCCACATCGGCGCGGAGATCTGGACGGCGGCGTAGACGGCGAGTGTGGTTGCCATCGCGGGCAGGGTGCGGCGGATGACGAGGCCGAGGGCGACGCCCAGGACGAAGGCGAAGGCGGCATGGGCCATGGGGACGACACCCCGTGCGGCGAAGGCGACGGGGTCGAGCCGCGGGAAGTACGTGTCTGTCGCGCCACCGCCGTTGACAGCCCGGTCGATGGGGCTGCTCCACCAGCTCACTGCGAGTGCGGCCAGTCCGGCAGCGGTCATGGCGGCCGCCGCACCAAGGCCCAGCTTGGTCGCCAGCCAGCGCGTGCGGGTGACGCCCTGGTTCCACGCGAGGTAGTGGGTGCCGGTCTCCAGTTCACGGGAGACCAGCGGCGCGCCCCAGAACATCCCGATGACCGCCGGCACGGCAAGCACAACCACCAGTCCGGCGTAGTAGACGGTCTGGTCCGAACTGGAGAGCCGGTCCACCAGGCTGCTGCCGGCAGCTCGGTAGAGGTCGGCCAGTTGTGGGCCGGTGACCGCGAGGGTGGTGGCGAGGGCAGCCACCGCGGCAAACATCACGGCGGCCTCGGTGCGGAACTGGCGCCAGGTCAGCCAGATCATCGGAGTACCTCCAGCGCGGGTCGGGTGTCACGAACCGCATCGGCGGGCCGGGTCATGTAGGCCAGCACGATGTCTTCCAGACCGAGCAGGCTGACGGTCCAGGACGGATCGTGGACCGCGGTGTCGGTGCGCACCAGGAGGGTGGTCTGCCGGTCGGTGTGGCTGGCGGTGATGACGTGCTGACCGGCCGGAAGCGTGTCCGGGTCCCGGCGCGGGCCGGTGAGCCGGTGGTGGCAGGCGACGAGGTCGTCGATGTCGCCGGCCACCTGCACCCGGGAGTCGACCAGCACGATGACGTAGTCGCAGGCCCGCTCCACATCGGAGACCAGGTGGGAGGAGAGCACGACGCTCAGCTCGTGCTCGGCGACGGCCTCCATCAGGTCCTGCATGAACTCCCGGCGGGCGAGCGGGTCCAGCGCCGCGACCGGCTCGTCCAGGATCAGCAACTCCGGGCGCTTGGCGATGCCCAGGGTGAGAGCGAGCTGCGCGCGCTGGCCGCCGGACAGCTTGCCGGCCCGCTGCTTGGGGTCCAGACCGAGGCGACGGATCCGGTCCCGCGCCAGGCCGTCGTCCCAGTTCGGGTTGAGGCGCTTGCCGAAGTCGAGGTGGTCGGCGACGCTCAGCGCGGCGTAGATCGGGGTGTCCTGGGCGACGAAACCGACCTTGGCCAGCTGTTCCACTCCCGCAGCAGGACGGCCACCGCACACCTCGATGGTGCCTGCTGTCGGGGTCAGCATGCCGGAGGCCAGGTTCAACAAGGTCGACTTGCCGGCGCCGTTGGGGCCGACCAGGCCGACCACCCGGCCGGCGGGGACATCCAGGTCGCAGTTCTGCAGCGCCCAGCGCTGCTTGTACCTCTTGCCCAGGCCCTGGGCTCGCAAGACAGCGCTCACGCTACGTCCTCTCCGGCGGCGTCACGAAAGGTGGTCATGAACAGCGCCTCGATGCTCTCCTCGTCGAGCCCGGCCAGGCGGGCCTTGGTCAGCCAGCGCTGCAGGTCCTTGCGGAGCGGTCCGTGCGCGGCGAGCGTGGCGTCGGCCAGCGTCCGGGTCACGAATGTCCCGACGCCGGGACGGGCGGCCACCAGACCGTCGTGCTCCAGCTCCCGGTAGGCCTTGAGCACCGTGTTCGGGTTGACCGCCATCTGCTTCGCCACGTCCTTGACCGTCGGCAGCCTGTCCCCCTCCTTCAGCAGGCCCAGGCGCAGTGCATGGCGCACCTGCTGGACCAGCTGCTGGTACGGGGACAGGCCGGACCGGCCGTTCAGGTGGAACTCAATCACCGGTTCCTCCATTTATCTAGTTGCCTAGCACTATAGCCCTCTACGTCGACCATTCGGCAAGGCATGCACTGCGGCGCCAGCAGCCCGACACCGAGAGGGGCCCAGCCGCGCAAGGTTGGCGCTCGCCAGACTCGCTCGGGTGTCGAGAAACGACCGTCTGCCGACACTCAGGCCCGTGATCACGAACCCGCAGGTGGGCAGCGTCGACAACCCGCGTCGGAAATCAACGTCGGTGAACGGTCCGGCCGATGGATTCCGACACGTGCTCATGGGCTACGCGCGTGTCTCCACCGCCGACCAGAATCATGATCATCAGATCGACGCCCTACTGCGGGCCGGCGTCGACCGCGACAACATCCACGTCGACACCGCGAGCGGCGCGAAGGCATCCCGCCCGAAGCTCGACCTCGTCCTGCAGCTGCTGCGCGAGGGCGACACACTGAAGGTCACCCGGCTCGACCGACTCTCCCGCTCCGTACTGCACCTGGTGCCCCTCGGCGCCGACCTGCGCGAGCGCGGGATCGGTCTGCACGTCATCGAGCAGGGCATCGACACCTCCACAATGGAGGGCCGGGCGATGTTCGGGATGCTGTCCGTGCTCGCCGAGCTCCAGCGTGAACTGATCGTGGCGAACACCAACGACGGGCTCGCCTCCGCACGGGCCCGCTGCCGGGTCGGCGGACGCCGGCCCAAGCTCACCAAGGACCAGGCGGCGCTCGCCCAGCAGCTCTACGACGCCCGGGAGAAGACCGTCCAGCAGATCGCGGAACGGGACGCGGCCAAACCCCCCGGGCAACGCGGCCAGTACCGGGTGCTTGAGGACACCCAGACCCTGACCGGTCCCCGCAAGCGGGACCCGCAGATCACCGTGCGCCTGTTCGGCGTGCCGAGGTCGCCGGTGTACGGGCACCTCGACAAGGCCAAAACCGTGCGGCGACAGCAGACGTCAGAGCAGCGGCACCTACAGGTGGCGGAGTCACACGGGGCCGGGGCGTGACGATCTGCCGCCCCTTGAGAGAACGATCACTGAGCCGTCGGTTGGCCTGCTGGTGTGAGGCGACAAAGAAGGACTAGGAACACCGATGGATCAACTGAACCCGTGCGGCAAATTCTGCTGGGCCTCATTGACCATGACGCAGCGCTCGTTGGAGCGCACACACTCCACGCACACCGTCTCACCTCTGCCGAAATCAACGTCGCCCAGCGGTCAGAGGCTGGTGAGCAGGCCGTCGAGTGGGGCGGGTATGCGGGCGGGGTCGAGGGCCTCGACGAGGACACGGCCGTAGCGGATCTTGCGCCCCTTTTTCGTGCCGAGGAAGCGCCGCAACTGCTGCTGCGAGGTGCGGCCCCGCTGTGCGGGTTGGCGCAGGAAGCTCTGCAGGGCGCGCAGGTCGCCCTCCGCCCGGACGAGCTCCTCCACCCGTGTCACGCCCAGCGCGCGGATGAGCTCGTCCTCCAGATCCGCCGCGCAGACGAAGAACCCTTGCTGTGCTGCCTTGGCCCGCTCCAAGCCGCGGGCGTAGTAGCGACGCTCCGCCTCGTCGCACAGTCCCGTGAGGCGGAGGCCCAGGCCGGGTGGCCCGAGGAGGCGGGCGAAGCGCCCGACGCTCATCGCACCGCCCATCGGCAGGACGCAGACTCCTTCGGCCTCCAGGTTCCGGTCGCGACTCGCGGCCAGCGCGCTGACCGCTGCAGCGTCGCTCGGCCCTTCGAGTAGGACGGCTGCCCGGACGGGCAGCCGCGCGGCCAGCTCGCGCGCGGGGTCGCCGGGGCCACCGGCCGCCCACGCGGCGACCGCCTCCCGGAACGACCCCATGTCAGCCATGAGACGAGTCTGCGCCCTTTCCGGCCACGACGGTAGGGAATTTCCGTCAGCGCGTCGATCGGCGGTGAGCAGTCGGATCCGACGGTCCGAACGGAGGAGGAAGCTGCCGACAGGAGCAGCCGGAGGTGGCGACGAAGATGATCGCCGCCAGCACCTCCCGGTCTGCGTACCGCCGTCGGCCGCCGCCCCGCGGCCGTGAAGGCAACTCGGGCACCACTCGCTGGAAGAGCTCCCACAACTCATGCGGCGCCATGGGCTCCACGATCCCCACAGCCGCAGACCACCGGTCGTCGTCAGCCCACATGAGAGGAGTTCTCAGTTCTTCGCCACGTCGTGGACGAGGTGCGTCACGCGGTCTCCGCAGATGACCTGCGAAGGGTTGTCGAGCAGGATCGGATGAGCCAACGCGCCCGTCGCGAAGAACGGGCGGCCCGAACCGAACACAACGGGGACGACATTGACGACGACCTGGTCGATGAGGCCGAGCCGCAGGGCCTGTCCACCGATCTGGCCGCCGGACACGTCAACGATCCGGTCCGTAGCGCTGGGCGGCGTCGATGGCCGCCTCGACGCTGTCGACGAACGTGAACGGCGGCGCCGGCATGCTCCCAGTTCGCCGACGGTTCGTGGGTGACCACAAAGACGTGCTCGCCTGCGGCGGGCTTGCCGTTCCATCCGTTCGTCAGGTCGAACAGCCGCCGGCCGACGACGACGCAGGCGACGTCGCGACAGTGGGTACGCCTGAAGTCGGCCGAAGCCTGAGTGGTCCGGCACTCCTCGTCACCGCCGGGGAAGGACCAGCTGACGTCTCCGTTGCCGTACCAGTCGCACAGTGGCCCGACCCCGTCGTGGTCGTCGGCCATGAAGCCGTCCAGCGAGACGACTGCACCCATGACTGCCTTGCCCATCTCGACTCTCCTCGTCCATCCGGATGCGTCCCACCCAGTACTGACGCAGGCCCACCCGGCAACCCAGCCAGGGTTCGATGAGATCGCTCAAGGTCGATGAGACGGGACATCCGCCACGGGCAGGCTGCCGACGACCGGACACCTCGTACATGATCACGAATTGCGGCTGGAGTACTCAGCGGTGGTCTCACGGAGGAAGGTGTTCCAGCCCCCCGCAGGGGACTGTCCGACCTCGAGCGTACGGAGCTTCGCGAGGATCTTCGGGTCCTGGA
>NZ_JBSFDW010000040.1:48651-78301 GCF_053594115.1 Streptomyces sp. NPDC001970 | reverse complement strand
GGGAACGGGTCAGGCGTACGCACACAGCGCCGGACGGAGCGGACCGAGCGGCGCCGCGCAGCGCGCCAGGGCGTCATGGCCGTCGCGGCCTCGGCCGTCGTGGCCGTGGGCACGGTCGCCGGACTGGTGTCCGCGGCGAGCGGCGAGGACGCGCACGACACGGCGCGGCCGGAGGCGAGCAGTTCACCGCTGCCCCTTCCGCTGCCGGCCCGCCCCAGCCCGTCACCCTCCTCTTCCACGACCACGGCCGCGCCGCCGTCCTCGCCCGCCGCAGCGCCGAAGGCGTCCGCGAAGTCCGCGCCGGGCCGGTCCGCCCGCAAGGAGACATCGACCACCGGCGCCCGGCTGTACCGCCATCCGCAGTCGCAGGTCCTCGACTGGGTACGGGACCATCCCGGCGACCCGCGCAGACCGCTGATCGAGTCACGGATCGGAGACCAGCCGGCCGCGGTCTGGTTCGCCGCCCACAACCCCGGCGAGATCGCCGGCCGGGTGCGCTCGGTCACGGCGGGCGCGGCGGCAGCGGGCCGCGTTCCGGTCCTCGTGCCGTACGCGATCCCCGACCGGGACTGCGGCGGCGCATCCCAGGGCGGGGCGCCCGACCTCGCCGCGTACGACGACTGGATACGGGAGTTCGCCGAAGGACTCGGCAGCGGACCGGTCCTCGTGATTCTGGAACCCGACTCGATAGCCCTTGCCGACTGCCTCTCCGGCGGCGAACGGGCCGCGCGCTACGCCTCGCTCGCCCGTGCCGGACGCACGCTCAAGTCCGCGAACCCGCAGGCGAAGGTCTACTTCGACGCCGGCCACTCCGGCTGGCACTCCGCGACGAAACAGGCCGCCCAACTGCGCGCCGCGGGCGTCGCGGACAGCGGCGACGGCATCTTCACCAACGTGTCCAACTTCCACCGCACCGCCGACGAGGCGCGGTACGCCCACGAGGTGCTCGCCGCCCTCGGCGGCCCGGCGCACCTCGGCGCGGTCATCGACACCAGCCGCAACGGCAACGGGCCACCGGAGCCCGGGAACTGGTGCGACCCGGCGGGCCGGGCGCTCGGGCGGACGCCGACGACCGCGACCGGCGAGGCCCGGATCGACGCCTACCTGTGGATCAAGCTGCCGGGGGAGTCGGACGGCTGCAAGGGCACGGCGGGCACCTTCACGCCCGGCTACGCCTACGACTTGGCGACCGGCTGACCGCCGCCGCCCTCCTCGTCGTACGTGGACGTGCCCGCGTCCAGCAACGGCTCCTGCGGCTTCATGTGCGCGGGCGCGAAGGCGCGCAGGAAGTGGTAGCCGGTGATGACGACGATGGTGCCGAGGGCGATCCCGCTGAGTTCGAAGGTGTCGGTGAACTTCAGGCTGACGCCGCCGACGCCGATGATGATGCCCGCCGCGGCCGGCACAAGGTTCAGCGGGTTGCGCAGATCCACCTTGGCGTTGATCCAGATCTGCGCGCCGAGCAGGCCGATCATCCCGTAGAGGATCACGGTGATTCCGCCCAGGACCCCGCCGGGGATCGCGGCGACGACGGCGCCGAACTTGGGGCAGAGCCCGAAGAGGAGCGCGAAGCCCGCGGCGGCCCAGTAGGCGGCCGTCGAGTACACACGGGTGGCGGCCATGACGCCGATGTTCTCGGAGTACGTCGTGTTCGGCGGGCCGCCCACGGCGGTCGACAGCATCGACGCGGCGCCGTCGGCGGCGATGGCCGTGCCGAGTTTGTCGTCCAGCGGGTCGCCGGTCATCTCGCCGACGGCCTTGACGTGGCCCGCGTTCTCGGCGATCAGGGCGATGACGACGGGCAGGGCGACCAGGATCGCCGACCACTCGAAGCTCGGGGCGTGGAAGCTCGGCAGACCGATCCAGTCGGCCTCGGCGACGCCGGAGAGGTCGAGGCGCCAGTGGTCGACCGCCTCGGTACCGCCCGTCGCCGAGTGGATCTTGCCGAAGATCCGGTCGAAGACCCAGGAGACGGCGTAGCCGAAGATCAGCCCGAGGAAGATCGCGATACGTGACCAGAAGCCGCGCAGACACACCACGGCCAGCCCGGTGAAGAGCATCACGAGCAGCGCGGTCCACTGGTCCTGCGGCCAGTAGGTGGCGGCCGTGACGGGCGCCAGGTTGAAGCCGATCAGCATGACCACGGCACCGGTCACGATGGGCGGCATCGTCGCGTGGATGATCCGCGCACCGAAGCGCTGCACGGCGAGGCCCGCGAGGAAGAGCGCCAGGCCGACGACGAGGACCGCGCCGGTGACGGTGGCGCTGTCGCCGCCGGTGGCCCGGATCGTCGCGGCGACACCGACGAAGGAGAGCGAGCAGCCGAGATAGCTCGGGATCCGGCCGCGTGTGGCGAGCAGGAAGATGATGGTCGCGACGCCGGACATCATGATCGCGAGGTTGGGATCCAGGCCCATGAGGACCGGCGCCACGAACGACGCGCCGAACATGGCGACGACGTGCTGGGCGCCGAGGCCGGCGGTCCGCGGCCAGGAGAGACGTTCGTCGGGGCGGACGACGGCTCCGGGGGCGGGCGTTCGTCCGTCGCCGTGCAGGCTCCAGCGCACGCCGAAGTTCATGCGGGCTCCACTTCCGAGGGTTCCTGGATCCCCGCAATGGTACGGGGAGCCTCAGGTTCCGGTTCCATCCGCGAACTGCGCGACCGGGAGGCGGGCAGGGTTGTGCGGGCGGGCATCTCGGCTGCGTACACCTGCGATTGCACCATGATCACAATCAGGGCGAGGAGGCCGCTGCCGATCTCGGGCTCGGGCTCGGGCGGCATGCCGTCAGGCGCGTATCTCCGGCGCCGCCGCCTTCGCGGCCACCCCGGAGGTGGCGGGATCCGCCCCCCGCGCACTGCCCCGCAGCACCCCCGCCCCCAGCACCAGCCCGAACGCCAGCACGGTCACCAGCCCGAACGACACCACCAGCGACGTCAGATCCGCGATCCCACCGATCGCGGACGGCGCGATCAGTCCCGAGGTGTAGGTGATCGTCGCGACACCCGCGATCGACTGGCTCGCGTTCGTGCCGGTGCGCCCCGCCGCGGCGAAGGCCAGCGGTACGACGACGGCGATGCCGAGCCCGATGCAGCCGAACCCCGCCATAGCGGCCACCGGGTGCGGCGCCACCACGACCAGAACTCCGCCGGCCGTCGCCAGCGCGCCGCCGACGCGCACCGTACGCACCGGGCCGAAGCGGTCCACCACCCGGTCGCCCAGCAGCCGGGCCACCGTCATCGTCAGCGCGAACACCGTGGTGGACGCCGCCGCGAGCCCCGCCGACGTACCCAGGACGTCCCGCAGATACACCGCCGACCAGTCCAGGCTGGCGCCTTCCGCGAACACCCCGCAGAACCCGATGGCGCCGATGACCACCGCGGAGCGCGGCGGCAGCGCGAACCGCGGTGGCGGCTCCTCGTCCGGCGTGCTGCGCAGATCCAGGACGCCCCGACAGGCCAGCAGACCCAGGGCGGTGAGCACGGCGGAGGCGGCGAAGTGGTGGATCCGGGCGTCACTGCCGAGATGCGCGGCGAGGGTGCCGGCCGCCGAACCGACGAGGGCGCCGGCGCTCCACATGCCGTGCAGGCCGGACATGATCGAGCGGTCCAGGCGGTTCTCCACCTCGACGCCGAGAGCGTTCATCGCGACGTCGGACATGCCGGCCGTGGCGCCGAAGACGAACAACGTGGCGCTGAGGGCGTAGACATCGGGCGCGAGCGCCGGGAGGGCGAGAGCGAGCGTCCACAGCGCGAGCAGCCCGCGCAGCGCGGTGCGCGCACCGAAGCGGTGACTGACCGTCCCGGCGAGCGGCATCGCGAGGGACGCACCGATCGCGGGGAACGCGAGCGCCAGACCGAGCTGACCCGCGCTGACCCCGGCATGGTCCTGGATCCAGGGGATACGGGTGGCGAAGCTGCCGGTCACGGCACCGTGCACACAGAAGACGGCGGCCACGGCATACCGCGCCCGCCTGAGCCGCTGCGCGCTGTACGCGGTTTCGGTCGACATGCGAGGCAAACTATCAGGAACCCTGCCTGATAAATAGAATGGCAGCGCGGATCTGGAAGGATTCCCGGCATGCCCGCATCCCCGAGCACCGCACGGGCCATCAACGACCGGCTCGCCCTGCGACTGCTGCAGGACGAGGGCCCGTTGACGGCAGGTCAGCTGAAGACCCTGACCGGACTCTCCCGCCCGACGGTCGCCGACCTCGTCGAGCGGCTGCAGGGTTCGGGACTGGTGCAGGTCGTGGGCGAGGCCGGTGAACAGCGCCGAGGCCCCAACGCCAGGCTCTACGGCATCGTCGCCGACCGTGCGCATCTGGCGGCCCTCGACGTGCGGACCCAGGGCGTCTCGGTCGTGGTCGCCGACCTGCTCGGTGCCACGCTCGCCGACGCGACGCTCCCGATCGGCACCGACACCGGCACCGAACCCGCGGTCGAGCGGGCCGTCGCCCTCCTGGAGCGCACGGCGCGCACGGCGGGCGTGGCGCGGCTGCACAGCGTGGGCATCGGTGCGCCGGGGCTCATCGACCCCACGACGGGCGAGCTCCGTGACTCCACCAACCTGCCCGCCTGGCACCGCAGGCTCGTCGCCGACCTGCAGGAACGCCTGCCCGCCACCGTGCTCGTCGAGAACGAGACCAACCTCGCCGCCGTCGCCGAACAGCGCCTCGGCGCCGCCCGCGACCGCGACACCTTCGTCCTCCTCTGGCTCGGCCAGGGCGTCGGCGCCGCGCTCTTCCTCGACGGCCGCCTCCGCCGCGGCGCATCGGGCGGCGCCGGCGAGATCGGCTTCCTGCCGGTCCCGGGCACGGGTGCCCTCCCCTCCGCCGACGGGTGCGACGGTGGCTTCCACTCCCTCGCGGGCGGCGCGGCGGTGGCCCGACTTGCTGAGCGGTACGGGCTGCGCGAGGACGCCGAGTCGTCCGTGCGCGCGGCGGTCGCCGGGCTCGAGGACCGCTCCGGGGCGCCCGCTTCAGAACCCCTCCTTGCTGCCGCCCCTGCCGAGGCGTTCCTCGAAGCGCTGGCGGAGCGCGTCGCGGTCGGTGTCGCCGCGGCCGTTGCCGTACTCGATCCGGGGTGCGTCGTACTCGGCGGCGAGATCGGGCACGCGGGCGGGGCCGCGCTCGCCGCACGGGTCGAGCGGCGGCTGAACGCGATGTCCCCGCTCAGGACCGAGGTCCGGGCCGGTGAACTGGGGGGCGCGGGCGTACTTCACGGCGCGCTGCTCACCGCCCGCGACGCGGCGCAGGACGACCTCTACACGACGGTCCGCCAGAGCGGCCGAGCGCCGAGCCCGGCGGACGGGGAACCTACGTCGCCGTGAGGGACCACGCGCGCAGGAAGTCCTCGAAGGTGCGCCTGCCCACGGCGTGGTCCGGAGCCAGGTTCCTGCCCTGCTGCAGGGCACGGAACGTCCGGCCCGGGACCCACAGCGGCACCAGCACGCGGCGGCGCCCGGTCGCCCGCAGATACAGCTGCGCCAGTTCGCGCAGCGTACGCACCTCGGGCCCGCCCATGTCCGCCACTCGGCCCGCCGGTGCACCCGCGGCCAGCTCCGTGAGCCGGTCCGCCACCTCGCCGGTCTCGATCGGCTGGATCCGGACTCCGGACGCCACCGGCATCAGCGGCAGCTTCGACACCCCCTGCAGGATCCGGAACACCAGGTCGTGGAACTGGGTCGTCCGCAGAACCGTCCAGCCGATCCCGGACCCTTCGATGATCTCCTCGCCCCTGAGCTTCGTCGCGTAGTAGCCGAGCGGCACGAGATCCACCCCGACGATCGAGATGTAGACGAGGTGCCCGACGTCCGCCCGCTGCGCCGCCGCGACGAGATTGCCCGCGGCCTTCTCGTCCCCGCCGGTCTGCGTGGACGCACAGTGGACGACCACGTCCACACCGGCCAGCGCCGCGTCGAGCCCGGATCCGTCGCGCAGATCGAGGGGATACGCGGCCGAGTGCCGGCTCAGTACGCGGACGTCGTGGCCGCGCTCGCCGAGGCGGGCGACGACGTGCCTGCCCAGCGTTCCCGTGCCGCCGGTCACCAGCATCGTGGTCATGAGGCCAGCCTGACAGACGAGGGACCGGCGCGCCGAGGCTCGGGTGGCGGCCGCCGACGGCCGGCGACCGGCGGCCGAGGACCCGGCGGCGGCAAGGGCCGGGAACCGCCGCCGGGCGTTCTCGCGAGCGCACGCCGTGCCCGCCGGGCGTCAACGGACAGGATTTCGGGGCGTGTTGGGCCTTTCTGTACACCCGCCGGCCGTCTCCCTCCGGGAGTGACGCAGAGACTAAGAGGACTAGACCACTCCGGTCAATAGGTCTGGATCAATCCCGCGCCGGATGGTCACGGCGGGCGGGTGACGACGGCGCGAAGCCCCGTGTGACGGCCCCGTCACTGTCGGCTGTGAGCCAGCCCACACCGGTTCACCTGCATGGCTTACGGCCGGGCGTGGCACACTGGCCCTGTATCAGCAGCAGCGCACTCCGGGGTCGGTGTAATTCCGAACCGGCGGTTACAGTCCGCGACCCGTCCGCATCCAGCGGCCGGTTGACCAGGTGAAATTCCTGGACCGACGGTGAAAGTCCGGATGGGAGGCAGTGCGCGGCGGGCGACCCTCGTGGTCCGTCGGCCGTCTGTGGCTGATCGTCCTCACGGGAGTTCCCGCGGGCGGTCGGTTGCTCGGGCTCGGCGTTCCGGCGTTGCTCCGCTTTCTCTGTCGTCATCGACAGCCCCGGAGTCCGTGCCCGAAGAGGCAGGAGGACCCGGTGGCCACCGCAGTTGGGGACATCCCCAGGCGAAGCTCCGGCGGAGTGGACGCCATGCGCCGAGCCGTTGGGCTCGCCGCCCGCGGACTCGGCTCCACCAGCCCCAACCCGGTCGTCGGCTGCGTCATCACCGACGCGTCCGGACAGCCGGTGGGTGAGGGGTTCCACCAGCGTGCCGGCGGCCCGCATGCCGAGATCCACGCCCTGCGCGCCGCGGGCGACCGCGCACGCGGCGGCACCGCATACGTCACCCTCGAACCCTGCAACCACACCGGCCGCACCGGCCCGTGTGCCCAGGCGCTCGTCGCCGCCGGGATCGCCCGGGTCGTGTACGCGGTCGCCGACCCGAACCCGCAGGCCACCGGCGGTGCCGACACCCTGCGGGCGGCCGGGGTCGACGTCGAGGCCGGGCTGCTCGCGGACGAGGCCGAAGCCGGCAACATCGCCTGGCTCACCTCCGTCCGCGTCGGCCGCCCGTACGTGCTGTGGAAGTACGCCGCCACCCTCGACGGACGTATCGCGGCCGCCGACGGCACCAGCCGCTGGATCAGCTCCGCGGAGTCCCGCGCCGACGTCCACCGGCTGCGCGCCGAGGCCGACGCGGTCGTCGTCGGCTCCGGCACCGCCCGGGCCGACGACCCTCACCTCGCGGTCCGCGGCGTCGACGGCGCCGTACAGCCCCTGCGCGTCGTCGTCGACACCGACGCCACCGCCGTCAGGCCCGGCGCCCGCGTCCTCGACGACGCCGCGCCGACCCTGATCGCGGTCGCCGAGGACGCCGAGACCGACCTGCCCGACGTCGTGCGGCTCCCCAGGGACGGCGGCGGCCTCTCCGTCCCCGCCCTGCTGGCCGCGCTGCACGAGCGTGGCGTCCGCTCCGTACTCCTCGAAGGCGGCCCCACCCTCGCCGGGTCCTTCGTCTCCGCGGGAGCCGTCGACACCGTCGTCGGCTATCTCGCCCCCGTGCTCCTCGGCGAGGGCCGCGCGGCCCTCGCCGACGCCGGAATCACCACCATCACCGAAGCGTTGCGGCTCGATGTGACCGAGACCGTCCGCGTCGGTCCCGACCTGCGCATCACCGCGGCCGTACAGCCCGTCCCCAAGGGAGCTTGAGTGTTCACCGGAATCGTCGAAGAGCTGGGTGAGGTGACCGCCGTGGAGAAACTCGGCGACTCCTCCCGCTTCCGCCTGCGCGGCCCCGTGGTCACCGAAGGGGCCAAGCACGGCGACTCCATCGCCGTGAACGGCGTCTGCCTCACCGTCGTCGACACCGCCGACGGCGAGTTCACGGCCGATGTGATGGCCGAGACGCTGAAGCGCTCCAGCCTCGGGGCCCTCGACCTCGGCTCCCGGGTCAACCTGGAGCGGCCCATGGTGGCCGACGGCCGCTTCGGCGGGCACATCGTGCAGGGTCACGTCGACGGCACGGGCACCGTTGTCGCGCGCACGCCGTCCGAGAACTGGGAGATCGTCAGGATCTCCGTTCCCGCGGAGCTCAGCCGGTACGTCGTCGAGAAGGGCTCCATCACCGTCGACGGAGTCAGCCTCACCGTCGTCGACGCCGGCCGTGACTATTTCACCATCAGCCTCATCCCCACCACGCTCGCCCTGACCACGCTCGGCATCAAGCAGCCCGGCGACCCGGTCAACCTCGAGGTCGACGTCATCGCCAAGTACGTCGAGCGGCTGCTCGGCTCCGACGCCGAGAGGAGCGCCGAGTGAGCGCCGTCGGATGGCTCAACTCCGAGGCGTTCACGGCCTTCGGACAGCACGTCATCTGGTCCGACATGATCGGCAACACCATCGGCCTGACCGCCCTCGCCCTCGGCTGGCGGCGCTCCATATGGACCTGGCCGGCGCAGTTCCTGGCCGGTGCCGTCCTCTTCGTCGCCTTCGCCCCGAACCTGACCGGCAGTGCCGGCAAGCAGGTCGTCGTCATGGCCGTCGCCGCCTGGGGCTTCTGGCAGTGGAGCCGCGGCCGGCAGCAGGCCCAGGACGGCTCGATCGGCGTACGGTTCGCCACCTGGCGCGAGCGCGGGATCATGGTGGCCGCGGCGGCCCTCGGCACCGTCGCCGTCGCGACGCTCTTCACCGCGTACCCGAAGCTGTCGTGGGACCCCTGGCCCGACGCGTACATCTTCGTCGGCACGCTCGTCGCCATGTACGCCCAGGCCCGCGGCATGGTCGAGTTCTGGTTCGCCTGGCTGCTCGTCGACCTCGTCGGCGTTCCCCTGAACTTCGCCAACGGCTACGCCTTCTCCGGTTTCGTCTACGTGATCTACGGCGCGCTCGTCCTGTGGGGCATGCGCGACTGGTGGCTGCGCTCCCGGCGCAGCGCCGACCCCTCTCTGGAAGGAGCACCGGCATGACCGCCCGCCCGTCTCCCACCACCGCCCCGCCCGAGGATTCCCCAGAGCCGTCGGCCTGGGGGGACCCCCGTCGCACCGCCCCTTCGGCTCGCACCTGGTACCCGACGGACGACGACAGCGCCCAGGACTTCGCCCTCGACCCCGTCGAGCAGGCCATCCGTGACATCGCCGACGGCCGTCCCGTCGTGGTCGTCGACGACGAGGACCGCGAGAACGAGGGCGACCTCGTCATCGCCGCCGAGAAGGCCACGCCCGAGATCGTCGCCTTCATGATGAGCGAGTGCCGCGGACTGATCTGCGCGCCCATGGAGAGCGACGAACTGGAGCGGCTGCGGCTGCCGCAGATGGTGGAGCACAACACCGAGTCGATGAGCACGGCCTTCACCGTCTCCGTCGACGCCGCTCCCCGGTACGGCGTGACCACCGGCATCTCCGCCGCCGACCGGGCCGCCACTCTCCAGCTACTGGCGAGCGGCAGCGCCGAGCCGTCCGACTTCGTCCGCCCCGGGCATGTCTTCCCGCTGCGGGCCAAGCCCGGCGGTGTGCTCGTGCGGAACGGTCACACCGAGGCCGCCGTCGATCTCGCCCGGCTCGCCGGACTGCGCCCCGCAGGTGCGATCGTCGAGATCGCCGGCGAGGACGGTGTGATGCTCCGGCTGCCCGAGTTGATCCCGTTCGCGCGCAAGCACGGCCTTACGATCATCTCCATCGAAGACCTGATCGCCTACCGCCGCAGCTCCGAGCCCACCGTGCGCCGCGAGGCCGAGGTCAACCTGCCCACGGCGCATGGCGCGTTCACGGCGTACGGCTACCGCTCCACCGTCGACGGCGTCGAGCACGTCGCGCTCGTCCACGGCGACATCGGCGACGGCGAGGACGTCCTGGTCAGGGTCCACTCCGAGTGCCTGACCGGCGACATCTTCCACTCGCTGCGGTGCGACTGCGGCCCCCAGCTGCAGGCCTCCATGGAGCGCATCACCGAGGCGGGCCGCGGCGTGGTCGTCTATCTCCGCGGTCACGAGGGCCGCGGGATCGGCCTGCTGTCCAAGCTGCGGGCGTACGAGCTCCAGGAGCGCGGGCGCGACACGCTCGACGCGAACCTGGAACTCGGCCTGCCCGCCGACGCCCGCGACTACGCCGCCGGCGCGCAGATCCTCGACGACCTCGGTGTGCGCAGCCTCCGGCTGATGACCAACAACCCCGACAAGATCACCGCGCTGGTGCGGCACGGCCTGAAGGTCGACGGCCGCGAGCCGATGCCGGTGCAGCCGGGCGAACACAACCTCCGGTATCTGCGCACCAAGCGGGACCGGATGGGGCACGACCTGCCCTGGCTGGACGGCGCCACCGTCCCCACCTGCGGCAACCAGTAAGACGCAAAACGAGTGACAACAGCATTTCGAGGAGAAAAGTGAGCGGCAAGGGCGCACCCGAACTGTCCGTACGCAACTGCGGAGACCTCCGCGTGGCCGTCATCGCGGCCCAGTGGCACGAGAAGATCATGGACGGTCTCGTCGACGGCGCCCTGCGCGCCCTGCACGAGCTCGGCATCGACGAGCCGACCCTGCTGCGGGTCCCCGGCAGCTTCGAGCTTCCCGTCGTCGCCAAGGTCTTCGCCGACCGCGGCTACGACGCGATCGTCGCGCTCGGTGTCGTCATCCGTGGCGGCACGCCCCACTTCGAGTACGTGTGCCAGGGCGTCACCCAGGGCCTCATGCAGGTCTCCCTGGACACGGGCGTTCCCGTCGGCTTCGGCGTACTGACCTGCGACACGGAGGAGCAGGCGCTCGACCGGGCCGGCCTGGAGGGCTCGAACGAGGACAAGGGACACGAGGCGGTCACCGCCGCCGTCGCCACCGCGACCACGCTGCGTTCAGTATCTGAACCCTGGCGCTGAGGAGAGCCCACTTCCGCGTAGGGTGTGACCACCATGTCCAAGAAGACGTTCGAGGAGCTCTTCGTCGAGCTCCAGCACAAGGCCGCCAACGGCGATCCCGCCACCTCCCGCACCGCCGAACTCGTGGACAAGGGCGTCCATGCCATCGGCAAGAAGGTCGTCGAGGAGGCCGCAGAGGTCTGGATGGCCGCCGAGTACGAGGGCAAGGAAGCGGCTGCCGAGGAGATCTCGCAGCTGCTCTACCACGTACAGGTGATGATGGTCGCCCGGGGCATCTCCCTGGATGACGTCTACGCCCATCTCTGAGCACACTGCTCAGACTGGTTCACACAGGTTCACACTCTCCCGGAATCCCGAGCGAAGGAAGCCCACCTCATGCTGCGCATCGCCGTCCCCAACAAGGGTTCACTGTCCGGACCTGCGGGGGAGATGCTCCATGAGGCGGGCTACCTCCAGCGCAAGGACTCCAAGGAGCTTGTGCTGGTCGACCCGGAGAACGAGGTCGAGTTCTTCTACCTCCGCCCCCGGGACATCGCGATCTACGTCAGCTCGGGCCGCCTCGACATCGGCATCACCGGCCGCGACCTGCTCCTCGACTCCGGCGCCAACGCCGAGGAGATCCTCCAGCTCGGCTTCGCCCGCTCCACCTTCCGCTACGCCACCAAGCCCGGCACCGCCTCCGGCGTCGAGGACTTCGGCGGGCTGACGATCGCCACCTCGTACGAGGGCATCGTCGCCAAGCACCTCGCGGACAACGGCATCGACGCAGCGGTCGTCCACCTCGACGGCGCCGTCGAGACCGCGATCGAGCTGGGCGTCGCCCAGGTCATCGCCGATGTCGTGGAGACCGGCACCAGTCTGCGCAACGCCGGCCTCGGCATCATCGGCGAGCCGATCCTCACCTCCGAGGCCGTCGTCATCCGCCGCACCGGTGCGAAGGCCGACGACCCCAAGGTCCAGCAGTTCCTGCGCCGCCTCCAGGGCGTCCTCGTGGCTCGCAGCTACGTGATGATGGACTACGACTGCCGTGTCGAGAACCTGGAGCAGGCCGTCGCCCTCACCCCGGGCCTGGAGTCGCCGACCGTCTCCCCGCTGCACAACGAGGGCTGGGTCGCCGTCCGCGCGATGGTCCCGGCGAAGGAAGCGCAGCGGATCATGGACGATCTGTACGAGCTCGGCGCCCGCGCGATCCTGACCACGGCGATCCACGCCTGCCGTCTCTGAGAGCGACTCGTTCAATGTCTGTCGAACAACAGGAACTCCCCGCCCTCCCCGTGACGTTCAGGCCGACCCGCACCCGGGTCGTCCTGCTGTCCGTGGGGACGGTGATGTTCGCCGTGATCACCGCAGTCGCCTTTGCGCTGGAGAAGGTCACGACGGGCGAGCGGATCAGCTTCGTCCTCACCGCGCTGCTCTTCTTCGGCGTACTGGCCCTGCTCGGCCGCCCCAAGGTCGTCGCCGACGAGCAGGGCGTCACAATCGTCAACCTGACCCGCAGGCGTCGGCTCGAGTGGGCGGAGATCATCCGTGTCAACCTCCGTTCGGGTGACCCCTGGGTCTTCCTCGATCTGAGTGACGGAACGAGCCTGCCGGTCCTCGGTATCCAGCCGGGAATCGCCCGGCAGCACGCCATCCGGGACGCACGGGCGCTGCGCGCCCTCGCGGAATCCCGCGGCACCGGCACCGACAACGGCTGAGCCCCTGCCCAGTGGGGCGAGGTCGTGATTACTCTGGAGGCGGAGGCGCCGAGTGCGCCTCCGCCTCACACCTGCGTGGCCGACGACGGCCCGTGAGGCACCTGCGACCCGAGGAGTGACAATCTCCGGCAATGGACGGATCGTCCGGTAGTACCTGCGCCGCCCCCTCCATGGAGGCGGCGGCATGATCATCCCGCTACTGCTGCTCTGTGCGGCATTCCTTCTCATCCTCGCCAACGGTTTCTTCGTGGCCGCCGAGTTCGGCCTCGTCACCGTGGAGCGCGCGGACGCCGAGCGCGCCGCCGCGGAGGGCGACCACCGCGCGAGAAGCGTCGTACGAGCCCTGCGCGAGCTGTCGTTCCAGCTGTCCGGCACCCAGCTCGGCATCACCATCACCTCCCTCGTCGTCGGCATGCTCGCCGAGCCGGCGCTCGCCCAGTTGCTCGACGGACCGCTGACGGCTGCGGGGATACCCGACGGGATCGTCCCCGGTGTCGCGGTCGTGATCGGCATGCTGCTCGCGTCCGCCGTCCAGATGGTGGTCGGCGAACTCGTCCCCAAGAACTGGGCGGTGTCACGGCCGATGCAGGTCGCCCGTTTCGTGGCCGGCCCGCAGCACGGCTTCGCGACCGTCTTCCGGCCCGTGATCGCGCTGCTCAACGCCGTCGCCAACCGCCTCGTGCGGGCGCTCGGCGTGGAGCCGGCCGAGGAGCTGGCATCCGCCCGCACCCCCGGCGAGCTGGTCTCCCTCGCCCGCCATTCGGCCCGCGCCGGTGCGCTGGAGCAGGACACGGCGGATCTGTTCGTACGGACCCTGTCGCTGGGCCATCTCACCGCCCAGCACGTCATGACCCCGCGGGTGAAGATGAGCGCGCTCCAGTCCGACGCGACCGCGGCGGACGTCCTCAACCTGACCCGCGCCACCGGCCTGTCGCGCTTCCCCGTCTACCGGGACCGCATCGACGAGGTCGTCGGCATGGTCCATCTGAAGGACGCGCTGGCCGTGCAGGCGCACCAGCGACAGCGCACCCCGGTCGGCCGCATCGCCGTGCCCCCGCTGCTGGTGCCCGAGACCCTTCCGGTGCGGCAGTTGCTGGAGCGGCTGCGCAGCGAGCAGCCCATCGCCGTCGTCGTCGACGAGTACGGCGGCACGGCGGGCGTCGTCACCCTGGAGGACATCGTCGAGGAGCTCGTCGGCGAGGTCCGCGACGAGCACGACGCCGAGGGCGACGGAGCGCCCGAGCTGGCCCCCGTCGCTCCCGAGGACGGCCACCCCGCCTGGGAGGCCGACGGCAGCTGCCGGGTCCTCACGCTGCGGCGGATAGGCCTCGAGGTGCCCGACGGTCCTTACGAGACCGTCGCCGGGCTCGTCGCCGATCTGCTCGGCCGGATCCCGGCCCCGGGCGACAGGGCGGAGCTGCCCGGCTGGCGGCTGTCCGTGCGCCAGGTGGACCGTTACCGTGCGGAACGCGTCAAGCTCGTGCGTACCGCAGATGTCGCGGAGGGCGCCCGATGAGCGTCCTCCAACTGCTGTTCGCGCTGCTGCTCGTGCTCGCGAACGGCTTCTTCGTCGGCGCCGAGTTCGCCCTCGTGTCCGTACGGCGCAGCCAGATCGAGCCCTTCGCGGCAGAAGGGTCCTCGCGGGCCCGGCAGGTACTGTTCGGGCTGGAGAACCTGCCGGAGATGATGGCCGCCGCGCAGTTCGGCATCACCGTCTGCTCGCTGACGCTCGGCGCCGTGGCCGAGCCGACCGTGGCCCACCTCCTGGAGCCGGTCTTCCACGCCGTTCAGGTCCCCGAGGCGCTGATCCATCCGCTCGGCTATGTCATCGCCCTCGCCGTCGTCGTCTTCCTCCATCTCGTCATCGGCGAGATGCTCCCGAAGAACCTGGCCATGGCCGCCCCGGAGAAGACCGCGCTGTGGCTCAGCCCGGCGCTCGTCGGCTTCGCCCGGCTGTGCCGCCCGGTGACGGTGGGGCTCGGGGCGTGTGCCCGGCTGGTCCTGAGGCTGTTCCGGGTGGAGCCGAAGGACGAGGTCGAGGCGGTCTTCACCAGTGTCCAGCTGGGCCGGCTGGTGGAGGACGCGGGCCAGGCGGGTCTGCTCGACCGTGAGTCGCAGGACCGGCTCGAGGACGTGCTGGAGCTGGGCAGCCGCCCGGTGACGGACGTCCTCATCGCCCGCTCGGCCCTGGTGACCGTGCCGCCGTCGGTGACGCCCCACCAGATCGAGGAGCTGACCGTACGCACGGGCTACTCCCGTTTCCCGGTGCGTGGCGAGGGCGGCGGACCGTTCATGGGCTACCTCCACGTCAAGGACGTCCTTGACCTGGAGGACTGCGAGCGGGCCGTGCCGCAGCACATCTGGCGGCCGATGGCCACGCTGCGGGCAGAGCTGCCGCTGGACGACGCCCTCACCGTGATGCGCCGCGCGGCCACGCATCTCGCCCAGGTCGCCGACGCGTCGGGGCGGGTGCTGGGCCTCGTCGCCCTGGAGGACGTGCTGGAGATGCTGGTGGGCGAGGTCCGGGACCCGGCCCACCGCGCTCCTGCACCGGCACCACGGCGGGCCGAGGAAATGGTGGAGGTTCAGCCTTTGAGCCCGTCCGGCGTGTGAGCACGGACACGCGGGCCCGCTGAACGCGGGCTTCACGTCAGTCGGGAGCCGACCCCCGACCGCCGTGTCACACCGCGGGGTCCTGAGGGTCGCGGTCCACCGGGCCGCGACCCGAAAGGACCTCCCCGTACGCCTGCATCAGATCGGGGAGCCGCAGCGTCGCCAGGTCCTCACGGGTCGGTGTGCCGGCATAGCCGGAGAGCCGCAGGTCCCGGTAGGCGCAGCTCTTCTCGTACAGGGTGCGCAGAAAGCGGCCGTTGCCCAGCTCGTCGATCCAGCCCTGGTCCACCACATGGCCGCTGATCGAGCGCAGCTCGTCCAGGGCCTCCTCGTCCCACAGGTCGCCGTTCGCCGCGGCGAGCACCTCGCCGATCGCGGTGAGCTCCAGGGGACGGTACGAGGGGAAGTCGACCCGCGTCGTGAAGCGGGAGGAAAGCCCGGGATTGGCGGCGAGCAGCCGGTCCATGCCCTCCGGATAGCCGGCCAGGATGACCACGAGGTGGTCGCGGTTGTCCTCGGCGCGCTTCAGCAGCACCTGCAGGGCCTCGTCGCCGTACGCGTCGCCCTTGCTGTAGCCCGTGTTGGACAAGGAGTACGCCTCGTCCACGAAGAGCACCCCACCGAGCGCCGAGTCGATCAGCTCGTTCGCCTTCACCGCCGTCTGGCCGAGGAACTCCCCGACCAGGTCGGACCGCTGCGCCTCCACCAGATGGTCGCCGCCTAGCAGCCCGAGGGCGTAGAAGACCCGGCCGAGGATGCGCGCCACGGTCGTCTTGCCGGTGCCGGAGGGACCGGAGAAGACGAAGTGGCGTTTCGGGGGCTGTACCGGCAGCCCTTGGCCGGCCCGCAACCGGGCCATGTTCAGCTGCGCGGACAGCGCCTTCACCTGCCGCTTCACCGGTTCCAGGCCCACCATCCGCTCCAGCTCAGCCAGTGCGTCGGCGAGCAGCACCGGGTCGGTGGGGCCCGCTGGGTACTGGGGCGCGGCCGACTGGGCGGGTACGGTCGCCTTCTCCCGTACGCCGTCGGCGGGCGCGGCCGGGGCGGCGGAGCCGAACTGCGTCGCCTGCGGATCGGTGCCGAACCGCGGCTCGGGCACGAGCGGGGGCTCGGCCTCGGACTGCGCGTCCACCGAGTCCTGCCCGAGGCCCGCGCCCGCCAGCGACACCGCGGCGAGCCCGGCCGGCTCGTCGGGCCCCTCCATCCCGTCGTACTCGGCGATCGTCGCCAGCCGTGCCGAGGTGTCCATGAACGCCGGGTCGACCCGGTGCACCGCCCGGTACAGCGGCAGCGCCGCCGCTGTACGGCCGGTGCCCTCATGGGCGCGTGCCAGCCAGTAGCGCAGCTCCTTGCGCTGCGGCTGCTCGCTGCGGCAGCGCATCAGCGCCGCGGACAGCAGCGGTTCGGCCTGCCCGTACATCTCCAGCCGGACCCGCGCCATCCCGCCGAAGAGCCCGGCCTCGATGCCGAGCAGAGGATCGTTCACGAGCGGCGCGGTGTGCCGCACGAGCTGCTCCCAGTCCTTGACCAGATACGAGCGGCAGGCGTGCAGGAAGCGCACCTGGGGATCGGTGTCGACGGGCGGCAGACCGGCGAGGGCCCGGTCCAGCTCCGGCACATGGCGGCCGTCCAGCCAGTGGGAGGCGTGTGCGAGCAGGAGGTCGCGCGGGCTCTCGAGGACCGGCTGCACCCACCAGCCCAGCCAGTACCAGGAGTTCAGCGTGCGCCGGTGGCGGGCCCGCTGCTCGCCGAAGCGCTCCCTGTTGCGGTACATCCGCAGCAGCGCGGTCGTGGTGTCCACGCGCAGCGCGTGGAGGCCGAGCCAGCCGTCCGCCATTCCGGGGTCGAGCCGCACCGCGGTCCTGAATTCCTCCTCGGCCTGCGGATAGGCGCCCATGGTGTAGGCGTCCACGCCGCGCACCCAGGCGAGGTCGGCCGGAGCCAGCGCGCCGTGCGTGCCGATGTCCATCGGGTCCCCCACATACCGTGCCCCCGTGCCATCCCGCCGGGCGGGCGCCCGTCGGAGCGTGCCGAACCACCTTCTCGCGGACGGGAATTGACCGCACCGAAGGGCATCGTACCTGCGCAGGGGGCGGGTGATTAAGGGTGTCGCGAGCGTCCCGCAGACGGTGACCCAGGGTGAGCACTGGGCGGCGGTGATGGCACCGGGAGAGTGGGGCGACGGCAGAACGAAGCCCCCGATCACGGGGGAACAACCGGGGGCCTCGCGCCTGGGCGACTTCGGAAAGCCGCACATTGAGAACGTAAGACCTGTATGGCCCTTGGGTCAAGCAGAGTTGGGGCACTCGCCGGGGCGGATGTCCGACTGCTCGGTACGGAAGGAAGGGCCGTCACGCTCCGTGAGGAAATGACTCGGTCCCGCTGTCGTCCCAGGTCCCGGGAGCCACTCGTACCCCTCTGACCGCTCCCGTACCAGGGTGTCCGCGAAGGGGTGCGAGGGATCGTCGGCGAAGTGGCGTGTCTCCGCCTCGATCCACGCGTCCCAGAAGCCGGAGAGCGCCGGCCCGTCGCGGTGCCGCCCGCGCACCCAGGACTCCCGGGGGCCCCGGTCCATCCAGAGCAGCCGGGCGAGGTGAGGCCGCAGCGCGCGCCGGCCCGCCCCCACGCCCTCGACGAGGACGACGGGCTCGGCGGGCAGCGGGCGCGGTGTGCCGAAGCGGCGCAGATTCCAGTCGTACGGCTCGTAGAGCGCGCTCTCGCCCCGTGACAGCGGCCCGATCACCTGATCGAGCAGCCGGCCGGTCCACTCGAACAGTTCGTCGTGCGTGGCGAGATCGTCGAGATGGAGCACGGGAGCGCCGGCGAGCGCATCGGCGAGCAGGCCGGCCAGGGTGCTCTTGCCCGAGCCGGCGTGTCCGTCGATCGCGATCAGCCGAACCGGGCCGCAGGACGGCGGCAGGGCGCGAAGCCCGGCGGCGGCGCGGTCGGGATCGAGGGGGACGGCGGGGCTCATAGGGGTCACCCTAAGGGCCCCTGGGCCATGAGGGTGACGGTCGTCGCAGCTCATGCCACTGGTCAAGACCAATATTGGTCGCGCGGCACGGCGTGAATGGCTGGCAGAAGCCGTACGGGAACCGGGATAGTTGCCGGGAGTTGCCCCACCGCCACGACCCGTGCGCGCCGGCCGGGTGCGCCCTGAGCGCTCCCGTCCGCGCCCCATGCGCGCCGCGAGACTGTCGCGCGCCGAGACGGAGGTCCCATGCCCCGACCCGCTACGCGCAGAACCGTCCTGACCGCCGCCCTGGCCGCCGCGGCCGGTGCGGCCTCGGTGTCCCAGGCGGCGCCCACGACGGCCGCCACCACCGCGGGCCGGGCGCAGGCCCCGGCCCGCGGTGCCGCCGGCAGGCTCGTCGACAACCGCTTCTGGACCTCCCACTCCGACTGGCGGCAGGGCGAGCAGGCCGGCACCCACGCCGTCGCCGGCCACCGGGCCGCGCTGGTGATCGCGGCCCCCGTCGGCCGCACCGAATACGCCGACCCGCACACGGGGAGGACCACGGTCTGGGAGTATGCGACCTGGACCTCGCCGGTGCACCGGCCCTCCGTGCCCGCCACCGAGGTCATCGCCTCCTGGAACGCCCGGACGCCGTCCGGCACCTGGCTCCAGGTGGAGCTCTCGGGTGCCTACTCGGACGGCACCGCGACCCCCTGGTTCGTCATGGGCCGCTGGACCTCCGGCGACGGCGAGCGCGACATCCGCCGCACCTCCGTCGACGACCAGACCGACGGCAGAAGCACCATCTGGACCGACACCTTCTCCATGGACGACCCGTCGAGCGGGCTGCGGCTCGCCTCGTACCGACTGCGCCTCACCCTCTACCGCGCGCCCGGCACGGGCCTCACCCCCACGGTGTGGCGCGTCGGGGCCATGGCGTCCGACATCCCGGACCGCTTCACCGTGCCCGCGTCCACGCCCCGCCTCGCCCGCGAACTGGCCGTGCCGCGGTACTCGCAGAACACACACGTCGGCCAGTACCCCGAGTACGACAACGGCGGAGAGGCCTGGTGCAGCCCCACGTCGTCGCAAATGATCATCGAGTACTGGGGACGGAAGCCGACCGCCGAGGACCTGGCCTGGGTCAACCCCGCCTTCGCCGACCCCCAGGTCTGCCACGCGGCCCGGCACACCTTCGACTACCAGTACGAGGGCTGCGGCAACTGGCCCTTCAACGCCGCCTACGCGGCCACGTACCGGGACATGAACGCCGTGGTGACCCGGCTGCGGTCGCTCGGCGAGCTGGAGAACCTCGTCCGGGCCGGGATTCCGGCCATAACGTCACAGTCGTTCCTCAAGGAGGAGCTGACGGGCGCCGGGTACGGCACCTCCGGCCATCTGATGACCGTCGTCGGCTTCACCGCGTCCGGCGATGTCATCGCGAACGATCCGGCGTCTCCGGGCAACGAGGCCGTCCGCCGGGTCTACCGGCGCCGCGAGTGGGAGAACATCTGGCTCCGTACCAAGCGGTACAACGCGAGCGGGAACGTGGTGTCCGGCACAGGCGGCGTCTGCTATCTCTACTGGCCCGAGCACCCGACATCCGCGCAGAGCAAGGCGCTTGCCGCCCTCGGCATCCGCTGACACGCGCGCTCCCGCCCCGCGGGTGGTGACCGATGTCACTGCCCGCGGGGCGGTGGGCCTGGCACTGTGGAGCGGTTACTCCCCCTGCACCCCGAGGGCGTGGGGGATGCGCACGGGGGGACGTCCATGACCACGACGACCGAGCGAGCAGCCATGACCGCGACCACCGCCACCGCGACCCGGGCCCGCACCGGAGGCCCCAAGGACGACGGCCCCAAGATCCTCGAGCACATCCTGGGCTGGACCCTCGTGATCGTCTTCGCGATGCTCGTCACCCAGGCCGGACTGCTCTGACCGTCCTCGTCCCCTCGCTCCCCGTCGCGGGGACACGGCGGCGGGGCATGACAGAGGGCGGCGGGGCATGACAGAGGGGGCAAGGAGCCGACCCGCTCCCCGCCCCCTCCGGTCCTTCCGGGGCACGACTAGCTGATCGACTTGATCAGCTCTCCGTTCGCCGTGTCACCGCTGAGCTCCCAGAAGAACGTGCCTCCCAGGCCCTGCTGGTTCTTGTACGTCATCTTCCCGGCGATGGTCGCGGGGGTGTCGTAGCTCCACCACTGCGTGCCGCAGTGCGCGTACGCCGTCCCCGCCACCGTCCCGTTGGCGGGGCATTTGGTCTTGAGCACCTTGTAGTCGTCGATGCCCTGCTCGTACGTGCCCGGGGCCGGCCCGGTCGCCGTGCCGCCCGGGGCCTTCTGTGTCACACCGGTCCAGCCGCGCCCGTAGAAGCCGATGCCCAGCAGCAGCTTGCCCGACGGGACGCCGAGGCCCTTGAGCTTCGTGATCGCCGCGTCCGTGTCGAAGCCCTGCTGCGGGATGCCGGTGTACGAGGTGAGCGGGGAGTGCGGGGCGGTCGGCCCCTGGGCGGCCCAGGCGCCGAAGAAGTCGTACGTCATCGGGTTGTACCAGTCGACGTACCGGGCGGCTCCCGCGTAGTCCGTGGCGTCGATCTTGCCGCCGCTGCTCGCGTCGGCCGTGATCGCGGCGGTGACGAGGTTCGATGTGCCGAACTTCGCCCGAAGCGCCGACATCAGCTTCTTGAAGGCGTCACGGCCACTGGTGTCGCAGGACAGCCCGCAGGCGTTGGGGTACTCCCAGTCGATGTCGATGCCGTCGAAGACGTCGGCCCAGCGCGGGTCCTCGACAAGGCTGTGGCAGGACTCGGCGAAGGCCGCCGGGTTCCTCGCCGCCTCGGTGAAGCCGCCCGACCAGGTCCAGCCGCCGAAGGACCAGATGACCTTGAGGTTCGGGTGCAGCTTCTTGAGCTTGCGCAGCTGGTTGAAGCTGCCGCGCAGCGGCTGGTCCCAGGTGTCGGCGACGCCGTCCACGGACTGGTCGGCCGTGTACGCCTTCTCGTGGTCCGCGAAGGAGTCACCGATCACACACTTGCCGCCCGTGACATTGCCGAAGGCGTAGTTGATGTGGGTGAGCTTGTTCGCCGAGCCGGAGGTCTCGATGTTCCTGACGTGGTAATTGCGGCCGTATACGCCCCAGTTGGTGAAATAGCCGACCACCTTGGATCCGGCCCTGGGCGCTGCTTCGGCAGCGGCGGGCGCGGCGGCCGTCGTGGCGCTCGCGGTGGTCTCGCCTGCGGTGGCGGTGCCGGCGCCGCCGAGCAGGCCCGCGGCCAGCACGGCCGTACAGACGCCGGCGATCAGTGCCCGCAGGCGGGTGCGTGGGGGTGGGGATCCGAGCATCGTGTCTCCTCGTGGGGGAGGGAGAGCGTGTGGGGGGAAGGTGCTGCCGTGCAGACATGGCATGAACCGGTCATGCTCCAGGGGACGGTAGAAGGACTAGACCAGTTGGGTCAATGGTTCGGACCAATTTCGAAGAGTGTTCGAGGGGCGCCCGAGCGGCGTCGACGTGGGGCGCGGAAAGCGGAAGGTGATATTCCACCCCGTGACGGACGCCCCCGGATCGGGCATACTCAACCCGCCACAGCCGCTGGTCAGCCACTTCCGTGATCCGGGAGGGCAGCATCGGCGCACCAGGTGACATCCGGCGGCGCCGCCCTACCCTTCGCGCGTGACCGCCGCAGCGCCCGACAGGGAGGAGAGCGCCGTAATGCCCGACCGCGCCCCGCAGCCGGTGGACCGCACGCTGCCCACCGAGGAGTCCAGGGACCTCATCGCCCTGGTCCGAGAGATCACCCAACGGGAGATCGCGCCCCGCGCGGCCGAGGAGGAGGACGCGGGCCGTTTCCCGCGCGACACGTTCTCGCTGCTCTCCGACTCCGGTCTGCTCGGCCTGCCGTACGACTCCGCGTACGGCGGAGGTGACCAGCCGTACGAGGTGTACCTCCAGGTGCTCGAGGAGCTCGCCGCCGCCCGCCTCACGGTCGGACTCGGCGTCAGCGTCCACTCCCTCGCCTGCCACGCCCTGGCCACCTACGGCACCAAGGAGCAACAGAGCGAGCACCTTCCCGCGATGCTCGGCGGCGGACTGCTGGGCGCCTACTGCCTCTCCGAGCCGTCCTCCGGCTCGGACGCCGCATCCCTGCGTACGAAGGCGGTGCGCGACGGTGACGACTGGGTCCTCACCGGCACCAAGGCCTGGATCACGCACGGCGGGGTCGCCGACTTCTACACCGTCCTCGCCCGCTCGGGCGGCGAGGGCGCGCGGGGCATCACGGCGTACCTGGTAGCCGGTGACGCGGAGGGCCTGAGTGCAGCCCCGCCCGAGAAGAAGATGGGCATGAAGGGCTCGCCCACGGCCCAGCTGCACTTCGACGGCGTACGCGTCCCTGACTCGCGCCGTATCGGCGAGGAGGGGCAGGGCTTCGCGATCGCGCTCGCGGCGCTGGACTCGGGGCGCCTCGGCATCGCTGCCTGCGCCATCGGCGTCGCCCAGGCGGCGCTCGACGAGGCGGTGGCGTACGCCACCGGCAGGCAGCAGTTCGGCCGCCCCATCGCGGACTTCCAGGGGCTGCGCTTCATGATCGCCGACATGGCGACGAAGGTCGAGGCAGGCCGGTCGCTGTATCTCGCCGCCGCCCGGCTGCGCGACGCGGGCCGGCCGTTCTCCCGGCAGGCCGCCATGGCCAAGCTGTTCTGCACGGACGCCGCGATGCAGGTGACCACGGACGCGGTGCAGATCCTCGGTGGATACGGCTACACCGCGGACTTCCCGGTCGAGCGGCTCATGCGCGAGGCCAAGGTGCTCCAGATCGTGGAGGGCACCAATCAGATCCAGCGCATGGTCATCGCCCGTCACCTCGCTGGGCCAGAGTCCCACTGACCCAGCCGGTCCGCTGCGTCCATGCCGGCGCCGCCGTGAGCCTGTTCCACTCCTGGTCGCGGCGGCCCGGCAGGGTCCGGCCCGCGCTCGCCCAGTGCTGCATCAGGTCACGGTAGATGGGCGGATCCGCGGAGTGCGGAACCGATTCTTCCTGACGTGGTGTCGTCAGGCGCCGGCGGCTCGGGCCGCCCGGGGGGTACTGCGGCGTCATGACCGTCAAAACGCGCGTCGGCCGCACCGGGTCACCGTCACGCCGATTCGGGCGCCAGTTCGTGCCGTAACCGTCAGGGGTCAACGCGGGCCGGGGTGGAACCGAAGGGACGCGGAAGGGGCCCCGAGGTCGTCCCCGCCGCGTCCCGGGGTGCCCCTGGCGGCCTCTGAGCGCTGCCGGAGCTCCCGCGGACCCGGTTCCCGGCGCGGGGCCGGGACGGGGCCGTGCCCACTGTGCGGCTCCGCGGCGCGGCCCACCGCAGGTGCCCCAACCCGCACCATCCGCCCGCACCATCCGCCCGCACCATCCGCCCGTCCACCCGTCGGCCCACCCGCGAGGAGCACCGCCATGCCCACCGCACCGCGCCCCCGCACCACCACCCGCGAGCCCGCGGAGCTCGCTCGGCGCCTGAGCGCCTGGCTGGACGCCCGGCTGCCCGGAGCCCGGGTCGCCGACATCCGTGTGCCCGGGTCCAACGGCATGTCCAGCGAGACCCTGCTCTTCGACATCGACCATCCCGAACCGCCGCTGCGCGCCTGCGCGTTGCGCCTCGCGGCCGACCCGGACGCGTACACGGTCTTCCCCGTCTACGATCTGCGCGCGCAGTACGAGACGATGCGCGACGTCGCACGGCACACCGATCTGCCCGTGCCGCGCGTGCTCTGGCTGGAGGAGGACCCGGCGCCGCACGGCGCGCCGTTCTTCGTCATGGAGCGGGTCGACGGACGCGTGCCGCCCGACGTCATGCCCTATACGTACGAGGGCAATTGGCTGCACTCGGCGACCGACGCCGAACGTGCGGCGCTGGAGGAGTCCACCATCTCCCTCATCGCCCGGCTCCACGATCAGTACCCGGTCGCGGGCGCCGGGGCAGGTGCCCTGAGACGCCACGTCGACGCCCAACGCGTGTACTACGCCTGGGTCGTGGACGGACTGCCGCGCTCATCCCTCATCGAGCGCGCCTTCGACCGGCTGGAGGCACAGTGGCCCGCCGACGAGGGCCCCGCCGTACAGAACTGGGGCGACGCCCGGATCGGCAACATCGTCTACGACGGCTTCACGCCCGCTGCCGTGCTGGACTGGGAGATGGCCGCGCTCGCCCCGCGCGAGGTCGACCTCGGCTGGACGGTCTACCTGCACCGCTTCTTCCAGGACCTGACGGTCGGTTTCGGGCAGGCGGGACTGCCGGAGTTCCTGCGCCGCGAGCGCATCGAGCGGCGCTATGCCGAACTGACCGGCCACACACCGCGCGACATGGACTTCTACACCCTCTACGCGGCCCTGCGGCACGCCATCGTGATGCTGCGCGTGGCCTACCGCCAGGTGCACTTCAAGGAGGTGGAGGTGCCGGACAACCCGGACCGGATGATCCTGCACCACGACAGCCTCGCCGCCATGGTGCACGGAACGTACGACTGGTGGCTCAGGCCGCCCGCCGCATCGGGGGCACCTTGATGGGGCGCGAACCCGGGCCGCCCACGTGCGAGAAGGGCTGCGTCCGCCAGTCGAGCCCCTGCGGGAGCGTCAACAGGAGCGCGGTGTCCTGCTCCTGGACCTCCAGCGAGTCGTCGGCGGGCCGCGAGTCCGCGGCCGGCCGGCCGGTCCCGGCACACACCGACAGCACGAACGGGTTCCACGGCGTGGGGCACAGCGCGTGCTCGGGCAGCGCGTCCTCGTCGGCGAGCAGCGCGATCGGCTGCGCGCAGTCCGGGCAGATCACCCGGTACATCTCGAAGGTGTCGTAGGCGTCGAACTCGTCTTCCTCCGGGGACGCGACGGATTCAAGAGGCTCCGGTTCGGTACGTCCGGTGCGCTTCACACTCTGCATGGAGATTCTCCCCCTCGGGTGGGCCGACCAGGCTCTTGCGGCCTCGACCACACCAAGCACTTCCCTCCGGGCCCGGCAGGTAACCGTGAGGTCTCGAACGACCCGGTCCTGGGTCTGTGGCGTTCGTCACATGCCCGCCGCAGGTGCCGGTCCACAGGACATCCGGCCGTGCACCCGACTGTGCCGGAGGCGACCTGGGGCAATAGGTTGACCCGCATGGAGGAGCTGGATCGTCGGATCGTCGAGTTGCTCGTCAAGGACGGGCGTATGAGCTACACCGACCTGGGCAAGGCCACGGGCCTGTCCACCTCGGCGGTGCATCAGCGCGTCCGTCGACTCGAGCAGCGCGGCGTCATCCGCGGGTACGCGGCCGTCGTGGAGCCGGAAGAGGTCGGTCTGCCGCTCACGGCGTTCATCTCGGTGAAACCCTTCGACCCCAGCGCCCCGGACGACATCGCCGAGCGGCTCGCCGGCGTGCCCGAGATCGAGGCCTGCCACAGCGTCGCAGGCGACGAGAACTACATCCTCAAGGTCCGTGTGGCCACTCCGCTGGAGCTGGAGGAGCTGCTCGGGCAGATCCGCTCGCTGGCCGGCGTGTCCACCCGGACGACCGTGGTGCTCTCCACCCCGTACGAGGCACGGCCGCCGCGAATCTAGGCTGTTCCCCATGAGTGAGAGCGCACCCCCTGCCGAACACCGCACCGTGCTGCTGCGCGGCGGTGAGGTACACAGCCCCGCCGATCCGTTCGCGACCGCCATGGTCGTGGAGCGCGGGCACATCGCCTGGGTGGGCTCCGAGGGGGCGGCGGACGCCTTCGCATCCGGTGTCGACGAGGTCGTCGACCTGGAAGGTGGCCTGGTCACCCCCGCGTTCGTGGACGCGCACGTGCACACCACGGCCACCGGGCTCGCGCTCACCGGCCTCGACCTGTCCGGAGCCGCCTCGCTCGTCGAGGCGGCGGACCGCGTCGCCGCCTACGCCGCGGCCCGGCCCGCCGACCGCATCCTCATCGGGCACGGCTGGGACGCCTCCCGCTGGCCCGAGCGGCGGCCGCCCCGCCGCGACGAGCTCGACGACCTGACCGGCGGCCGCCCGCTCTATCTCACCCGTGTCGACGTCCACTCCGCCGTCGTCACCACCGCCCTGCTGGACCTGGTGCCGGGCGTCCGGGGCATGTCCGGGTTCCGCGACGGTGAGCCGCTGACCGGAGACGCCCACCACGCCGTGCGCTCCGCCGCGTACGCCGCTGTCTCTCCCGAGCAGCGGGCCGCGGCCCAGCGGGCCGCGCTCCGGCACGCCGCATCCCTGGGCATCGGGACCGTTCACGAGTGCGCCGGGCCGGACATCTCGTCCGAGGACGACTTCGTCGGCCTCCTCAAGGCCGCCTCCGACGAGCCGGGTCCGCGCGTCGTCGGGTACTGGGCCGACACGGACGTGGAACGGGCGCGCGCCCTCGGCGCCGTCGGCGCGGCCGGCGACCTCTTCGCCGACGGTTCGCTGGGCTCGCACACGGCCTGCCTCCACGAGCCCTATGCCGACGCCCCGCACTCCGGAGTCGCCCACCTCGACGCGGCGGCCGTGGCCGCCCATGTCACGGCCTGCACCGAGGCCGGACTGCAGGCCGGCTTCCACGCCATCGGCGACCACGCGATCGGCAACGTCGTCGAGGGCATGCGGGCGGCCGCGTCGGCCTTGGGCCTCGCCCGCATCCGGGCCGGGAGGCACCGCGTCGAGCACGCCGAGATGCTCACCCCGGAGACCGTCGCCGCTTTCGCCGAGTACGGGCTCACCGCGTCCGTGCAGCCCGCCTTCGACGCGGCCTGGGGCGGTGACACGGGGATGTACGCCCAGCGCCTCGGCATCGAGCGCGCCCGCACGCTCAACCCGTATGCCGCGCTGCTGCGCGCCGGTGTCCCGCTGGCCTTCGGCTCGGACAGCCCGGTGACCCCGCTCGACCCCTGGGGCACGGTCCGCGCCGCCGCCTTCCACCGCACGCCCGAGCACCGGATCTCCGTGCGCGCCGCGTTCACCGCCCACACCCGGGGCGGCTGGCGGGCGATCGGGCGGGACGACGCGGGCACCCTGGTGCCGGGAGCGCCCGCCGACTACGCGATCTGGCGCACCGGCGAACTCGTCGTCCAGGCCCCCGACGACCGGGTCGCCCGCTGGTCCACCGACCCCCGTTCCGGCACCCCTGGCCTGCCCGATCTCACCCCGGGCACGGCCCTTCCGGTATGCCTGCGAACCGTGGTCTTCGGACAAACGGTCTACGTACGACCGAACGAGTGACATCGGGATATTTCGCACCGCCGATCGACGCGCCGACGGCTCGGTCGCGACCTGCGGATCTTCGTCACTGACCAGCCGATTCGGTCAATCGCCGCAGATCACACGACTGTTGACAGACTGCTGCCGAGGGCCGGTAGGTTCGGCGGGTCCACCACAGGACGTCCGACCGGTCGAACCTCCACGCAGTCGTCGAACGCCGCTGGGTCATGGGGTGGTGCGCCGCACCGGCGCGCCACCACTGGGAGCCAGGTTCAGCGCCCGCGCCTCGGGGGCGAGGGAAGGTTGCGGCCGGTGGGGGGTCCTCCCTGCTCCGCAGGAGCTCGGGGGAAGGTGCGACCCGGGTGGGGCCCGGCGTTCAGTAGACAACGGCACTCGGTCGACCCGCAGCCGGCGGGTCCCAGGCCGGCCCGAAGGACGCCGGGTCCCGATCCGTTCTGCCGTTCGTCCGTGCCGACGTGGCGACGTTCTCCTGTTCGTCCGTGCCGACGTGGCGACGTCACCGGCGCTCGCTATGGTGGGTCCCTGCGTACGGACGTTAGGGGCAGCAGTGAACGACGGTGGTCAGAGGCGGTACGGCCCGCTCGGCAGAGCCTTGGTGATCATCCCGACCTACAACGAGGCGGAGAACATCGAGCCGATCGTCTCGCGGGTCCGTGCCGCGGTGCCGGAGGCCGACATCCTGGTCGCCGACGACAACAGCCCCGACGGCACCGGCAAGATCGTCGACGAGCTCGCCGGTGACGACGCCCAGGTGCACGCCCTGCACCGCAAGGGCAAGGAAGGGCTCGGCGCCGCGTACCTCGCGGGCTTCCGCTGGGGCATCGAGCACGGCTACGGCGTCCTCGTCGAAATGGACGCCGACGGCTCCCACCAGCCCGAGGAACTGCCCCGGCTGCTCACCGCGCTCAAGGGCGCCGACCTCGTCCTCGGCTCCCGCTGGGTGCCCGGCGGCCGGATCGTCAACTGGCCCAAGTCCCGTGAGTTCATCTCCCGCGGCGGCAGCCTCTACTCCCGCGTGCTCCTCGACGTCCCGATCCGTGATGTCACCGGCGGCTTCCGCGCCTTCCGCAAGGAGACCCTGGAAGGCCTCGGCCTGGAGGACGTGGCCTCCGCCGGGTACTGCTTCCAGGTCGACCTCGCCCGCCGCGCCGTGGGCGCCGGCTTCCATGTCGTGGAGGTCCCGATCACGTTCGTCGAGCGTGAGCGCGGCGACTCCAAGATGAGCAGGGACATCCTCGTCGAGGCGCTGTGGCGGGTCACCGCCTGGGGCATCGGCTCGCGCGCCAACCGGCTCCTGGGCCGGGGCTCAGCCAAGCGCCCGTCCTGATCCCGTCTTTACGCCACTCGGGCGGGCACCCAGGCACACTGGGGACATGACGACCGGCGTACAGACACCGACCGCCCCCCGGCGCTCACGCGCCCGTACCCTCCTTCCGCTCGGCATCGCCGCCTGGCTGGTGCTGGAGATCTGGCTGCTGACGGTCGTCGCCGGAGCGGCCGGCGGACTGACCGTGCTCGCTCTGCTCGTGGGCGGCGGCGTGCTCGGCGCCGTGGTCATCAAGCGGGCCGGACGCCGCGCCTTCCGCAGCCTCACCGAAACCCTCCAGCAGCAGCAGTCGGGCGTCGTGCCCACGGCCTCCGAGGGCCGCCCGGGCAGCGGCAACGGCTTCCTGATGCTGGGCGGACTCCTGCTGATGCTGCCCGGACTGATCTCCGACGCCGCAGGTCTGCTGCTGCTCGTTCCGCCGGTCCGTGCGGCTCTGGGGCGGTACGCGGAGAAGTCGCTGGAGCGCAAAATGCGGCAGGCCGCTCCCGGTTCCCTCGGCGATGCCTTCCGGCAGGCCCGTATTCACCGTCCTGACGGAAAGGTCGTGCAGGGTGAGGTCATCCGCGAGGACGTGCGGCCCACACCGCCCCGCCGGGACGAGGGCTCGCGCCCTCCGCTGACCCCCTGATCCGCGTGTGCGCCCTGTCCCTGTACCCGGACGGGCCGCACGGTCGGTGGGTCCTCGCGGTCGGCGCGTTCGCGTCGCCGAGGCGAGAGACATGCAGAGACGAGAAGAGCCGCGGGGGGGGGGCCACCAAAACGGGGCGGCCGCCCCCCCCGCGTCAGATGGTGTTGTGGGGGGGGGGGCGATT
>NZ_JBSFDW010000040.1:0-48641 GCF_053594115.1 Streptomyces sp. NPDC001970 | reverse complement strand
CGTGCGGGGGGCGGCCGCCCCCCCGGGGGGCGCCGCCCCCCGCGGCTCTTCTGCTGTGGATGTCGGTGGTGCCTCTTTACGCGGACTTCCGGCTGTCGCGCGGGTGCACCGCGATGTTCATGGCCCCGGAGCGCAGGACCGCCAGCCGCTCGGCCAGCACCTCCTCGAGCTCCTCGCGGGTACGCCGCTCCATGAGCATGTCCCAGTGCGTACGCGCAGGCTTGCCCTTCTTCTCCTCGGGGCCGTCCCCGTCCACCAGGAGTGCCTGGGCGCCGCACGCCTTGCACTCCCACTCCGGCGGAATCTCCGCCTCTACCGAGAACGGCATCTCGAATCGATGTCCGTTCTGGCATGCGTACTCCACCGCCTGGCGCGGGGCCAGATCGATGCCGCGGTCGGTCTCGTAGCTGGTCACCACGAGGCGCGTGCCGCGAAGAGCTCGCTCACTCATGAATCGTGCCTCCCGGGCTTGTCGCCCACAGGACAGGTGTCGCTGTCGTCGTCATCCGGTCAACGTCCGGTCGGCGGTAAAGATTCCCGTCGCATTCCCGTTCGGGTCACGCGTCGTCGCCCGTCGTGCCGCCCCTTGTTGTACCCACCAGCGCCCGGTTTGTCACATCTGGCAGAAAGTGTCACCCAACGTTTTGACGTTTTCAGCACGCAGTAACGGTCCGCCTGGCAGGCCAAAGGCGTACACTAGCGGCCTTTCACTTCAACGTCTAAATCCGTCTCGGAACGGGGTTGCCCGCAGCCGCCACCGCACGCCGCACCGGAACCCGTGCGAGCAGCACGAATCCCAGTACGAAGAAGATCACCAACGAGATGATGGCATCCCGGTAGCTCCCCGTGATCTGGAAGGCCAGACCGAACACCAGCGGCCCGAGCCAGCTCAGCCCGCGGTCGCTCATCTCGTACGCGGAGAAGTACTCGGCCTCCTTGCCGCGCGGCACCAGGTGCGAGAACAGTGACCGCGACAGCGCCTGGCTGCCGCCGAGCACCAGCCCGATCGCGGCGGCGAGCGCGTAGAACCACACCGGCGTCCGCGCCGGCAGGAAATACCCGGCCCCCAGGATCAGCGACCACACCGCGAGCGAGCCGAGGATCGTCCGCTTCGTGCCGTACGACCGCGCCAGCCGGCCCATGCCCAGCGCGCCCGCCACCGCCAGCACCTGCACCAGCAGCACCGCGGTGATCAGCGTGGTCTGATCGAGGTCCAGCTCCTCGGACCCGTAGATCGAGGCCTGCGAAATCACCGTCTGCACACCGTCGTTGTAGACGAGGTACGCGAGCAGGAACGACAGCGTCAGCGGATAGCGCCGCATGTCCCGCACCGTGGCCACGAGCTGGCGCCAGCCCGCGCCGACCGCGCCCTGGCCCGGCGGGAGCTCCTTGCCCTCCGCGATGCGCCGGTCGCGCAGCCGCCGCAGCGGCACGAGGGTGAAGGCGCCCCACCACACTCCGGCCGACGCGAGGCAGATGCGTACCGCCTCCGACTCGGACAGCCCGAAGGACTCGTGTCCCGTGTACAGCACCAGATTGAGCACGAGCACGAACGCGCCCGACGTGTAGCCGAAGGCCCAGCCGCGCGACGACACCGCGTCCCGCTCGTCGGGCTCGGCGATCTGTGGAAGGTACGCGTTGTAGAGGACCATGGACACGGACAGCGACGCGTTCGCGACGATCAGCAGCAGAGCGCCCAGCAGATAGCGGTCGCCGTCGAGGAAGAACATGCCCGCCGTGGCGGCGGCCCCCAGGTACGCGCAGACGGCGAGCATCGGCTTCTTCCGGCCCGTACGGTCCGCGACGGCACCCACGAGCGGCATCACGAGCACCGCCAGCACCACCGATGCGGAGACCGCGTAGGCGAAGAGCGAGCCGGCCCGCACCGGGACGCCGAGCGGATGCACGAAGCCCTCCGCGTCCGCCGCGGCCTTGGCGACGGACGTCAGATAGGGGCCCAGGAAGACCGTGAGCACGCTCGTCGAGTAGACGGAGCAGGCGAAGTCGTAGAAGTACCACCCGCGTTGCTGGCGCCGGCGATCGCCGCCGTCCGTGTTTGCGGTCCGGTCCGCGGCCTCAGCGGTCATGCGGCGCCCCCTCGATCGTTCCCGTGGAGAAGTGGAGAAGACGCGCGGCGACCGGACCGTACGGACCGCTCAGACCCAGACTCCCCGGTGGGTCAGCACCGTGCGCAGCGTCTCCAGATGATCGGTCATGATGCCATCGACTCCGAGGTCCAGGAGGCGCGCCATCCGATCCGCGTCGTTCACGGTCCACACGTGCACCTGGAGCCCTCGGGCGTGGGCCTCCGCCACGAACCGCCGGTCCACGACCGTGATGCCGCTCTGCGACTCGGGCACCTGCGCGCAGACCGCGCCCGCGCGCACCGCCGCCGGAAGGCCGAGGGAGCGCAGCCGCAGCCCCAGCACCCCGCGCACACCGAACGAGGTCGCCAGCCGCGGGCCCGCGAGCCGGTGCGCCCGCGACACCCGGCTCTCCGAGAACGAGCCGACACAGACCCGGTCCCAGGCCGCCGTCCGCCGCACGAGGTCGACGAGCGGTTCGAGCGCGCCCTCGGCCTTGATGTCCACGTTCCATCGTGCCTCGGGGAACTCCTCCAGAAGCTCCTCGAAGAGCGGAAGCGGCTCCTTGCCCGCGACCCGGGCCCGGCTCACCTCGTTCCACGGCAGGTCCGCGATCCGGCCGCGGGCGTCCGTGACCCGGTCCAGCGTCGAGTCGTGGAAGGCGACCAGCTTCCCGTCGGCGGTGGTGTGCACGTCCGTCTCGAAGTAGCGGTAGCCGGTCGCCGCCGCGCGGCGGAAAGCGGCGGCCGTGTTCTCCAGCCCGTCGGCCGTGCCGCCGCGGTGCGCGAACGGTATGGGGGTGGGGTGGTCGAGATACGGATGCCGGGGCTGCGATACGCGAGTCACCTTGGCAGTATCGCTCGCTCCGGTGACGCCCCGGCGACCACCCGGCTTCCTTCGTCCGCAGACGGGATGGCGAAAACGCGCAGGAAGAGCTGTGCGAGCGGGCCGATGGACAGGGCGTACGCCACGGTGCCGACGCCGACCGATCCGCCGAGGACGAATCCGGTGGCCACGACCGCGACCTCGATCGCGGTGCGGACCAGCCGGATCGAGCGGCCCGTCAGCCGGTGGAGGCCCGTCATCAGGCCGTCACGCGGGCCGGGACCGAAGCGGGCGGAGATGTAGAGGCCTGTCGCCGCACCGTTGAGAACGATCCCGGCGACCATCACCGGGATCTGCACGGCGAGGCCGTGCGGATCCGGCACGAGCGCGAGTGTCCCGTCCATCGCGACGCCGATGACGAAGACATTGGAGATCGTGCCGAGGCCCGGCTTCTGGCGGATCGGGATCCACAGGAGCAGAACGACGGCGCCCACGATGATCGAGACGACGCCGATGGTCAGTCCCGTCCGCTCGGCGAGGCCCTGGTGCAGCACACCCCACGGTTCGAGGCCGAGCCCGCCCCGCACGAGGAGGGCGGAGCTCACGCCGTACAGCGCGAGGCCGAGATAGAGCTGCAGGAGCCGACGGAACAGCGTGGACAAGATTCTGCCCCCCAGTGGTGAGAGTGGACTGATGCGTGCCACTCTGTGGCTGGGAAAGAAGTGTCAACCATGGCCAATCCGAGGAAGGTGGACTGACTTTCATGGCGCAGTGGACTTCAGCGGTGGGAGCAGCGCAGCTCGCTCGCCAGCTCAACGCGCAGCAGCCCCGCCCGGCAGGCCCCGGCACGCGCAAGCCGCCCGCCTACCGCGCGCTCGCCGACGGCGTCCGGCTCCTCGTCCTCGAAGGCCGGGTGCCGGTCGCCGCACGGCTGCCCGCCGAGCGCGAGCTCGCGCTGTCCCTCGCCGTGAGCCGTACGACGGTGGCGGCGGCGTACGAAGCCCTCCGCGCGGAAGGGTTCCTCGAGTCCCGCAGGGGTGCGGGCAGCTGGACCGCCGTCCCCGCCGGGAACCCCGTGCCCGCGCGCGGTCTCGAGCCCCTCCCGCCGGAATCGCTCGGCTCGATGATCGACCTCGGCTGCGCGGCCCTGCCGGCCCCCGAGCCGTGGCTGACCCGCGGTGTCCAGGGCGCGCTGGAGGAGCTGCCGCCGTACGCCCACACCCACGGCGACTACCCGGCGGGCCTGCCCGCCCTGCGGCAGACGCTCGCGGACCGCTACACCGAGCGCGGCATCCCGACGATGCCCGAGCAGATCATGGTCACCACGGGCGCGATGGGCGCCATGGACGCGATCTGCCACCTCTTCGCCGGGCGCGGTGAGCGCATCGCGGTCGAGTCCCCGTCGTACGCGAACATCCTGCAGCTCATGCGGGAGGCCGGGGCCCGGCTCGTGCCCGTGGCCATGGCCGAGGGGCTGGCGGGCTGGGACATGCCGCGTTGGCGCCAGGTCCTGCGCGACGCGGCGCCCCGCCTCGCGTACGTCGTCGCCGACTTCCACAACCCCACCGGCGCGCTGGCCGACGAGGACCAGCGGCGGTCACTCGTGGACGCCGCGCGGTCGGCGGGGACCGTGCTCGTCGTCGACGAGACGATGTCCGAGCTCTGCCTCGATCCGGACCTGGAGATGCCGCGGCCCGTCTGCTCCTTCGACGCGGCGGGTTCGACGGTCATCACGGTCGGCTCCGCGAGCAAGGCCTTCTGGGCGGGCATGCGCATCGGCTGGGTGCGGGCCGCCCCGGACGTCATCCGCTCCCTGGTCGCGGCCCGTGCCTACGCCGACCTCGGCACCCCGGTGCTCGAGCAGCTGGCGGTCAACTGGCTGATGAGCACGGGCGGCTGGGAGGAGGCGGTCGCGATCCGCCGGGCCCAGGCCCGCGAGAACCGCGACGCGCTGGTCGCGGCGGTTCGCAGGGAGCTGCCCGACTGGGAGTTCGACGTCCCGCGCGGCGGCCTGACCCTCTGGGTCCGCGCCGGCGGCCTGTCGGGCTCCCGCCTCGCCGAGGTGGGCGAACGCGTGGGCGTCCGGGTTCCTTCGGGTCCGCGCTTCGGAGTCGACGGCGCCTTCGAGGGCTACGTCCGGCTCCCCTTCACCGTCGGCGGCCCCGTCGCCGACGAGGCGGCGATGCGGCTTGCGGCGGCGGCGCGGCTGGTGGAGACGGGGGCGACGACGGGCACGGAGGCGCCGAGGACGTTCGTGGCCTGACGGCCACCCCCGCGATGCGGGCTGCCCTGGCGGGCGGGACCGCTGTGTGCGCCGCGCCCGGGTTCTGCGGCCTGGCCGGTGTCGTGGGTGCGGGTCCCGGGGCCCCCTTCGGGCTCGACTCCTCGGGATCGGCGGCCTGCAGGTCGCACGGTTGGTTGCCCGGCCTGGGTTGCCCCGATGCCCGGCCTTGGCTGCCTCGCATGCGCCGTCACCCCCTGCGGGGCCGACCTTGCACGGCCCTCCTGGCTCCGGGGTGGGTGGTGCCGGCCGGATTCCGGCTGCGTGTCACCCTCTGCCGGTGGTCGGTCGCCGATGGGGGGCGACCCGCCACGGGGTACGCGCGGCGGGTCGCCGTCTGCATGCCGGAGGCCAGGCACAGCCACGACCGGTCCGTGGCCGCCGATGGCGGGCAACCCACCGTGGGAGGCCAGGACCTGATCTCCTCGTCGCGCGGGTGGCGTGGGCGCAGACCCACGGGCCCGCGGCCGATCAGCCCTCCGCCGGAACGGGGGTCCCTGTCGCGTGGGGGGTGGGGGCCGGAGCCGGCTCGGGGATCTCCTCGGCGGACGGGGCCGTGCGTTCCGGGAGGAGCGCGAGGACCGCCTGGCGGTGCGGCTCGCTCGTGGTCTCGTCGTACGGGTCCGGGGTCGCCGGGATCTGGAGCCGCAGCACCGCGGCGGTGCCGAGGCGGACGTACCCGCGGCCCGGCGGTACGTCGGAGGTCGGGGTCGTGTGCGGCGGCACGCCCAGCACCGCCTCGACCTGGTCGCGTGTGCAGGGGCCGAGGATCACCCGGCCGCGTGTGTGGGACCGTACGGTCTCGGACAGGAACTCCAGGCTGTCGAACTGGTCGGCCACCACCACCGTCACGGACGCAGCCCGTCCGTGCCGCAACGGCACCTGCAGCAGCTGCTGCGGGTCGGTGCGCCCGTCCGCCGCCGCGAGGTGGCTGAAGACGCTGGGCCGGTCGACGAGAATCCACAGCGGGCGGCGCGTGTCCTCGGGCGCGGGGTGCCCGGCCTGCCGGGCCCGGTTCGCCGAGATGAGCCGCCGCTCCGTCTCGTGCGCCGCCCACTCCAGGCTCGCCAGGGCCCCGGCGAGCCCGCACTCGACGGCCAGGACGCCCGTCCGCCCCGTCAGACACGCGTACTCGCCGGTCCCGCTGCCCTCCACGATCAGCACATCGCCGTGGGGCAGCGCCTGCAGGGCGATCGAGCGCAGCAGCGTGGTCGTACCGCTGCCGGGCTGGCCGACGGCCAGCAGATGCGGCTCCGTCGACCGGGGCCCGGTGCGCCACACCACGGGCGCCGCGTCCTTGGTCTGGCCGCCGACGACGACGGGTACGGTCCGGTTCACGGCGGCCGGGTCGGTGAAGCCCAGCACCGTCTCCCCGGGAGCCGTGACGAAGTGCTGGGCGGCGATCGCGGTCGGGAGCGCGGGCAGCACGGTCATCACGAGGTGGTTGCTCTCCTCGTCCCAGTCGAAGAGGTACTCGCGGCCACGCCCCGACTTCGTGTGCAGCAGCTGCTCGATCCGGGCGCGCGCCTCGGCCTCGCCGTCGGTGAAGTACGCCGGGTAACGCACCCGCAGCCGTTTCAGCCGGCCGGCGCCGTCGAACTCGTGGTCGCTGAACGTCTTCGCCCACTCCCCGCCGTGGGAGAACAGCGGACTCGGGTCCTCCTGTACGGAGAAATACGGCACGAGCGCTTCGTACAGTGCCTGCAGCCGTGCCGTCTCCGCCTCGTCGGGCCCGGTCCGCACCGGCGTACGCTCCCGTCCCATCCACCCCGCCACCCCCATCGCCGTGATCAGACCGAGCAGTGGCCCGTACGGGACGAGAGCGACCACCAGCACGCAGGCCGCCGCCAGGAAGAGCGTGGGGCCACGTCGTTCCTTCGGCGTGACGGTCCATTTGCGCCGTCCTGCGGCGGCCAGCAGCCGCATGCCGCGGCTGATCGTGATGAGCGGCTGGAGGACGTCGGTGGCGTTGTCGGCGGCTGTCCGCGCGAGCTCTCGGCTGCGAGCGATCCGGTCGGTGCCGTTGCTCAGAATGCGAGGGAGTGGTCGCCGGGCCACGTGGTTCTCCTGCTCCTTGAGTTGTGGAAGAGGTGATGCGGGGGCGTCAGAACTTGATCCCGCCCAGCAGGCTGGCGAGGCTTGCGCCTCCTGCTGTGATGCTCGGGGCGATGGCCGTGCCCGCGAGGTAGAAGCCGAACAGGGCGCTGACCAGGGCGTGCGATGCCTTCAGCCCGTCCTTCTTGAAGAACAGGAAGACGATGATTCCCAGCAGCACGACGCCTGACATGGACAGGATCATGAGTTGTTCTCCTGGTTGAGGGGACAGTCACCATGAGTACTTCCAGCCTCACAGGAAGTGTCTATGTGATAAAAGGTGCAAACGGGTGAATATCGAGACTTTTCACTCGATGGGCTTACGCCGGATGGTTGCCCTGGGCGCATTGATCTTTGCCGTGAGCGGGCGCGGTCATGGCGCGCCACGGGCAGTACCCTGTCGATTCACTCGTATGTGCCGCTCGACCGCCCTCGGCGCTCGTGCCCAGCACCCTCAGCACCAGGTCAACGCAGCGGAAGGCAGTCCGTCCCATGAGTGAAACCCCGGACCCCGAGGTCATCGAGCTCGCGTCCAGGATCTTCGACCTGGCGCGCCAGGGCGACGCCGACGCACTCGCCGCCTACGTCGACGCCGGAGTCCCTGCGAACCTCACCAACGACAAGGGCGACTCGCTCGTCATGCTCGCCGCCTACCACGGCCACGCCGCCGCGGTGCGGGCACTCCTCGACCGCGGGGCCGACGCGGACCGCGCCAACGACCGCGGCCAGACCCCGCTCGCCGGTGCCGTCTTCAAGGGCGAGGACGCGGTGATCCGCGTGCTCCTCGACGGCGGAGCCGATCCGGAGGCCGGAACTCCGTCCGCGGTGGATACCGCGCGGATGTTTGGGAAGACAGACCTCCTGGAGCTGTTCACCAAGCGGTGAACGGGAGTTGAACGCCAGGTGGGAGCGTCGCCGTAAATGTGGTCGCGGCGGCGAAACGGCTGGGTCATCATGACGTCGGGCCCGCAACGGGCCACCGACGAGAGGCAGAGGAAGATGGTCTACACCAAGCGGAAGACGACGGGCAGCCGATCATGTTGCTGCGCGGCCTAGGCGAACACACCCCCGGTTGCGTCGACAGCTTGATGTGAGGCACTTTCCATGTTCGAACCAGTCATAGCGCCGAGCGGCACCTTGCTCGGCCTGCTGCAGAGGGGCCGCGGCGACGGCACGCTCCACGCGCTCGCCGCGCCCCGCTCCGAAGCCCTCGCGGCCCTCAACCACTGCGTGCTGAGCGACCCCCGCCACGACTGGCAGGTGGAGAACCGCTCTCTCTACTACGCACGCCTCTACCTGGACCTCCATGGCGGGCTCGACGAGATCGAGGCCCACCTCTTCGGGGCCGACGACCACATCGACGCGGACGAGACGAGGACCGGGCTCGCGCTCGCCGTGCTCGGCCACCTCGCCTCGTACGGACGCGACGACGCGCTCTTCCTGCTGCGGCGCTACGCCGCGGCAGGGTCCAACTGGGCCTGGGCACTCGACGAGCTCGCCCTGCGCGACGACGACAACGGCCTGCGCACGCTCGCCGGACCGGTGCTGGCCCGATTCGCGGCCACCCCTGAGGGCGAGGCGGAACTGGCCACGGCCGTGCGGGACGCCTTCGAGCCCCGGCCGTGGCGACTGTGGGCCGAGGATCCGCGGGAAGCGGTGGGCGCGCGGCTGCGGGCCGCCCGGGAACGAGGCTCCTTCGACCGATGGCAGCGACAGATGCAGCCCAGCGGGCCACGGCCCGGCTGGAGCGTGCAGGCCGTCTTCGAGTGGGCCCAGCAGGGGCACGAGCGCGGCAGAGTGCTGCATGTGCCGGCCGCCCGCTGTCTCACCGCCGTCGCGGGACCCGACGACCGCACCACGATCATCGAGGCGGCGCGCAGCGGGCCCGACGGCGCCAGATGCGCCGCGCTGCACTACCTGGCCCAGTCACAGGACCCCGCTGTGCTGGACCTCATCGAGACCGCCGCCCTCGACGTGTCCCGCACGGTCGCCGATGCCGCCGTGTCCGCGTTCGAGCGGATGTGCGGGGAGGCCGCCGTCGACAGGGCCCGCGGCTGGGTCCACCGGCCCGACGCTCTCGGCGGCTCCGCGGCAGGAGTCCTTGCCTGCCGAGGCGGCACCCAGGACACCGATCTCGTCCTCGGAGCCCTCCGCGAGACCGTCCGTGCGGAGGGGCCCGACGCCCCTCTCCTGTGGACCCTCGTCGACGGCGCGGGCCGGCTCGGCATCGAATGCGCGGCACCCGTGCTGCGCCACATCTACCGCGAGACCGCGTCCTCGCAGCTACGCGGCCGCACGGCACGTGCCCTCGCGGCGACCGACCCCTCCTTCGCCACCGGCTTCGCCGTCGAATGCCTGTGGGACTGCGAGGAGACCACGAGAGAAGTCGCCGCCCTCCACGCCGAAACCGGTGACGCGCGCGTCGCGGAGCGCCTGCGCCGCCTGGCCGCCGACCCAGCCGAGGAGGCCGAGGTCCAGACAGCGGTCCGCAGCCGCATCGGCATGGACACGCCTCCGCACTGAGCCGTCGTGGACACGCCTCCGCACTGAGCCGCCGTGGCGCCGGGCCGCCTCCGTGCCGGGCCGCCGTGGCGCCGGGCCGCCTCCGTGCCGGGCCGCCGTGGCGCCGGGCCGCCTCCGTCCTGAGGCGTGGGCGCTGGGGCCCGGGCGGCGCCGCCCGGCGGGGCTCTGTTCCCTTCATCGCCACCGGGACATGTGCCCGTAACCGCTCGGTGGACCCGGGTGTCCTTCCTCGATCGCCGGACGGGCTCTGCACGAGCCCTCCGCGGATGGGACGGGGCGACGGCGACTGCGACGGCGGGGCGCGGGCGGAGGGCGCGGGCGCCGTGGCCGGAAACGCTGCCGGCCAGTGGCCGAAACGGGCAGGGTGGGACATCGCGGGGCAGGTCCGGGCCTGAACAGCCGTTCAAGCGAGGGCGTGGGCCAAACGCTCATAGGACGTTCCCCGCACGGAAAGATCCACGTTGGGCGCACCACCCCCGGCGCGACGACAACACCCCTATGCGTGTCGTCATCGTCACCGAATCCTTCCCACCAGACGTCAATGGTGTGGCGCACTGCGCCCTGCAGACCGCCCGGCATCTCGCCGACCGCGGTCATGATCCGCTCGTCATCGCCCCGGCCGTGGCCGGGCACGGGAGCGACATCGAAGCACCGTGCCCCGTCGTGCGCGTGCCGTCCCTGCCGCTGCCCGGCTATCCGCAGGTCCGTGTGGCCCTGCCCAGCCGACGGCTCGCCGCGGCACTCACCGCGCACCGGGCCGATGTCGTCCACCTCGCCAGCCCCTTCGTGCTCGGAGTGCGCGGGATGGGGGTGGCGGCGAGGCTCGGGCTGCCCGCCGTCGCCGTCTACCAGACCGACCTCGCCGGCTACGCCCGTACGTACATGGGCGCCGGCGAATCCACGGCGTGGCGGCGCCTCCGTACCGTGCACACCGCGGCCGACCGGACCCTCGCGCCGTCCAGCGCCGCCCTGCGCGACCTCGAGGAGCACGGCGTGCCCCGGGTGCGGCTCTGGCCGCGCGGCGTGGACACCGTGCGGTTCCGGCCCGAGCTGCGGGACGAGGCGCTGCGGCGCGAACTCGCCCCGAACGGCGAGACGATCGTCGGCTACGTCGGCCGCCTCGCCCCCGAGAAGTGCGTCGAACTGCTCGCCGGTGCCTGCGGGCTGCCGGGAGTCAAGGTCGTGGTCGTCGGCGACGGGCCGAGCGAAGCGTCCCTGCGCGACGCGCTGCCCGGTGCCGTGTTCCTGGGCCGTCGCACCGGCGACGACCTCGCGCGGATCTTCGCCTCGTTCGACGTGTTCGCGCACACGGGTCCGTACGAGACCTTCTGCCAGACCGTGCAGGAGGCCATGGCCAGCGGCGTGCCGGTGATCGCCCCGGCGGCCGGCGGGCCGCTGGACCTCGTCGACCACGGCCGTACGGGACTCCTCGTCCCGCCCCGCGACACCGCGGCCGTCACGCAGGCGGTGACGGCGCTGGTCGCGGATCCCGCACGCCGGGAGGCGTACGGGCGCGCCGGGCGCGACACGGTCGAGGGCCGCACCTGGGCGGCGGTCGGCGACCAGCTTCTCGGGCACTATGCCGAGGTGCTGCGGGAGCGGACGGCGGTAGCGGCATGAGCACCACGAACGGACTGCGGATCGTGCGGCTCGCGAACTTCGTGACACCCGCGTCGGGCGGGCTGCGGACCGCGCTGCGCGAGCTGGGCCGCGGCTATCTCGCGGCAGGGCACGAACCGGTTCTGGTCGTGCCCGGCGACGCGGAGAGCGACACGATGACCCCGCAGGGGCGGGTCATCACGCTCCCCGGCCCGGTGCTTCCCGGCACCGGCGGCTACCGCGTACTCGCCGGCCGGTCGCGGCTCAGCCGGCTCCTGGACGAGCTCGAGCCCGACCGGCTGGAGGTCTCCGACCGGACCACGCTGCGGTGGACGGGGGAATGGGCGCGGCGTCGCCGGATCCCCTCGGTGATGGTGTCCCACGAGACGGCGGACGGAGTGCTGCGTACGTGGGGCGTCCCGGGGGCGTTCGCCGAGCGCACCGCGGACCGGCTCAACCGGCGCAGCGCCTGGTCGTACTCGCGGATCGTGTGCACCACGGAGTGGGCCGAGCGGGAGTTCATCCGGATAGGCGCCGGCAACGTGGTCCGCGCGCCGCTGGGCGTGGAGCTGGAGCGGTGCCGTCCGGGACGGCGCAGCAAGGTGCTGCGGGCCCGCTATGCCGAGGGCGCCGAGGTGCTGCTGCTGATGTGCTCCCGGCTCTCGGTGGAGAAGCGGCCCGGCATGGCGCTCGACGCGCTCGCCACGCTGCGTGCGCGCGGCGTGCGCGCGGCGCTGGTCGTCGCCGGTGAGGGCCCGCTGCGGAGCGGGCTGGCCCGGCGTGCGCAGGACGCGCGGCTGCCCGTCCACTTCCTGGGGCACGTCGCCGACCGCGAGGCCCTCGCGGATCTGCAGGCGGCGGCGGACATCTGCCTGGCGCCAGGACCGGCCGAGACCTTCGGGCTGTCCGCGCTGGAGGCCCTGGCGAGCGGCACCCCCGTCGTCGCCAGCGCATCGTCCGCCCTTCCCGAGGTCATCGGCGACGCGGGCATCGCGGCCCGCGACACCCCGGAGGCCTTCGCGGACGCGGTACGGGAACTCCTTTCGCGCCCCGAACAGGCCCGCCGCGAGGCCGCCCGCGCCCGCGCGGAACTCTTCGGCTGGGACCGCGCGGTCTCCGCCTTCCTCTCCGCCCACGACGCCCCCACCCGCGTACCCGGCCACCCGGAGGTCGCAGCATGACCACGGACCTGAGCCCGCCGGTCCCTGTGCCTGGGGCGGTCCCCCTACCTGGGGCGGGGGTCGTGCCCGGGGCGGTGGCCGAACTGGTCGGCCCCGCGTCCGGGGCCGCCTTGCCGTCCACGGCGCTGGACGACCTGGTGCGGACCGCGTCCGGTGGCCGGGGGGCCGTGCCGGTCGGCCCGGCGGGCTCCACCGGCCCGTCGTGCGCCGGCGCCGCGTCCGGTACGGCGGGTGCGCCGACTGCGGCCGGCCTCACCGGGCTCGCAACCGTGACCGAAGTCCCGGCCACCGCCCCCGCGGTGCCGACGCCCGGCCCGGTGCCGCGCACGGCCATGCCCTCGCGGAGAGCCGAGGGCGCGGGTCCCGGAGGGCACGGGGGCACGGGGGCCGGCCTCGCCGGGAACGGGACCGGGCCCGCGCCCGGGACCGGGCCCGCGCCCGGGACCGGACCCGCGCCCGCCACCGCACCCCCACGCCCCCCACGCCCCCCGCGCTTCGCCGCGCTCGGTGACTCCCTCACCGAGGGTGTCGGTGACCGGGTCGACGGAATGTGGCGCGGCTGGGCCTCGCTGCTCGCGCAGGGCCTGGGCGAGCCCGAGAGGCCCGCGGAGTTCCGGAACTTCGCCGTGAGCGGGGCGCTCACGCGCGACGTGCACGAGACCCAGGCGCCCGAAGTCCTCGCGTACGCACCCGACGTCGCCTCCGTCGTCGTCGGCGTGAACGACACACTGCGGCACACCTTCGACATCCACGACCTCGCCTTCCGGCTCGACCGGGTCTGCGCCGCGCTCAGCGAACAGGGCACCAGGATCCTCACCGCCTGTCTGCCCGACCCGGGTGCGATGCTCGCGCTGCCCGCACCGCTCGCCCGCCCCCTCGCCCGCCGGCAGCGGGCCGTCAACGCCGTCGTCCACGCGCTCTCCGAGCGCTACGGGGCCATCCACCTCCACATCGCCGACGCGACCTGGGTCGAGGACCGCACCATGTGGAGCGCGGACCGGCTCCACCCCGGCGAGCGCGGACACCGCACGATCGCCCGTCGCTTCCACGAACTGCTCGCCGCTGAGGGCCTCGCCCTCGGAACGGCACCCGGCACCGAACCCGAGCAGCCCGCGCCGAGCCGTGTCGCCAAGGCGCTGTGGCTGGCCACCGCCGGCACCGCCTGGGTGGCTCGCAGGTGTACCGATCTCCTGCCCCAGCTGGTGGGTCTCGCGGCCGCCGAGGTGCGCCACTGGTCGCGCGGCACCAGCGCCCGCCTCGACCACGTCGCCGAAAACGCCCTCTCCGCCGCGCTCGCCTCACTGTCCCTCGACGCTCCCCTTGCCAGAATGGGGGAATGAGCGGGCGCTGGGAATTCTGGATCGACCGTGGCGGGACGTTCACCGACATTGTCGGGCGACGCCCCGACGGACATCTCGTCACCCGCAAACTGCTCTCCCACAACCCCGAGCACTACCGCGACGCGGCCGTGGCCGGCATCAGGCTGCTCCTCGGGCTCGGGCCCGAGGACACCGTGCCTGCGGACCGCATCGCCGTCGTCAAAATGGGCACGACCGTCGCCACCAACGCGCTCCTGGAGCGGCACGGCGAGCCGACCGTCCTCGTCATCACCCAGGGCTTCCGGGACGCGCTGCGCATCGCGTACCAGAACCGCCCCCGCCTCTTCGACCGCCGCATCGTCCTCCCCGAGGCCGTGTACGACCGGGTCGTCGAAGTCCCCGAGCGCGTCGACGCCCACGGCGAGATCGTTCAGCCCCTCGCGCTGGACACGGTCGCCCGGCAGCTCGAAGCCGCCCGCCGCGACGGCTTCTCCAGCGTCGCCGTCGTCCTGTTGCACGGCTACCGCCACCCCGCCCACGAGTCGGCCGTCGCCGACGCGGCCCGCGACCTCGGCTTCACCCAGGTCAGTTGCTCCCACGAGGTCAGCCCGCTCATCAAGCTCGTACCGCGCGGGGACACCACCGTCGTGGACGCGTACCTCTCGCCGATCCTGCGGCGCTACGTCGACGAGGTGGCCGAGGAACTCCGCTCCATCCGTCTGATGTTCATGCAGTCCAACGGCGGTCTGCGGGAAGCCGCCCACTTCCGGGGCAAGGACGCCGTCCTGTCCGGCCCGGCCGGCGGTGTCGTCGGCATGGCCCGCACCTCCGAACAGGCGGGGTTCGATCGCGTCATCGGCTTCGACATGGGCGGCACGTCCACCGATGTGTCGCATTACGCGGGCGAGTTCGAGCGCGAGCTCGGCACACAGGTCGCCGGTGTACGGATGCGTGCGCCGATGATGAACATCCACACCGTCGCGGCCGGCGGCGGCTCGATCCTCCACTTCGACGGCCAGCGCTACCGCGTAGGACCCGACTCGGCCGGCGCCGTGCCCGGCCCCGCCTGCTACCGGCGCGGTGGCCCGCTCACCGTCACCGACGCCAATGTGATGCTCGGCCGCGTCCAGCCCACCCACTTTCCCGCCGTCTTCGGGCCCGACGGCGACCAGCCGCTCGACGCCGATGTCGTGAGGGAACGCTTCACGGAGCTCGCCGAGGAGATCCGGAAGGCCACCGGCACCGTACGCGGCCCCGAGGAAGTCGCCGCCGGCTTCCTGGAGATCGCCGTCCTCAACATGGCCAACGCCGTCAAGAAGATCTCCGTCCAGCGCGGCCACGACGTCACCCGCTACGCCCTGACCAGCTTCGGCGGCGCGGGCGGCCAGCACGCCTGCGCCGTGGCCGACGCCCTTGGCATCGACACCGTCATCGCGCCGCCGCTCGCCGGGGTCCTCTCCGCCTACGGCATCGGGCTCGCCGACGCGACCGCCATGCGCGAGCAGTCGGTCGAGGCAGAGCTGAGCGACAGCACCCTGCACCGCGTTCAGGACCTGTGCGGTGAACTGGCCGAACGCACCCGCGCCGAGCTCCGCGCCGACGCCGTCCCCGACGACGCGATCACCACCCGGGCGCGCGTGCTCATCCGCTACGCCGGAACGGACACGGCACTGCCCGTGCCCCTGGGCACGCTCGACGGGATGCGGGAGGAATTCGAGTCCGTGCACCGGGCGCGGTACGCGTTCACGATGGACAAGCCGCTGGTCGTGGAGGCGGTGTCGGTCGAGGCGGTGGGGGCGGCGGGACCGCACGGGGCGGTCGTCGTCGAGGAGGCGGCTGAGGGCGTCGGGCCCCGGGTGCGGGCGACCGTGCCGATGTTCGTGGACGGCGGCCGGACGGACACACCGCTCTACCGGCGGGAGGACCTGTCCCCGGGCGACACCGTCGAAGGCCCGGCGATCATCGCCGAGGCCGACGCGACGACCGTCGTCGACCCGGGCTGGCGGGCGGCCGTGGGGGAGGGCGGGCATCTGCTGCTCACACGCGTACGGCCACGGCCCGGGCGTGCCGCCGCCGGTACGGACGTCGACCCCGTCCTGCTCGAGGTCTTCAACAACCTCTTCATGGCCATCGCCGAGCAGATGGGCGTACGCCTGGAGAACACCGCCCACTCCGTCAACATCAAGGAGCGGCTGGACTTCTCCTGTGCCCTCTTCGACGCCGAGGGCAATCTCATCGCCAACGCACCGCACATCCCCGTGCATCTGGGCTCGATGGGGGAGTCCATCAAGGAGGTGCTGCGCCGCAACGCAGGCGATCTGCGGCCGGGCGATGTGTACGCCATCAACGACCCGTACCACGGCGGTACGCATCTGCCCGATGTGACCGTCGTGACGCCCGTCTTCGACGAGGACGGGGCCGAACTGCGGTTCCTGGTGGCCTCGCGCGGCCATCATGCCGAGATCGGCGGTATCACCCCCGGCTCGATGCCGGCCTTCAGCCGGACGATCCACGAGGAAGGCGTCCTCTTCGACAACTGGCTGCTCGTCCGGGACGGCCGGCTGCGCGAGGCCGAGACGAGGGAGCTCCTCACGGGCGCTCCCCACCCGTCCCGGGATCCCGACACCAATCTCGCCGACCTGCGCGCACAGATCGCCGCCAATGAGAAGGGCATCAGCGAACTCGCCCGCATGGTGGACGAGTTCGGTCTCGACGTCGTCCGGGCCTATATGCGCCACGTACGGAACAACGCAGAGGAGTCCGTACGCCGCATCCTCGCCGACCTGAGCGACGGCTCGTACCGCTACGAGACCGACGGTGGCGCGAGCATCGAGGTCGCGCTCAGCGTGGACAGGGAGGCCAGGAGCGCGGTCCTCGACTTCACCGGTACGTCCCCACAGCAGCCCGGCAACTTCAACGCCCCCAAGTCGGTGGTGATGGCAGCCGTCCTGTACGTCTTCCGGACGCTCGTCGCCGACGACATCCCCCTGAACAGCGGCTGCCTGGAACCGCTGGAGGTGCGCGTACCCGAGGGGTCGATGCTCGCGCCGACGTACCCGGCCGCGACCGTGGCCGGCAATGTGGAGACCTCGCAGGCCGTCACCGGCGCGCTCTATGCGGCGCTCGGCGTCCAGGCCGAGGGCTCCGGCACGATGAACAACGTCACCTTCGGCAACGACCGTGTGCAGTACTACGAGACCGTGGCGAGCGGCTCAGGCGCGGGCGACGGCTTCGACGGGGCCGATGCCGTACAGACCCATATGACCAACTCGCGGCTGACCGACCCCGAGGTGCTGGAGTGGCGCTACCCGGTGCGGGTGGACGCCTTTTCGGTACGCGACGGCAGCGGGGGCGCGGGCACCTGGCGGGGCGGGAACGGCGTGGTGCGGCGGATCCGCTTCCTGGAGCCGATGACCGTGGCCCTGCTCACCGGCCACCGTCGCGTGCGCCCGTACGGGATGGCCGGCGGCGAGCCGGGCGCGTTGGGCGCGAACGCGGTGGAGCGGGCGGACGGCACCGTCGAGGACCTCCGGGGCGTGGACTCGGTGGAGGTCCGGTCCGGTGACGTCCTGGTCGTACGGACCCCGGGCGGCGGCGGGTACGGGGAGCCGGGGGCCTGACCCCGGCCCGGGGACAGTGCGCAGTTCCAGTCCGTCCGGGGGACCCGGAGGCCTGACCCCGGCCCGGGGACAGTGCGCAGTTCCAGTCCGTCCGGGGGACCCGGAGGCCTGCCCCGGACGGAGCAGCGCCCAGGTCCGGCCCGTCCGGCGTTCGCGGACGGACGCACCAGGCGCCGTGACCTGGGCGGCGTGCCGCTCAGCCGCGCCGGGCGCGCGTCGCACCGGGCCCGCCCACCGGCACGAACCGCACCGGCGTACCCGGCACCGCCTGCGCCGCCGCCGCGAGATCCGCCTCCCGGACGACCGCGACCACCGGATATCCGCCCGTCGTCGGGTGATCGGCGAGGAACACCACGGGCAGTCCGTCCGGCGGGACCTGCACCGCGCCCAGGACCATCCCCTCGCTGGGCAGCTCGGCCAGGACGGCCCGCTCCAGGGGGGTGCCGTCGGTGCGCAGACCGATGCGGTTGCTCGCCGCCGACACCCGGTGGTCACCGCTGACGAACGTCCGCAGCGCCGACTCCGTGAACCAGTCCTCGCGCGGTCCGAACCGCACCCGCAGCACCAGCTCCGACGGCGGGCCCGGCCATGGTGGCGGACTGTCCACTCGCCCGGGCGGCCCGGCGGGCACGCCGAGCGGCACCACCGCGCCGTCGACCAGCGGCGCAGGCCCCAGCCCGGAGAGCAGATCCGTCGAGCGGCTGCCCAGCACCGGCTCGGACGCCACACCCCCCGCGAACGCCACATAGCTCCGGACACCGCGCACCGCCGCGCCCACCTCCAGCACCGCCCCCGCCGTGACCCGCACCGGTGCCCCCCAGGCCGCCGGGCGCCCGTCGACGCGCACCGCACACGGCGCCCCACCGACGGCCACGGTCACCGCACAGCGCGGCCGCACCGCGCACCCGGTGAGTGTGGTCTCCAGCACCGCCGCCCGTTCCGGATTGCCGACGAGCCGGTTGACCAGCCGCAACGCACCCGGGTCCAGTGCTCCGGATCGCGGTACCCCGAGGTGCGCGTGCCTTGGCCGTCCCAGGTCCTGGACGGTGGTCAGCGCGCCGGCCCGTACGACCGCGAGGGCCCGGTCGGTCATCCACGCTCTCCCGCACCGGGCGTGGCGGCATCGGGCACGAACGCAACGGGCACGAAGCGCACCCGGGCACCCGGGGACAGCAGGGCGGCGGGCTCGCGCGCCGGATCCCAGAGGATCACGTCCGTCGTGCCGATGAGCTGCCAGCCGCCGGGGGAGGAGCGGGGGTACACGCCCGTGTACGGCCCCGCCAGCCCGACCGAGCCCGCCGGCACGGACGTCCGGGGCGTGGCCCTGCGTGGGACCGCGAACTGCTCACCGAGCCCCGTCAGATACCCGAAACCGGGGGCGAACCCGCAGAAGGCGACGCGGAATTCGGCCGCCGAGTGGATCCCCGCGATCTCGTCCATCCCGACTGCCCAGAGCGCCGCGACCTCCGCCAGATCGGGACCGTCGTACCGCACGGGTATCTCGATCGCCCTTCCCGTGTCCGCCGCGCGTGGCGGTATGTCCCAGCCGGGCAGCTCGGCGGCCAGCCGCCCCGGCTCCTCCACCCCGTCGAGGAGGACCGTGCGGGCGGCGGGCACGATCTCCCGGACCTGGGTCAGCGAACCCGCGGCGCGGCGCCGCAGCAGCTCGGCGTGGAGCGACTCCACCTGCTCGCCGCTGTCCAGCTCCACGAGGAGCGCCCGCTCACCGACGGGCAGAAGCCTCATACGAAAGCCTCCACACGGACCCCGGACGCCTCCAACTGCGCGCGGACCCTGCGCGCCAGACCGACCGCGCCCGGGGTGTCGCCGTGCAGACAGAGCGAGCGGGCACGGACGCCGACCACCTGGCCGCACAGTGAGGTGACGACCCCGAACCTGGCCATCGACACCGACCGTTCCACCACTGTCCCGGGGTCCGTGACGACGGCGCCCCCCTGCCCCCGTGGCACGAGGGTGCCGTCCGCCGTGTAGGCCCGGTCCGCGAACGCCTCGGTGACGACCGGGAGTCCGGCCTTCTCCGCCATCGTGTGCAGCCGGGAACCGGGCAGCCCCAGCACCGGCAGCCGCTCGCCGGTGAGCATGACGCCCTCGACGACGGCCTCCGCCTGCTCCTCGTCCCGGACGACGCGGTTGTACAGCGCCCCGTGCGGCTTGACGTACGAGACGCGCGTACCCGCTGCCCGGGCGAACACCTCCAGCGCACCTATCTGGTAGGCGACCTCGGCGGCCAGCTCGTCGGCCGGGACGTCCATGGAGCGACGGCCGAAGCCGGCCAGATCGCGGTACGAGACCTGGGCTCCGATCCGCACCTTGCGCTCGGCCGCCATGTCGCAGACCCGCCGCATGGTCGCAGCGTCCCCGGCGTGGAAGCCACAGGCCACATTGGCGCTGGTGACGACGGACAGCAGTTGCTCGTCGTCGGTCAGCCGCCAGCGGCCGAAGCCCTCGCCGAGATCGGCGTTCAGGTCGATCGAAGCCCAGGTCATGGTGGTTGGTCCTTTCACAGGGGTGACCGGGTCACACGAGCTCGCGGCCACGCGTCTCCGGCAGCCCGAGCAGCGCCCTGCTCGCGCGGCGCCGCTCGGCCGCCTCCGGCGCGTCCTTCACATTCCGCCGGACATAGATGACGAGCAGGGCGGGCAACGCGCCGGTCCAGAACATGACCCGCCACGCGGTGTCCGCGTCGAGCAACTGGAACACCAGCGTGTAGACGACGACAGCGAGTGCCCAGCCCGCGGCCCACGCGCTCTGGATCGCGCCGAGCGTGCGGCCGCGGTGCCTGGCCGTTGCGTACTCGGCGACCAGAATCGCGCCGACCGCCCACTCCCCGCCGAAGCCGAGGCCCTGGAGAGCGCGGAAGACCAGCAAGGTCTCGTAGTTGGGCGCGAAGCCGCACAGGACGGTGAACAGCGCGTACGTGATCACCGTGATCAGCAGCGCCCGGACGCGGCCGATGCGGTCCGCGAGTATTCCGGCGAGCGCGCCGCCGACGGCCGAGACGACCAGGGTGACTGTCGTCAGGAGTCCGGTCTGACCGCTGTCGAGACTGAAGAACGCGGCGATCGCCACCATGCTGAGCGGCAGCGTGAAGAAGTCGTAGGAGTCCAGGGCGTAGCCACCGAACGCGCCGGTGAAGGCGCGGCGGCCGCGCGGGCCGAGGGCCCGAAGAAAGGCGAACGCGCCGGTGTCCTCGGACAGTTCGCCCTCTTCGGCTGTGACTGGGTCGTACTCATCTGCACCTCGCAGGAGGGGAGGGTGCTGCTGAGACAGGCGGAAGACATGCCGCGGTCATGCGGAAGGTCGTGGGGAGGGCGTGCGTCAGTCGTGCGCCGGTCGCGCGGCATGCGTGCCGTGCTGTGACGCCGACCACACCGAGAGTAGAGGATTGTTGAACGATCCGACAAGAGTCATATGGTCTCGTTCCTGCTTCTACGATTGAATCCGGACGCCGCCGGTGGGACGGCGGCCATGGAGGCCGAAGAGAGGGCGCTGTGGGGACGACGGGGTCCGAGCCGGGCCAACTGGCGGACGACCGCCTGCTGCTGGGCCGCACGAGCACGGCCGAACGGGTCGCGGACATCCTGCGGACCCGGATCGCCGAGGGTTTCTTCCTGCCGGGCGCCCGGCTCTCGGAGGACAGCATCGGCAATGCGCTGGGGGTCTCGCGCAACACGCTGCGCGAGGCGTTCCGCCTGCTGACCCACGAGCGGCTGCTGGTCCATCAGCTCAACCGCGGCGTGTTCGTCCGGGTCCTGGCCGTCGAGGACGTCGAGGACATCTACCGCACCCGCCGGCTGGTCGAATGTGCTGTCGTCAGCGGCCTCGGCAAGCCGCCGTTCGCGCTCGAGGGACTCCGCGACGCCGTCATCGGCGGAGAGCAGGCGGCGCGCGAGGGGAACTGGAAGGGTGTCTCCACCGCCAACATCCATTTCCACCGGGAACTCGTCGCGCTCGCGCACAGCGTCCGCACCGACGAGCTGATGCGCGGCGTCCTCGCCGAACTCCGTCTCGCCTTCCACGTCGTGGACGATCCCCGCGGACTCCACGAACCCTATCTCGTGCGAAACCGGGAGATTCTGGAAGCGCTCAAGGCAGGAGAGCGGGACAGGGCGGCGGGGCTGCTCGCCGAGTACCTGGACGACTCGCGCAACGGGCTCGTGCAGGTGTACGCGGTGCTCGTGCAGGACGGGGACGCGGCGGAGCGCTGAGGTGGGGCGCAGCCGCGGAGTGCGGTCGGTGCCGCGGCGGGACGAGGGGTTTCTGCGCCGTTTCGACCGTTGTCAGTGCGAGGACCTAGTCTGTGCACCGTGACTTCGCCTGCCTCGACGGAATCCGTTCCGCCCCAGCTCAGCGCGGGGCCGCGCCCCGCTCAGGGCCCGGCCGCCGACGAAGGGCTGGCGCGGCGGCTCCGTGCGCTCGCGTGCACCGCGCCGCTGCACGATCTGGACACCCGCAAGGCGAATCTGGCCGGGGAGTACTCGATCTACGCGATGGCCGAAGTCGCCCTCGCCGCCATCGATCTCGTCACGCTCAACATGGACTTCGACACCGGTGCCGACCACGAGCAGATAGTGGCGAGGCTGCTCCCGCGCATCGCGGCGCAGGCCCCGCGACGACCGGTCGCGGAGCATGAGCGCGTCGCGCGCTGGGTGCTCGAGAACCTGATCAATGTGGGCAGCGTCGACCGCGGGTTCCGTGCGGTTTACGGCACTTTCGGACCCGACGGGGTGTATGTCCGGCGGGACTACGACTTCAAGCTCATCGAGGAAGTGCCGGGTCACGCCGGCAGTGTCTATCTCCGTACGACGGACGAAGCGGTCAACGTCCTCGTCGGCGCCCTCGACACGGACGTCACCAGCGCACAGATCGCGGCCGAGGTGAAGCTGGAGGTCCTGATCAGCCGCGGCCGGCTCGCCGACGCCCAGCTCGCCGCCGAGCAGGCCCGCTATCGGACCGTGCAGTACGCGGAGACACTCCGCAGGACTCTCGAAGCCACCCGGCGCAACGTCCGCGCCGTCGACTGGCTCGACGCCGTGCCCGACATGATCGCCGAGGCGCTCGACCACGTCGCCGACCGCTACCGCCACGAGAACGCGATCCTGACGAACATCCGCAAGGCGCGCGACGAGGCCGAGGACCCCGAGCACAAACGGCGCGCCGCCGAGCTCGTCGACATAGTCAAGGACTGCATCCGCCGCCACACGCAGCTCCAGTCCCGCCTCCTCGAAGCGGGCCCCCTCTTCCGCGCCGAGCAGGACCGGCAGGCCTTCGCCGCGCCCGCCCCCCGCTCAGGGATCGATCTGTACGGGCACCTCGTCGCCCCCCTGCTGCCGCTCCCCGTCGGACAGGCCATCCGGGTCACGGACGCCTTCTTCGCCCGCGGCACCGGACTGCGCACCCCCGCGGCCGTGCGCGTCGGCGACCTCGTCGACATGCTGCTGACCCCGCCGGTCGAGCGCGAGCACCTGGGCGCCGAAATGCCCGAGCCCGACCTGATCGCCACCCCCGACGACAGCCGCTTCAGCGAGGAGCAGCTCGCGAGCGCGATGGAGCTGCTCGACCTCGAGCACGACGCGCCCCGCCGTCTCTCCGGCCTGCTGGCCGAGGCCCGCCGCCGCGACCCGGACCTCCCCTACCTGGTCGCCCTCCTCGCCGTCCACGCGGCGAGCCCCCCGGTCGGCACGGCCTACCGTCAGGGTGAGCAGCGCCTGCTCTTCGCCGTCGACGACGGCACCGAGCTGGACGACCCCGAATTCGGCGGCGCGGACCTGATCGTCGGCACGGCCCTGCTGGACGCTGCGGGCATGGCGGCGGGCCGGACGGAGGCGGCGTGAGCGCGCGCCCGGTCCCCGGCGCCACCGGCGACCGCATCGTGCCGGCGCTCCGACACACAGGGCGGTTCCCACTCTCCCCCGTGGCCAACGGGCGGCCGAGAGCCTGGTCGGCTGACCGAGGGACGGTCCCCCGGAGCGCCTCCGGCCGACGACCGAAGCCGGCCTACGGCGCCCTGCCGGCACAGCCGTCCGTCCCCGCGCCGGCGACCGGAGGCACGCAACCCGGCCGCGTCACGGTGCCCGCCGACGCACCCGCACTCGTATCCGCACCCGCACTCGTATCCGCAGAGAACCACCGCAAGGAGCCGCAGCCGTGAGCGACCAGCACGCAGAGCACGCCGAGGCGTGGAGCGAGCCGGGCGCGCCGCAGGGGCCGCCGGCCGGGCCGATGTCCGCGTCCGCCGGTGTCACGCCAGCGGACGCCGCCGACGCCGCACGGCTCGTCTCCTTCGGGCTGCAGCCCAAGCTGCTCCCCGCGCGGGACGCCGAGTACGCCGACATGCTTCGGCGGTACCGGGAGGAGCCCGCCTTCGCGCGGCTCGCCGACGCCGTGGCCACCGGACTCGGACTCGTCGTCCTCGAAGTCTCCCCGCGCGCGGGCATGGCCGTGACCGCCGGCGAGGACTCGGTCTTCGCCGTACGCATGGGCGACTACGCCCGTCGCGCCTCCGCCGACTCCGCCGACCGGTTCCTGCACGGCCTCGCTCATCTCGCCGTCGCCGCCATGGCGTTCCCGCGCCCCGAGGACCTCGCCGACGACGGCTACATCGGCCGGATCACGGTCAACGGAGTCGACGTCTTCGTACGCCAGGCCTGCCGCCGCCTGGAGGAGCGCGCCGAGGAACAGGGGGAGAACACCGACCCCGCCTCGGACGCCCCCGGACTCGAGGCCGCCTGGCGGATCTATGCGCGCCGCAGCGCCACGGGCGCGACGAAGGACGCCCGAAGGCTCGCCGGCTCCACCACCGGCATCGTCGGCAAGGCCGTCGCCTTCCTCACCGACTCCGGGTTCCTGCAGCGCACAGGCGACGACGCGGGAGGCGCGTACCGCACGACCGCCCGCTACCAGCTGCAGGTCCGCGACATGGCGGGCAGTGCTGCCATGGCCGAGCTCCTGGAGCTCGGCGTCGTCCCCGTCACCGACGGCACCGCCACGCTCGTGCCCGCGCCCGACGCCGACGACCTGGAGCTGGCCGCCGACGCCGGCCTCCCCTTCCACGCCTGACCTGCTGAATCCCGCCGAGAACGACGAGAGTCCGCCGCCATGTACGAGCTGTCCCGGGTCCGCCTCTACTCCATCGGGCCTGCCGGTGCGCGCTACGCCGACACCGTGCTGGACCTGCGCGGAGTCGGCGAGCCCGTGCCCCACCCGGCCCCCATGCAGGCCGAGTTCTTCGAGGAGGAGCCGGTCGGCCCGCCGCGCCGGCCCGCTCCCGCGGGCGTGCTCTTCCTGGAGAACGGCGGCGGCAAGTCCGTCCTGCTCAAGCTGATCTTCTCGGTGATGCTGCCCGGTCACCGCAACACGCTGGGCGGCGCCAGCTCCGGCGTCCTGCGCAAGTTCCTCCTTGCCGACGACTGCGGCCACGTCGCGCTGGAGTGGCAGCACACCCTCACCGGTGAGCTCGTCGTCGTCGGAAAGGTCAGCGAGTGGCGTGGCCGGCAGGTCTCCAACGACCCCCGGAAGTTCGCCGAGGCCTGGTACTCCTTCCGGCCGGGGCCGGGCCTGAGCCTCGACTCGCTGCCGGTCGCCGAGTCCACCGCCGTACGCCCGCCCGTCGAGGGCGCGTCGGGTGCGCAGGGCCGCCGCCGCACCATGAAGGGCTTCCGGGACGCGATCACCGAGGCGGGCAAGGCCTACCCGCATCTCGAGGTGTACTGGGAGGAGATCCACGACCGCTGGAACGAGCACCTCGGCGACCTGGGACTCGATCCCGAACTCTTCCGCTACCAGCGCGAGATGAACGCCGACGAGGGCGAGGCCGCGGGCCTCTTCGCCGTCAAGAAGGACTCCGACTTCACCGATCTGCTCCTGCGCGCCGTCACCGACACCCGGGACACGGACGGTCTCGCCGACCTCGTCGGCGGCTTCGGCAACAAGCTGGGCCGCCGCGCCGAGCTCACCGCGGAGCGGGACTTCACCGCGGGCTCCGTGGACCTGCTCGGACGCATCGTGGAAACGGCCGAGGCACGGGCGCGGGCGCGCGACATCCACGCGGGCGCCGAGCGCCGCACGCGCACGCTCGCCCGCAGGCTCTCCGCCCGCGCGGGCGAGGAACGCCGCCGCACCGCGGACCTCGCGCAACAGGTGACCGCCGCGGCCCACACCGTGACCGAGGCCGAACAGGTCCGCAGCCGCAGCTCGCGCATCGCCGCCGAACTCGCCTACCGGCACGCATCGCTGGCGCTCACCGTCGCCGAGAAGGGCGCGGCCGCGCAGCGTCGCGAGCTGAGCGACGCGCGCACCCTGCACGCCGCATGGCAGGCCGCCGAGGCGGTGCTCCGGCATCGCGCGGCCGCCGACCGTGCGGCGCGCGTCGCCGCCGCCATCCGGGAGGCCGAGCGGGACGCCGCGCCCGCGCTCGCGGCCCGCGCGAAGGCAGCGGCCGACCTGGTGCGGGCGCTGCACTCCGCCGCCGAGGGCGGCGAGCGCGTCGCCAACGAGGAGGAGGAGCGCTCCGCCGCGCTCCAGGAGGCCGGCGAATCCGCCCACCGCGAGGCCACCGCCGCCGCGACCGAGGCCCAGCGCGCGCGGAGCGAGGCCGGGCATCTGCGTCAGCGCCTCGAGGAGGTCGAACAGGAGACCGCGGAGGCCGTCCGTGCGGGCTGGCTCGACGACACCGCGCCCGACGCCGACCCGGCGCGCGCCGCGCTTGCGGCGAGCGACGCGGAGAAGACCGCGGTCGCCGCCTGGGACACAGCCCGCGACGCCGCCCGCACGGCCGCGGACCGCGCCCGCGAGTCGGCTGCCGCGGAGACCCGTGCCGAACTGGCCGCGGCCCGCGCCGCGGACGCCGCCCGGGCCGCGGACCAGGCCTACGAGGCGGAGCGCCGTGCGGCGGCCTCCATCGCCGAGTCGGAACGGCTCGCGGAACTGCTGAGCCTTCCCTCGGTTCCGGCTGCCGGCGCGCCGACCGTCCCGGGCCCGCGCCGCGGCACCGCGTCCCCGGCGACCTCCGCGCAGCGCGGTGCCGTCCACGTCTCGGTACCGGGCCCCGCAACAGCCGGCGACGCGGCCCCGAACGACGTTCGCGGCTCCGCCGGGTCCGAGGACTCGCCGGCTGGTACGGGGCCCTCCCGCCCAGGCGTGGCGGGTGGTTCCGCGGGAGGTTCGGGTGCGGTGGGTGCGGGCGGTGCCGCTTCGGCCGCGGATGCTGCCGCTGCCGACTCTGTCGGCGTGTCCCCGGGTGCCCCTGCCGGCGCTGCGGACGCGGTGACCACGGATGCCGCCGGCTCTGCCGGGCCCGACGGTTCTCCTGCCGGTACGGGAGCGTCCGGCCCCGGCGCGGCGGGTGGTTCCGCCGAAGCGCCGGACCCGGCGGCTGCGGGCGTCCCCGCTTCGGCCGCGGATGCTGCCGCTGCCGATTCTGTCGGCGTGTCCCCGGGTGCCCCTGCCGGCGCTGGGGACGCGGTGACCACGGATGCCGCCGGCTCTGCCGGGCCCGACGGTTCTCCTGCCGGTACGGGAGCGTCCGGCCCCGGCGCGGCGGGCGTCCCCGCTTCGGCTGCGGACGGCGCCCCCGACGGCGTCGCTGCAGCCCCGCAGACCCCAGCCGGAGACACCATGCCCGCCGGGCATGCGACCCCCGGGCACGCGATCCCCACCCCCGGCGCCCAGCCTGCCCGCGCCGTCGACGGCCCCCTCACCGCCGAGGAAATCGACGGGTACGCCGACGAGTTGCGCGAGCTGCTCGAACAGGGCGTTGCCGCCGCCGAGCGGCAGCTCTTCGAGCTCAGGACGGCCGCTGCCGACGACGCCCGCATCCTCGGCGCGCTCGGTGACGGCGGGCTGCTGCCGCCGGGGCCCGATGTGCTCGCGACCGTCGAGTACCTGGGTGAGCACGGCATCCCCGCACTTCCCGGCTGGCGCTATCTCGCCCAGGCCGTCGATCCCGCCGATCACGCGGCCGTCCTCGCCGCGCGGCCGGAGCTGGTGGACGGCGTCGTCATCACCGACCCCGTCTCCTACGCCCGTGCCCGCGAGGTGCTGGCGGGGGCAGCGCTGCTGCCGCGTTCCACGGTCGCCGTCGGCACGGCCGCCGCGCTGCTCGCGCCCGTGCCGGGGCCGGGCACCGGGGGCGCCGAGGACGTGTTCCTCGTGCCACCGAACCCGGCGATGCACGACGAACACGCCGCGGACGAGGAGCGGCAGACGCTGCGGGCCCGAGCGGCAGCCCGCGACGAGGAGATCAGGGTCCTCGCGGCCCGGCTGGCGGGCGACCGCGCCCTCGCCGCCCGCATCGTCTCCTGGCGCGCCGACTGCCCGCAGGGCATGCTCGCCGAGCTCGCTCAGGCCGCGCGCGCCGCCAAGGAGGCGGCCGAGGCGGCCGAGGTGGCGCTCGCCGAGGCCCGTGCCGTACGGGCCGAGGCGGACGAGGCCGCCGCCGACACCGCCCGCGTGCGCGACGAGCGGCAGGATGCAGCGCAGCGCGCCCGCCGCGCTGCCGACGCGCTCGCGGGGCTCGCGTTCCGCCTTCGGGAGCGGGCCGGCTGGCAGGCGAAACTGCGTGAACTCGCCGACGACGCGGCCGAGTCCGAGGCCCGGGCGGCGACCTGCCTGGAGCGGGCGCGGGCCGCGGACGAGGACCGCCGGGCCGCGCAGCGCGCCGCCGACGACGCCCGCCGCACCGCCCGCGCGCTCCGTGCCGAGCGGGCCGACATCGCCGGGGCCCCGGAGCAGCTGCCGGAGCCCGATCGCGAGGCACCCGACGCGCCTCGCGCCTCGCTTCCGGCCCTGCGCGAGGCCTACCGGGCCGCGTCCCAGCTGTACGAGAAGGTCGGCGTCGGCGCCGACCTGCGCGCCGAACAGGCCCGCGCCGAGAGCGACGAGAGCGCCGCGCTCGGCGAGCTGGACCGGCTCACCAACAAGGTCCGCACCCGGGCGGCCCAGCTCCTGGAGGGCACCGACGGCGCCGACGGCCCGTCCCGCCAGGCCGCCGCCGCCCGCGCCGAGTCACTGGTGCAGCTGCTGGAGTCCCGCGCCTCCGAGGCGAGCGAGAAGCTCGGCCGGCTCCGCGGCGAGGCCGAGCGGCTCGCGCCCGTCGACGGCGACGCCCACACCGAGCTTCCCGAGGAGCTGGTCCCCACCGACGCCGAGCACGCCCAGACCCTGCTGCGGACGGCCATGACCGAACTGGCCGCCCGCACCGAGGCGTTGGACACCGCCCGCGCCACCCACGCCGAGCTGCTCCGTGCCCACCGTGCCGCCGAGGACGCGGCAGGCGGCTTCGACGAGACCGCTGCGCTGCTGCGCGATCTGCTCAGGGACCATGCGGAGGAGGAGCTGGAGGTCCCGGAGCCGTTTCCGGGCAGCCTGGAGGAGGCCCGGCACTCGGCGGCCGAGGCCCGCCGCTCACTGCGAGGCTGCGCGTCCGACCTGTCCACCGCCGAAGCCGCCGTCCGCGAGGCGAGCGACGTGCTCGTACGTCACGCCAACTCCACCCGCTACGAGGCGGTCCGCACTCCCGCCCGTCAGCAGATCCGCGAACTTCCCGCGGCCGCCCTGCCCGAGCACGCCGCCAAGTGGGCCGAGGCGTTCGCACCCAGGCTGCGCGTCCTCACCGACGAACTCGCCCAGCTGGAGCGCAATCGCGACTCCATCGTGGACCGGCTCCGCGGACTGGTGGAGTCGGCGCTCACCACGCTCCGCTCGGCGCAGCGGCTCTCCCGGCTGCCCGAGGGCCTGGGGGAGTGGTCGGGCCAGGAGTTCCTGCGCATCCGCTTCGAGGAACCGGACCAGGCGAGCCTCGCCGAGCGGCTCGGCGAGGTCATCGACGAGGCCACCCGCGCCGCCGTCAGGAAGAACTCCGATCTGCGCAGGGACGGTATGTCCCTGCTGCTGCGCGGCGTCCAGGCGGCACTCCAGCCCAAGGGCGTCGCCGTCGAGATCCTCAAGCCGGACGCGGTGCTGCGCGCCGAGCGCGTCCCGGTCGGGCAGATGGGCGACGTCTTCTCCGGCGGCCAGCTCCTCACCGCCGCGATCGCCCTCTACTGCACCATGGCGGCCCTGCGCAGCAACGACCGCGGCCGCGACAAACACCGCCACGCCGGCACGCTATTCCTGGACAACCCCATCGGGCGGGCCAACGCCACGTATCTGCTGGAGCTGCAGCGCGCCGTCTCGGACGCGCTCGGCGTCCAGCTGCTCTACACCACGGGGCTGTTCGACACGACCGCCCTTGCCGAGTTCCCGCTGGTCATCAGGCTGCGCAACGACGCAGACCTGCGGGCGGGCCTCAAGTACATCAGCGTCGAGGAGCATCTGCGCCCCGGGCTGCCGCAGCAGCGCACCGACGGCGAGACCGTGCACGGAGAGATCACGGCAACGCGCATGTTCAGGCGGGGCCCCGACCGGCCGACGCCACCGGAGCACGCCTCGGACCGGCCGACGCCACCGGAGCACGCCTCGGACCGGCCGACGCCACCGGAGCACGCCTCGGACCGGCCGACGCCACCGGAGCACGCCCCCGACCCGTCGGCGGCGACTCCATAGGCCCGTAGGGCACGGGACTTCAGGCCTCCGACAGCCTGCCGCCCGTGCCCCGCCTCCGTACGCGCGCGGCTTCCCGCGCCGCCGCCCGGGCCGTGCGCCGGGCCCGCCGCCGCTCGCGCCGCAGCTGCCTCGCCGTACTGCTCGGCACCGAGACGACGCCGTGCCGCTGGTTCCACACCTGCCGGGTCACCCAGACGTCCAGCACCGCCCACGTCGCCACGACCGTGCTGCCGACGCTGCTCAGCACCATCGGGAACGCCAGCCACGAGCCCGTGAGGCTGAACAGGAACGCCGTCATCGCCTGAATGAGCGTCACCGCCGTCACGATCACCGCGCGCACGGCCGCCGTGCGCACCGGATCGGGCATCGGCCGCCGAATCGCCGGCTCCTCCACCCAGAGCCGCCCCGGCACACCCGTCTCATCCGCCGTACCCATGGTCCGCACTCCCCACCGCTGTCCGACTGTTGGGTGACTGCCCGGATTCGGCCCGTTTACGCCGACGCCCACGCCGAACGTGCCGCGTACTGGGTCCCTCGAAGGACCTTGAAGGCCCCCGAAGGCCCCCGGAAACCCGCAACCCCCGGCAGCTCCTGCTCCCCAACTCCCCTTCCCCGCACGGGAAGACGAACGACACCCACCGAAGATTCCCGCGGAAGGAAGAATTCCAGCCATCCGTTCAGCAACGGAACGCTGTCCTCTGCCAGGTGTCCTGGGCCACACCCCGGTGGTCCAACTCCCCGAATACCAGGACAACTCATGATCAACACAACTTCGCGCGGCCGAAAAGCATCCGGACACGCCTTCGAGTTGTCGCCGTGTCAGTAGTAGGCTCGCGCCGTTTGTTGACGGAGAACACAAGCGGAATCACCGCCTGCCGACCGCGGGTACTGATCAGGGGGAGGCCATGCGCTTTCGCGGGAAGTCCATCCGCAGGAAGATCGTGGCGTTGCTGCTCGTGCCGCTGGTGTCCCTCACCGCGCTGTGGGGTTTCGCGACCGCGATCACCGGCCAGGAGGCCAAGCAGCTCCTGGACGTCGGATACATCATCGACCGCGTCGCCCACCCCCTGGAGGACACGGTCCGTGTCGTCCAGAAGGAACGCCGCCAGACCATGGTCTATCTCGCCGACCCGCGCGCGTCCGACGCCCTCACGACACTGCGCCGCCACCGCGCGGCCACCGACGCCGCCGTGGCCGAAATCCGCAGTAACGCCGAGGACTCCGGTGTACGCGACTCCATACGCCCGGACGTCTCCCAGCGGCTCGACTCGCTCCTCGACGCCCTCGACGGACTCGGCTCGCTGCGCCGCAACGTCGAGCAGAGCGCCATCACCCGCGCCCAGGCCCTCGAGTTCTACAACCGGCTCGTCGACCCCTGCTACGGCTTCCTCACCTCCCTCCACGCCCTGGAGGACGTGGAGCTCGAGAAGCAGGGCCGCTCCCTCGTCGGTGTCGCACGAGCCCGGGAACTGCTCTCCCGCGAGGACGCGCTCGTGACGTCCACGCTGATCACGCGCAGGATCACCGCCGAGGAGATCCGCGCGGTCTCCGACCTCGCCGCCAACCGCAAGCTCCTGTACGAGACCAGCCTCGAGGCCCTGCCCTCCTTCGAGCGCGACAGCCTGGAGAGGTACTGGCGCAGCCCGGACACCCAGCCTCTGCGCGAGGCCGAGGAGGAACTGATCACCGCGGGCCCCGGGAAGAACCCGCGAGCGGTCGACGCCGCGCGCTGGGAGGAACTGGCCACACCGGTCCTGGACGACCTCGCCCGCCAGGGCACCGAGGCAGGCAACCGCTACCAGGACCGCGTCGAGCCCGCCGCGTACGACGTCCTCGTCAGGGCCGGAGTCGCCGGCGTCCTCGGCTTCCTCGCCCTGCTGGGCTCGCTCGTGGTCTCCGTGCGTATCGGCCGTGACGTGGCCCGCTCGCTGTCCCGGCTGCGCAAGGAGGCCCACGAGGTCTCGGGCGTACGCCTGCCCAGCGTCATGCGCAGACTCGCGGCCGGCGAGACCGTCGACGTCGAGACCGAGGCACCGCACCTCGAGTACGAGAAGGACGAGATCGGCCAGGTCGGCCAGGCCCTCAACACCCTCCAGCGCGCCGCGGTCGAGGCCGCCGTGAGACAGGCCGACGTACGCCGCGGGGTCTCCGAGGTCTTCGTCAACCTCGCGCGCCGCAATCAGGTGCTGCTCCACCGCCAGCTCACGCTCCTCGACACGATGGAGCGGCGCACGGAGGACACCGATGAGCTCGCGGACCTGTTCCGGCTCGACCACCTGACGACTCGCATGCGGCGGCACGCCGAGGGCCTGGTGATCCTCTCCGGCGCCGCCCCGTCCCGCCAGTGGCGCAAGCCGATCCAGCTGATGGACGTCGTACGGGCTGCGGTCGCCGAGGTCGAGGACTACGAGCGCGTCGAGGTCCGCCGGCTGCCCCGCATCGGCGTGGGCGGACCCGCCGTCGCCGACCTCACCCACCTCATCGCGGAGCTGCTGGAGAACGCCACCGTCTTCTCGCCCCCGCACACCGCCGTCCAGGTCCACGGCGAGCGGGTGGCCAACGGCTTCACCCTGGAGATCCACGACCGGGGCCTCGGCATGGCGCCCGAGGCACTCCTCGACGCGAACCTCCGGCTCGCCGAGACCCCCGAGTTCGAGCTCTCCGACACCGACCGGCTCGGCCTGTTCGTCGTCAGCCGGCTCGCCCAGCGGCAGAACGTCCGGGTCTCGCTGCAGCCGTCTCCGTACGGAGGGACCACCGCGGTCGTCTTCATCCCGGCCACGCTGCTCACCGATGCCCCCGAGACGGAGGGCGCCGGCTTCCGGCTCGACCGGAAGAGCGGCCGAGGCGACAGGGATCGCGGCCGGCGCCGCTCCGACGGCGGCAGGCTCGCCGCGGTGTCCCAGGTGCCCGCGGGACACGGCGGTCCCACAGTGCTCGACGGACCTGTCGAACTGGAGCCCCCGGTCGGCACACCGGGCTTCGACGACCGTCCGGCCATCGGCGCCATCGACACGATCGAGTCCCTCGGCCTGATCGACACCACCGCCGACATCGAGGACACCGAGAGCGAGCGCGGCGGTGTGTTCCGCGCCCGAGACTTCCTGCGCGCGCCCGCCGACGAACAGCACCAGCAGGCGTCGGACCAGGCGCCGGAGCACCCCCGCGACACCCGGCGCCCCGTGGGGCCCATCCCGCTGCCGCGGCGCAAGCCGCCGACACTGGTCAGCGACCGCGGCCGCCGGGTGGAGGAGCCGGGTGGCCGCTCCCACCCCTCGTCGGGACGGACCACGGAGGCGAAAACGGACACGGCATCCGCCGGGGCGCGGTCCACGGACCGTCCGGGCCTGCGCCCGGCACCGCCCACGGACCGCGCACTGGGCCCGGCCCCGGGCACCGGCACGGACCCGAGCACGGGAGCGGCTTCGGCCCCGAGCACGGCCCCGGACGCCGCAAGCTCCGCCCCGCCCGCGCCCGGCGGCCTGCCCCGCCGCGTGCGCCAGGCCAGCCTCGCCCCACAGCTTCGCGGGAACGCGCCCGGCGCCCGCGCCGCCGGCACCCCCGGGGCACCGGCCGACGAGCCGGACATCGAACGTGACGCGGAAGAAGTACGCGACCGCATGGCCTCGCTGCAACGCGGCTGGCAGCGCGGACGCCTGGAGAACGCCGAGGACGCCGGCCCCGGCGAAACGGCAACAGGATCGACACCGGAGGAGAACGGTCGATGACCGCACCGAACGCCGCAGCAGACGACGCCACCACGAGCGGCGAGCTCAACTGGCTTCTCGACGAGCTGGTCGAGCGGGTCGGCTCCATCCGCAAGGCACTTGTGCTCTCCAGCGACGGCCTCGCGACCGGCTCGTCCAAGGACCTCACCCGGGAGGACGGCGAGCATCTCGCCGCCGTCGCCTCCGGGTTCCACAGCCTCGCCAAGGGCGTGGGCCGCCACTTCGACGTGGGGCGAGTGCGGCAGACCGTGGTCGAGCTCGACGACGCCTTCCTGTTCGTCACCGCGGCGGGCGACGGCAGCTGCCTTGCCGTACTGTCCGACGCCGACTCCGACGTCGGCCAGGTCGCGTACGAGATGACGCTGATGGTCAAGCGGGTGGGCGCCCACCTCGCCACGGCACCACGGACCGGGCTGACCGCCGGAGGGTGAGTGGAATGGCATGAACGACCCCGGACAGCACGCTCAACGGGCCGAGGAAGCCCAGCAGGCCGAGCAGGCGCACCACTGGTTCGACGACGAAGCGGGACCGGTGGTGCGCCCGTACGCGATGACCCGCGGCCGTACCAGCAGTGCGAGCCGGCACCGGCTCGACCTGATCGCGCTCGTCGTCCCCGAACCGGCGGCCGACGACCCGGGCAGGGACCAGACGCTCTCGCCCGAACACGTCGAGATCGTCGAACGCTGCAGCACCATCCCCCAGTCGATCGCCGAGCTCGCCGCCGGACTCGACCTCCCCGTCGGGGTGGTCCGGGTCCTGGTGGGCGATCTCGTCGAGGACGAACTGGTCCACGTAACCCGTCCCGTTCCGCCGGCCGAACTGCCGGACGTGAGCATTCTCCGCGAGGTGATCAATGGTCTTCGGGCGCTCTAGCCGCACGGGCTCGCCGCCGCCGGTCGAACCGGTGACGCTGAAGATCCTGGTGGCGGGCGGCTTCGGGGTCGGCAAGACGACTCTCGTCGGCGCGGTCAGCGAGATCAGACCGCTGCGCACCGAGGAGACCCTGACCGAGGCCGGCCGGCCCGTCGACGACCTCGAGGGCGTCGAGTCGAAAAGCACCACCACCGTCGCCATGGACTTCGGCCGGATCACCCTCCGCGACGATCTGGTGCTCTACCTCTTCGGCACGCCCGGCCAGGACCGCTTCTGGTTCCTCTGGGACGAGCTCGCCCAGGGGGCGCTCGGCGCGGTCGTCCTCGCCGACACACGTCGCCTGGAGGACTCGTTCGCGGCCATCGACTACTTCGAACGCCGCGGGATCCCGTTCACCATCGGCGTGAACTGTTTCGAGGGCGCCGACCGTTTCCCGGACGAGACGGTACGCGCCGCGCTCGACCTGGACCCGGAAGTGCCGCTGATGATGTGCGACGCGCGCGACCGCGAGTCGGTGAAGGCGGTGCTCGTGTCGGTGGTCGAGCACGCCCTGGTCCGCTCGACCCAGCAGCGCGAGCCCGCGACCACCTGACCCGCCGTGCACAACACGGCCCGTACCCCCACCGACAGGGGTACGGGCCGTGGCTCGTGAGGCTCCGGAACGTGTCCTCCGGGTCGGGCGGGCCCTAGGCGGTGCGCTCCCAGCCGAAGCTCCGCTCCACCGCTTTGCGCCAGTTGTCGTACTCCCGCTCCCGCACGTCCCCGGCCATCCGCGGTGACCACTCCACATCGCGCTGCCAGTGCGCCTTCAGCTCGTCCAGCCCGCCCCAGACGCCGGTGGCGAGTCCGGCCGCGTACGCGGCGCCCAGACACGTCGTCTCGGACACCTTCGGACGGATCACGGGCACGCCCAGCACGTCCGCCTGATGCTGCATCAGCAGCTGGTTGGCGGTCATCCCGCCGTCGACCTTGAGCGTCGTGATCGGCACGCCCGAGTCCTGGTACATCGCGTCGACGACCTCACGTGTCTGCCAGCTCGTCGCCTCCAGCACCGCCCGTGCCAGATGCGCCTTGGTGACGTACCTGGTCAGCCCGGTGATGACCCCGCGCGCGTCGGCCCGCCAGTACGGTGCGTACAGGCCGGAGAACGCGGGCACGATGTACGCCCCTCCGTTGTCGTCCACGCTCGCCGCGAGTGTCTCGATCTCATCGGCGCTGCGAATGATCCCGAGCTGGTCCCGGAACCACTGCACGAGCGCGCCGGTGATCGCGATCGACCCCTCCAGGCAGTAGACGGGCGCGGAGTCGCCGATCCGGTAGCCGAGGGTGGTGATCAGCCCGCTCTTGGACGGCACAGGCCGGTCTCCCGTGTTGAGGAGGAGGAAACTCCCCGTCCCGTAGGTGTTCTTCGCCGTGCCCGTGTCATAGCAGGCCTGGCCGAAAATCGCTGCCTGCTGGTCGCCGAGCGCGGATGCGACCGGCACCCCTGCGAGCTGGCCCACGGCCGTCCCGTACACCTCCGCCGACGACCTGATCTCCGGGAGCACCGCCTCCGGCACGTTCATCGCCGCGAGGATCGAGGAGTCCCACCGGAGGGTCTCCAGGTTCATCAGCATGGTGCGCGAGGCGTTGGTGACGTCCGTGACATGGATGCCGCCGTCGGTGCCGCCGGTCAGATTCCAGATCAGCCACGAGTCGATCGTGCCGAACGCGATCTCACCTCGCTCGGCCCTGGCGCGCAGTCCGGGCACGTTGTCCAGCAGCCAGGCCGCCTTGGGGCCGGAGAAGTAGCTGGCGAGCGGCAGGCCGGTCGCGTCCCGGAAGCGGTCCTGCCCGTCCGCGCCCCCGAGTTCGGCGCACAGAGCCGCGGTCCGGGTGTCCTGCCAGACGATCGCGTTGTGCACGGGCTTGCCCGTCGAGCGGTCCCACAGCACCGTCGTCTCGCGCTGGTTGGTGATCCCGAGCGCGCTGAGCTGATCGGCGCGCAGCCCCGCCTTGGCCAGCGCTCCTGCGACGACGGCCTGGACCTTGGACCAGATCTCGGTGGCGTCGTGCTCCACCCAGCCGGGCTTGGGGAAGATCTGACGGTGCTCCCGCTGGTCGACGGCGACGATCGCGCCGTCCTCGTCGAAGATGATGCACCGGCTCGACGTGGTGCCCTGGTCGATCGCGGCGACGTGCTTCGGTGCGTGGCTCATGGCGGCTCCTGGGCAGGGTGGTTCCCATGGCTACGGAGCCGAGGGCAGCAGCGCGTCGTGGCGCAGGGGTGTCCCATGCCCCGCACGGCGTCCGTGACGAGCGTGGCGAGCGTGCGTGTAGGTGCGTGTGCATGCGTGTCGCACTGCGGCGATGCCGACGGCCGCCCCGACGAAGAGGCAGTTTTCTCCGCGGCTACCGCACCGTCAAGGTTGCGGACAGCAACCCCAGTTCACGGGGGGTGTTCGACACGTCACCCCGGAACACCGCCCGCCCGGCTCGCTCAGCGCACCGCCACGACCGCCGATCCATGGCCGAACAGCCCCTGGTTCGCGGTGATCCCGGCCCGGGCACCGGCGACCTGCCGCTCGCCCGCCGTACCGCGCAGCTGCCAGGTCAGCTCGCACACCTGGGCGATCGCCTGCGCCGGCACCGCCTCGCCGAACGACGCAAGCCCTCCGCTCGCATTGACCGGTACGCGCCCGCCGAGGGCCGTCGCGCCCTCCCGGAGCAGCTTCGCGCCCTCCCCGGCCGCGCACAGCCCGAGGTCCTCGTACCACTCCAGCTCCAGCGCCGTGGACAGGTCGTACACCTCGGCGAGCGACAGATCCTCGGGCCCGAGCCCGGCCTCCTCGTACGCGGCACGCGCGATCGACGCACGGAAGCCGACCGCGGACGGCTCGACCGCGGCCGCCGAGTCCGTCGCGATGTCGGGGAGATCGAGAACCGTCCTGGGGTAGGTCGGGGTGACCGTGGAGACGGCGCGGATACGGACAGGATCGGCCACTCCGTGCCGGCGCGCGTACTCCATGCTCGACAGCACCAGCGCCGCGCCGCCGTCCGATGTGGCACAGATGTCGAGAAGCCGCAGGGGATCGGCGACGACGGCGGACGCGGCGACCTGTTCGGCCGTGACGGCCTTGCGGTAGCGGGCATACGGATTGAGCGCACCGGCCGCCGCGTTCTTCACCTTGACCTGTGCGAAGTCGTCGGGAGTGTCGCCGTGCACAGCCATCCGGCGGCGCGCGTACAGCGCGAAGTACGCGGGATTCGTGGCCCCCAGCACCCGGAAGCGCAGCCAGTCCGGATCGTCGGGCCGGTCGCCGCCCGCGGGCGCGAAGAACCCCTTCGGCGCGGCATCGGCGCCCACCACCAGCACGACGTCCGCCAGGCCCGCCAGGATCTGGGCCCGCGCGGTTGCGACGGCCTGCGCCCCGGAGGCGCACGCGGCGTACACGCTCGCGACCCGGGCGCCCTGCCAGCCCAGCGCCCGCGCGAACGTCGCCCCGGCCACGTACCCCGGATAGCCGCCGCGCACCGTGTCCGCCCCGACGACCGACCGGACGTCCTGCCAGCCGATACCGGCGTCGGCCAGCGCGGCGCCGGCCGCTGCCCTCCCGTACTCGACGAAACTCCGCCCCCACTTGCCCCATGGGTGCATCCCTGCACCGAGGACGGCGACATCGCTCATCGGGTCACCTCCACGGAATCCACCGGACGCACCGGACGCCAGTGCCAGGTCGTCCAGACGGTTCCCGCGTCCTCGTAGAGGACCCCCGGCACCACCTCGACCTCCATGCCGACCGCGAGATCCGCGACGGTGACCCCCGGAGCCGCCTGCCCGAGGACCACCATGCGCTCCTCCTCGAGCTCGACCGCGACCAGCGTGTACGGCTCCCACTCCGCGTCCGGGTCGGACACGTAGGGCGCCGGCGGGCGGTACCTCCCGTCCGTGTACGACCAGACGCGGCCGCGCTTCGACAGCGCCACCTCCGTCGGCTCGCCGGTGCCGGGGCAGCCGGGATTGCGGCAGTACGCGTCCTCGCGCGGGAAGAACACCGCCGAGCACGCGGAACAGCGGGTGCCGAGCAGCCGGAACTCCCGTTCTTCGTCGCCGTCGGTGAACCATCCGGCCACGACGGGTGTACGCGTGCGCACCACGAGGAGTCCCTCCCATCTGACGGAACGTCAGAAGTGTGCCATGGGCGGAAGCGCGTGGACAGGGGTGGTCCCGGTCACCCGATCCTGATAGACAACCGTGCGCATGAAAGGACTTGCTTCCGCATTCCGCGCCCTGACGCTCACCGCCGCCGCACTGCTCACCGTCGCCGCCACATCCCCGGCCGCCCGGGCGACTCCCGAGCCCAAGGCCCCGGACGCGTTCGTGGCGCTGCGCACCGTCGACCCGACGATCATCCAGGAGATGCGCTACACCACCGCGCACAACTTCATCGGCGAACCCATCGACGGCTACCGGCAGCCCGTCTGCATCCTCACCCGTCCCGCGGCCCGGGCCCTCCACCGGGCCCAGCGCCAACTGCTGCGCCAGGGCTACTCGCTCAAGGTCTACGACTGCTACCGCCCGCAACGCGCCGTCGACCACTTCGTGCGCTGGGCCAAGGATCTCGGCGACGAGCGCATGAAGGAGGAGTTCTATCCCCAAGTCGACAAGTCGAGGCTCTTCGAGGACGGCTACATCGCGGAGAAGTCCGGCCACAGCCGCGGCAGCACCGTCGACCTCACCCTCGTCAAGCTCCCCGCCAGGAAGACCCACCCGTACGTTCCCGGCGAGACACTGATCCCCTGCTATGCCCCGCAGAGCGAGCGATTCCCGGACAGCTCCCTCGACATGGGCACCGGATTCGACTGCTTCGACACCCTGTCGCACACGGACGACCCACGCATCCAGGGCCCGCAGCGCGCCAACCGCCAGCTCCTCAAGAACACCCTTGCCGAGGTCGGATTCGTCAATCTGCCCGAGGAATGGTGGCACTTCACGCACAAGCCGGAGCTGTTCCCCGCCACCTACTTCGACTTCCCGGTCGCCTGGAGATCACTGATCCGCCCGTGACGTCCTGACGGGGGCGGGCCGCGGCATCCCGACCGGACAGGTCCGGGCCATGGCGTAGAGTCCGCGTGTGACCGAGCCCAACGCCCGTGGCGCCGCCCCCGTCAAGGACTCCCACTGCTCCAGCTGCGGGGCCCGCTACCCGGACAGCTCCACCGGCTGGCCCCGCACCTGCGCCGTCTGCCGCGAGACGGCCTACCGCAATCCCCTCCCCGTCGCCGTCGCCCTCCTCCCGGCCACCACGCCGCGCGGCACCGGACTGGTCGTCATCACCCGGACCACCGAGCCGCAGCGCGGCGGCATCGCGCTGCCCGGCGGATTCATCGACCACTCCGAGGACTGGCAGCACGCGGTCGTCCGGGAACTCCGCGAGGAGACCGGCATCGACGCCGCCCACCGGGACGTCCGACTGGCCGACGCGCTCAGCTCACCCGGCGGCCACCTGCTCCTCTTCGGCCTGCTCCCCGAGCGCCCGGCGGCAGCCCTCCCGCTCACCGCCCCGACCGATGAGACCGAGGGCTGGCATCTCCTCCACGAGCCGGCCGAGCTGGCGTTCGCGCTGCACACAACGGTCGTACGACGCTGGTTCGCCGGCGCCTACGCGTAACGCCCGCTACGCCAGACCCCGCACCCGTACCGGCCGCGACACCTTCGCGGCACCGTCCTCCGTCACCCGCTCCACGACGACCCGACCGTCCACCAGCCTGGACGCATACCGCTCCAGCTCGGGCTGCGCCGACACATCACCCTCCGCGCCGTTCCCGGGGTCCTCGACCACCAGCCCGCCGCCGGTGCGCCCCGCCGCAGGCGCCCACACCTCCAGCTCCGTCCCGCCGTCCTCGCCCCGCACCGGAATCACCGCACCCGCCCGCGCCAGCACCGGAATCCGCGACAGCGGTGCGTCCAGGAGCACCTGCCCCGGCCCGTCGTAGGCCGCACCGGTCACCGTGTCGTACCAGCGCCCGCGCGGCAGCCGCACCGCACGCCGGTCCGTGCCCCGCTCCAGCACCGGCACGACCAGCAGCGCATCGCCCAGCAGAAACGCGTCCTCGCAGCTGCGCAGCGCCCGGTCGTCCGGCGCACCCCACCACACCGGCCGCACATAGGGCGCCCCGGTGAGACGGGCGAGGTGCGCGAGCGTGACGAAGTACGGGCGCAGCCGCTCCCGTTCGAGCATCGCCGCCTTCGCATGACCGAGAACCTGAGGACCGAACTCCCACGGCTCCCTGCGCCCCGCGTCGATCGCCGCATGCGTACGGAACAGCGGCAGATACGCGCCGAGCTGGAACCAGCGCAGATACAGCTCCGGTGACGGACTGCCGTCGAAACCACCCACGTCCGGGCCCGAGTAGGGCACCCCGCACAGCCCCAGCCCCAGCACGAGCGAGAGCGACGCCCGCAGCCCCGGCCAGCCCGTCGACACATCACCGGACCAGGTCCCGCCGTACCGCTGCATCCCCGCCCAGCCGGAGCGCGAGAACAGAAACGGCCGCTCCCGCGGCCGCAGCCGCCGCAGTCCCTCGTACCCGGCCCGCGCCATCCCCAGCGCGTACACATTGTGGGCCTCGCGATGATCGCCCCCGCGCCCCTCCAGCACATGCCGGGCCGAGCGCGGCAGCGTCATGTCGCCGAACGGGGTGAACGCCACCGGCTCGTTCATGTCGTGCCACACCCCGGCGAAACCCTGCGCGAGACGCTCCTCGTACAGCCCGCCCCACCACTCGCGCACCCGCGGATCGGTGAAGTCGGGATACACGCACTCACCCGGCCACACCACACCGCGCACCTCCCGCCCGCGCGCGTCCCGCACAAAAGCCCCTGCCGCCGAGCCGCTGTCGTACACGGCACTGCCCGGCTCCGCCTTCACCGCCGGATCGACGATCGACACCAGCCGCACCCCGTCCGCGCGCAGCTCCTTCGCCAGCCCCGGCAGATCGGGAAAGCGCGTGCGGTCGACCGTGAACACCTGATGGCGGTCATAGTGGTCGATGTCGAGATGCAGCGCCGACAGCGGAAGCCCCCGCTCCCGGTAGCCGGCCACCACCCGCCTGACCTCACGCTCGCTGCCGAAGCCCCAACGCGCGTGCTGCGGCCCGAGCGCCCACGACGGGGGGAGCGCGGGCGCACCCGTGAGCGCCGTCCAGCCGCGCAGCACGCGCGCCGGGGTGCCCACGATCACCCAGCAGCGCAACGGACCGCCGGCCGTCCGCACCTCACTCGTGCCCGGCCTGTCGTGCCCCGAGCCCGCGCCCTCCTCGCCCTCCCGCAGCGTGACGCGGCCATCCCATGAATTGTCCAGGAACACCAGATGCGTCCCCGCGTCCGACACCACGAGCTGCACCGGCATCGTGATGTACAGCGGATCCTCGCCCGGACCGAAGCCGCCCCGCGGATCGGTGTTCCACAGCCGGTACGAACCGTCCCGCAGCCGAGGCCCCGACGGCCGCCCACCCAGCCCGAAGAACCGCGCGTCGGCCGGGACTTCGGAGCGCTGCAGCCAGCGCGCCTGCCCCCCGCCCACCGGCTCCCACCAGCGAGGCGGCAGATCCCGCCGCAACACGACCCCGCCCGGAGTCCGTATCTCGACCGCGCCGTGCCGCGACACCACCACCGTCACCCGCTCCGACACGACCCGCCAGCCGCCGTCCTTGTCCGGCTCCAGCACAGCGCGGGGATCGGCCGCGGGCGGGGAACCCGCCAGCGCATACGACGGCTCGGGCCCGGCACCGTCCCAGCCCCAGAAAACACTCCCGCCCACCGCCACCCGCACCTGGAGCTCCGAACGGGCGAAACGCACGACTCCACCACCCGGCAACGGCTCGGCACCCACGACGGCCCCCGGCACCCGCGCGCGCTCCGGCCCCCGCGGCGGCAGACCCCATGCATCCGTACGTCTCCGACGCCATGCCGCACGCACCGCACGCAGCCCCTGCACCGTGCCGAACACCTTCACCGAGCGCACCAGCCCACGACCGTTCATGCCGCTCACCCTGCCATCCACCAGGGGTTTGGCGGGGTCCGTTCAACTCCCGTTCACCCGTGGTGCGAGCACACAAACAGCCACCCGACCATGGGCGGGGAACCCTGGTGCATAAGACGATCACATGGCATCGTCCCTGTCAGCGCCAGCCGCGTCACGCGCACACCCACGCCCGTGCGCGGGACACGCCGACCACGCGTACAGCACACAGCCGCCCGGGAGCCGCCCCATGACCTCAAGCGTGAACCCTGCCCCCCTCTGGCAGCCGGACGCCGCCCGCATCGCCGCCGCCCGCATCACCCGCTTCCAGGCCTGGGCGGCGGAACGCTACGGCGCCCCGGCCGACGGCGGCTATCAGGCGCTGCACCGCTGGTCCGTCGACGAGCTGGACACCTTCTGGCGGGCCGTCGCCGACTGGTTCGACGTACGGTTCTCCACACCGTACGAGCAGGTACTGGGCGACCCCACCATGCCCGGAGCCCAATGGTTCACCGGCGCCACCCTCAACTACGCCGAGCACGCCCTGCGCACCGCCGAAGACCCCGCACGCGCCCATGAACCTGCACTCATTCATGTGGACGAGACACACGAAGCGGCACCCATCAGCTGGTCCGACCTCCGCCGCCAGGTCGGATCCCTCGCAGCCGAACTCCGCGCCCTCGGCGTACGCCCCGGCGACCGCGTCAGCGGATACCTGCCCAACATCCCGCAGGCCGTCACCGCCCTCCTCGCCACCGCCGCGGTCGGTGCCGTCTGGACCTCCTGCGCCCCCGACTTCGGCGCCCGCAGCGTCCTCGACCGCTTCCAGCAGGTCGAACCCGTCGTCCTCTTCACCGTCGACGGCTACCGCTACGGCGGCAAGGAACACGACCGCCGCGACACCGTCGCCGAACTCCGCCGCGAGCTGCCCACCCTGCGCGCCGTCGTCCACATCCCGCTGCTCGGCACCCCTGCCCCCGAAGGCGCCGTGACCTGGTCCGAACTGACCTCGGCGGACACCGAGCCCGTCTTCGAACAGGTCCCCTTCGACCACCCGCTGTGGGTCCTCTACTCCTCCGGCACCACCGGCCTCCCCAAGGCGATCGTCCAGTCCCAGGGCGGCATCCTCCTCGAACACTTCAAGCAGCTCGGCCTGCACTGCGACCTCGGCCCCGGAGACCGCTTCTTCTGGTACACCTCCACCGGCTGGATGATGTGGAACTTCCTCGTCTCCGGCCTCCTCACCGGCACCACCGTCATCCTCTACGACGGCAGCCCCGGCCACCCCCAAACCGGCGCCCAGTGGGCCATCGCCGAACGCACCGGAGCCACCCTCTTCGGCACCTCCGCCGCATACGTCATGGCCTGCCGCAAGGCCGACGTGCACCCCGGACGCGACTACGACCTCTCACGCGTCCAGTGCGTCGCCACCACCGGCTCCCCGCTCCCGCCCGACGGCTTCCGCTGGCTCCACGACGAGGTCCGCGACGACCTGTGGATCGCATCCGTCAGCGGCGGCACGGACGTCTGCAGCTGCTTCGCCGGCGCCGTCCCCACCCTCCCCGTCCACATCGGCGAACTCCAGGCACCCTGCCTGGGCACCGACCTCCAGGCCTGGGACCCGCAGGGCAAACCCCTCATCGGCGAGGTCGGCGAACTCGTCGTCACCAACCCCATGCCCTCCATGCCCATCCACTTCTGGAACGACCCCGACGGCAGCCGCTACCGCGACAGCTACTTCGAGATGTTCCCCGGCGTCTGGCGCCACGGCGACTGGATCACCATCACCGACCACGGCTCGGTCGTCATCCACGGCCGCTCCGACTCCACGCTCAACCGCCAGGGCGTACGCATGGGCTCGGCCGACATCTACGAAGCCGTCGAACGCCTCCCGGAAATCCGCGAATCCCTCGTCATCGGCCTCGAAGAACCCGACGGCGGCTACTGGATGCCCCTCTTCGTCCACCTCGCCCCCGGCGCCGCACTCGACGACGACCTGCGCGAGCGGATCAAGCGCACCATCCGCGAACAGCTCTCCCCGCGCCACGTCCCCGACGACATCATCGAAGTCCCGGGCGTCCCCCACACCCTCACCGGCAAGCGCATCGAGGTCCCGGTCAAGCGACTCCTCCAGGGCACAGCCCTCGCCAAGGCGGTCAACCCGGGCTCGGTCGACAACCTCGACCTGCTGCGCTTCTACGAGGAGCTCGCGCGCAAGCGCGCCTGACCCTCAGCCGCCAGGACGCGTTGTCAGTGCTCACGGTTACGGTGAGTGAGCACTGATCAACAGCGCCCAGGGGGAACCAGGGGGATTCATGGCGCACACCAAGAACCAGCAGCACTCCATGCGGCGCGCCCTGCGCCGCGACGTCCCGGCCACCGTCGGCCTGCTCGTCGACGAGCAGGACTTCGCGGAAATGCGCCGGTACCGCACCTTCACCTTCACCGACCACCCCGCGTACCTCCACCAGGTCGAAGGCCTCCTCAGAGCACTCTCCGCACAGGGCGGCCACACCACCGTCGCCCTCTTCGACCCGGAGGACTTCGCCCGCTACTGCACGGAGACCGGACTCGACCCCGACAGCTCCACCAGCCGCAGCCGGTACACCGCGGAGGTCGCGGCCGCAGGCCCCACCGTCGCGTACACGGGCCAGCCCATCGACCACCTCGTGCCCCTGCTCATCAACAGATCGGTCCGCCAGGCCACCTGGGAGTACGCGACCTGGCTGCTCGGCGACCTCGGCGCGTGCGCGGACTGCGGCGAGGACATCGGCAGCGCGGCCTTCGACCGCGCCTCGCAACTGCTCCTGACCCTCCTCGAAACCGCCGGCCCCGGCACGCACCACCTCGTCTGCAGCGTCCCCGCCGACGACGAACAGCTCCTCGCGGTCCTGCACGCCGTCTGCCGCACCGACACACCCGTCGTGCTCGACTCCGGCGAAGGCGCGGAGTTCGCAACCGTCCTCGCCGTCGGCATCGCGCTCGAAGGACCCGGGGGAGTGGTACTGCGCACCACCACGGACGACGCCCCCGACCAACTCCGCGGCTGGCGCCTCCACAGCGGACGGCTCGTCCCGCTCACCGAGGGCGAGGTCTTCAGCGCGTACTGCACGGACGCCGACACGGGGGAGCCCCTCTCCCCGGAGCCGGGCGTGGAATACCGCGCAGGCTTCGACCTCGGCGATCCACCCGGCGCAACCCCACACCACTGACCGAAGCAGACACAACAGACGCAGAAGGGGCTTCCCGCCACAGGCGGGAAGCCCCCTCACACCGACTCACCCGGCGGACCGCCCGGTCACTCGCCGGACAGCACCGCCTGCGCGGCCACCCGCGCCTCCTCGGCGGTGTCCGCAGCACGCGCCGCAGCAGCCGCGCGCTCGCACTGCGCCAGCGTGTACTTCGCCAACGTCGCCCGCACATAAGGAATCGACGCCGCACCCATCGAGAGAGAGGTGACACCCAGACCCGTCAGCACACAGGCGAGCAGCGGATCCGACGCGGCCTCACCACACACACCACAGCTCTTGCCCTCGGCCTTGGCCGCGTCCGCAGCCAGTGCCACCAGATCGAGCAGCGCGGGCTGCCACGGATCCTGCAGCCGGGACACCGCACCCACCTGCCGGTCGGCCGCGAAGGTGTACTGCGCCAGGTCGTTCGTGCCCAGCGACAGGAACTCCACCTCCTGCAGCACCGAACGCGCCCGCAGAGCAGCGGACGGAATCTCGACCATCGCGCCGAACTTCGCCTTCAGCCCCGCCGCACGGCACGCGTCCGCGAACGCCTTCGCGTCCGTACGGTCCGCCACCATCGGAGCCATGACCTCCAGGTACACGGGAAGACCCTCGGCCGCCTTCGCCAGCGCGGTCAGCTGCGTCCGCAGCACGTCCGGATGGTCCAGCAGGGTACGCAGACCCCGCACGCCCAGCGCCGGGTTCGGCTCATCGCCCGGAGTGAGGAAGTCCAGAGGCTTGTCCGCACCCGCGTCCAGCACCCGCACGACCACACGGCCCTCGGGAAACGCCTCCAGCACCTTCCGGTACGCCTCGACCTGCTTGGCCTCCGACGGCGCCTGCTTGCTGTCGTCCAGGAACAGGAACTCCGTACGGAACAGACCGACGCCCTCGGCCCCGGCCGCGACAGCCGCCGGCACATCCGCAGGACCGCCCACATTGGCCAGAAGCGGCACCTTGTGCCCGTCCGACGTGGCACCTGGCCCGGACGACGCGGCAAGCGCGGCCTTCCGCGCCGCGGCCGCCTCGGCCAACTGCGCCTGCTTCTCCACGCTCGGCTCCACGAACACCTCGCCGGTGCTGCCGTCGACAGCGACGACCGCACCCTCGGCCAGCTCACACGCGCCCGGCAGCGCCACCACCGCAGGGACCCCGAGGGCCCGCGCCAGAATCGCGCTGTGACTCGTCGGTCCGCCCTCCTCGGTCACAAAACCGAGCACCAGCGCCGGGTCGAGCAGCGCTGTGTCAGCGGGAGCAAGATCCCGGGCGATCAGCACATACGGCTCGTCGCTGTCCGGCACACCCGGCATCGGCACACCCAGCAGCCGCGCCACGATCCGGTTCCGCACGTCGTCGAGGTCGGCCACACGCCCGGCCAGATACTCCCCGGCACCCGCCAGCAGCGCCCGGTACGCGGCGAACGCGTCGTACACAGCCCGCTCGGCCGTGCTGCCCACTGCGATCCGTCGCTCGACATCGGCCATGAGCTCCGGGTCCTGCGCCATCATGGCCTGCGCCTCGAGCACGTGCTGCGCCTCGCCGCCCGCCAGATTGCCTCGCGCGATCAGGTCGGCAGCCACAGCATCGACGGCCTGGCGAGCACGCCCCTGTTCGCGCTCCGCATCCTCCGCCGGAATCTGCTTGGCCGGCGGCTCGAGCACCGCCGTCCCCATGTGCCGAACCTCGCCGATCGCCACACCGTGGCTCACGCCGACGCCTCGCAGCGTTGTCTCCATTTCACCCGTCTCCGATTGTGCGGCGGTCCCAGCCACCGCGATGGATCTACAACTGGACCGTCACGACGACGGCGACGACGTCACCGCCAGGTGAACAGCTCGTCGCCCGCCTTCACGTCGCCGTCCTCACGGACGCCTGCGAGCGAGTCGGCCGAGGCCTCCAGCGCCACGACGGGGCAGATCGCGGACTTGCCGGCCGCTTCGACGGCCACGGGGTTCCAGCGCACGATCGCCTGGCCGCGCGTCACGGTGTCGCCCTTGTTGATGAGGAGCTCGAAGCCCTCACCATTGAGCTGCACCGTGTCGATGCCGAGATGGATGAGCACACCGTGCCCTTCGGCGTCCACGACGACGAAGGCATGCGGGTGCAAGGAGACAACGACGCCATCCACGGGAGAGACGGCCTCCGATGGCTCACGTACCGGGTCGATCGCGGTACCCGGACCGACCATCGCACCGGAGAACACCGGATCAGGCACAGCGGCGAGTCCGATCGCACGGCCGGCCAGCGGCGACGTCACGGATGTCATGGGGGCCTCCCAGGGGTGGAGATTCATGTGTCGCCGTCAGTGCTTGTCCCCGACGACGCACTGTTCAGAAGCGTATGTCATAGGAAGTCCAGGTTCCGCGTGAGAGCTGCTAGTTGGCGGACCTGGAGCGCACCGGAAACGATTTGCCTCGTCTGCCGGTGACATGTACTCTCGTACATCTGCCTGGCCACGACGCGACTCTGAGTCGTGGGGTCGGCAGCACCTACTCAAGCCAACATCCTAACTGGTCTACACCTCTGCATGCCCGCAGGGCGGGTGGTCAGGAGCTCGGAAAAAGGCTGGTAGGGTCGGAAAGGCCGAAGGGGAAACGCGAAAGCGAAAACTCAATTCGGAGCCCGCTCCAGCGGGTGGCGGAAACGGAAATCGGATCTGCTAAGCTGGAAACACCGAAGGGAAGCGCCCGGAGGAAAGCCCGAGAGGGTGAGTA
>NZ_JBSFDW010000039.1:0-81835 GCF_053594115.1 Streptomyces sp. NPDC001970 | reverse complement strand
AAGACTGCCTCGACTGCGCCGGTGGCCTCTACCTCGACACCCCCGCCTGACCGACCCCAACACCCCTCCACGAACTTCCGCGGAGCAGCACTAGTCCTCGGTCCGGCGTGCTAGGCCGCGCAGACGCTGCCGCGCCATGGGTATCCGCCCCGCAGCGAGGTCTGCCTCCACGCGAGCGAGGGTGCCCGGCCCACAAGCCAGCACCTTCCGAGAGCAGTACCCCCAACGCCGTTCGATCAACGTGGCGGAGCGTCCGGGACGCATGGGTCGAGGTCATACGATCGGCGGATGACTGATGGGGTAGTTGCCGAGTTGAAGGACGCCGAGTACCGCCGCGTCTGGGATCGCTTCTATGAGGAGTTCCGCTTCCGTCCGAGCGTGTATCCGGCCCACTGGCCAGCCATCATGGAGCCTGTGGACTCGGCCACCTGGAGCTTGAGGTCCCTCCCCGATGAGCCAGGCTATGAGCGTCTCGACCTTTTGGTCGAGGTCGTCAAACTAGGGTTGGCCTCGTCTGTCGGTCCCCATGGCCGATTGTTCGCCCTGGACTGGCAGCACCCGGCGTATCAGTTTTCGCCGCAGGACGTGGGTGGCCCCGAACAGCCGGATTGGCCACAGAGCCCCTATCCCAACGGCGACTACTTCATCTTTCTGTCCGAGGACTTCCGCGTCGGAAGCTTCGGACACCCCTGGGAAAACTCGCTGTGCCTCTTCGGGAAGCAACTGCTGGACGTCGTTTCAACCGACGTTGAGCAGATTCTCGGTGCACCTGTCCGACGTTCAGGACGACGTCTCTCCTCTCCGTAGGGAAGGTCCCTCAGCCTCGAGGATCAGTTGCTGAGGCTGACGGGTGCGACGCCTCCTGGTGAGGTGAGTCCCTGGGCGGTCAGCCTGCCTTGCCGTCCTGGGCGGTGTCGCCGCCGATCGACAACCGGTGTCGGGACTCACCGATAAAGCCATGCACCTGCAGGAACTCGAAGGCTGCGCAGAGATCTTTTAGTTCAGAGAAGGCAACGACCCGGACGTGGTGATCAGGCCCATCGAGGAGACCGGCGGCTGCCAACGCGTGGTCAAGACCTGGACGGCACAGGGCGAGGTCGAGGGACCGTAACCCTGAGCGTTCCGGAGCGCACGTGCGGTGCGGGAGCATGTGCGCCATGCCCAACACCTTGTGGACCCTTCTGGTGGCCGCCGTCACCGCCGTCGTGACCGCCATCGCAACCGGCCTGCTCGTCACCCCTCGGCTGGACGCCCGCAAGAAGCGGATCGGGGAGGCCCACGTCGCTCGCGACACCTTCAGCACCCACCTGATGACGGTCCTTTGGGCGTGCACACTCCTGCAGCAGCTCCCGGCCGACGATCCGGACTGGACGCCCGTGCTGCGGGAACGCCTGAAAGGCGAGCGGGAACGGTGGCTGCAGCAGATCGACGACGCCACTCGATGGATGTTCGACCACACCCCGGCGTACGCCGGCAGCTGGCCCGCCCGCCAGCTGATCGACTTCGCCGTCGCCTACGCGACCAACGCCCGGATGCTCGTGCTGTCGGAGCGCGAGGAGGCCACCGAGCTGGAGCTGCTGCTCGCACTGACCACCCCGGTCCAGCGCCAGTTCTTCACCTTCTGGTGGACCCGAGCGCGCCACTACTCCGCCGACCACCGGGCGTTCGCCGAGACCATCGCCCACCTCGCTCCGGAGCCGACCCCCGCACCGTAGGACCGGCCGCGCCCGGCACCCGGAAGCTACTGAATGCCCGTAATTATCCTGTGCGTTCGTTCCGGTCGCCCGGACTGCGCCCAAAGCGCCGTCGACTGCTGACGTGTCGCTCCGGCCGCGAACCGTCCGTCAAACGTCAGGATGTCCCTGACGAATTGCTACCGTCAGGGATAGCCTGACGACATGAGTGATGAAGAGAGCCTCGCCCCGCGGGTGGGCGTTACCACGTCCGAGTCGAGACCGGCGACGCTGCCTTCGCTCGACGAGGCGTACGTCGCCCACGCCGACGCCCTCAGCCGCCTCGCCGCCGACGCATTGCGTGACATCCCGCTGGAGCTACGCGCGCTCGACCGTGAGCACGGCGGCTTCCTGAGCGCGGCCCTGCACCTGCGTTACCTGGCCGACGTCCTGGTGGAGAAGGCCGTCATCGTCGAGAAAGAACGCGGCGCCAGCTGGACCGACATCGGCAACGCCGCGGGGATGACCAAGCAGTCCGCCCACGAGAAGTGGGGCACCGCGGTCGGAGCCTGGCCGGTGCTCAACCAACGCCGCCACCCCACCGAGTTCGGCTCCGCCCACCTCGCCCGCCGTATCGACGAGTGGTACGCCGAGCTGCACCCGGACGAGGAACACGCCATCACAGCCGGGCTCACGTCGACCGACCCCACGCGCGGTGTCGCCGAGGCCCAGACCGCCGCCGCCCACCGGGTCGCTGCCCGGCTGCTGTACGCCCGGCTGGACGAGCTGAAGAAGGAGAACACCGCGGCATTCAACGCCGCATTCGAGGCCACCCACGCCGCCGCCCGCCAGCGCTGGGCCGACACCCACACTGCCCAGGCCGAGGTCTACGAAGCCGTACAGTTCCTCGCCCTTGGCGGTGGTGCCGTCCTCGGCGATGGACTCGGTGAGCCCGGCGAGCCTCAAAACACACAGGTCAGTGCACCTGCCGCACAGGGACGGACGGTCCTGGACCACTCCGGATCGGCGCGCCATTGAGACCAGAAGTGAGACCGGACCGTCTCGCGCTCTCGCAGGGCCTCGGGGTCGGGGTGGGGAGCGCGCGTCGGGTTTCCGGACTGTCCGGACCAGGACCGGCTGCTCGCCGTACCGCCGCCGTCGCAGATGCGGCCGCCCGCGTGAGCGGACCGCACCACTCAGCCATGGCGGGTGGGGAGCAGCTGCTGCCGCGATGTGGCCCAGGCCGTCGTGGTCTCCGCGTCGGTGCACGTTTCGCCGGGGCTCAGGCGCGTGTCGTTCCAGCTCCGCTCACCGCAGAGGCGTCGGCGCGCCTAGCTCTCCTTGAGGAGCACGGCGAACCGCTCCAGGTACAGCGGCCAGCCCTCGTCCGAGCCCACCGCACCGGACACCGCCTCCCAGCCGGGGCCGTGCCGGTCGATGTGCCGGTGCTCCAGCTCCACCCGGGTACGGTCCGGGGTTTCGGCCACGAAGCGGACCTCGACCTCGCTGGCGTTCTCGGGATCCTGCTCGATCTGCCAGGTCGGACCGATGTCCCAGCTGAACACCATACGGTCCGGCGGCTCGTAGGCGAGCACCCGGGCCCAGCGGCACTCGCTGCCGTCGACCCCGCGGTCGTAGATGTGGCCGCCGACCCGGCCTTCGAAGACGGTCTCGGCGATGGGCGTGCCCAGCATGTTGTGCTCCGGCGGCTTGAAGTCGCCGAACCGCTGCGTGAACGCGGTGAAGGCCCGCTCGACCGGCGCGTCGACGACGATCTGTCGGCGCACCACGGCGGCTGGTGCCTGGCTCATGACTGCTCCTTGCGTTGTTCGCTCTCTTCGGCGACGTCCTGGTAGCCGGCCAACGCCCTGTTCCAGAAGGTGTCCAGCTGGTCGCGCAGGGCGGCCACGCCCGCCGGGTTGAGCCGGTAGATCCGGCGCGTGCCGGAACTCCGCTCCGCCACCAGACCGGCGTTTTTGAGCACCTTCAGATGCTGGGAGACCGCGGGCCGGCTGACCGGCAGCTCCTCGGCGAGCTCCCCGACCGCTCGCGGCCCCTCGGCCAGGCATTCCATGATTGCCCGGCGGGTGGGGTCCCCGAGGGCGCTCCAGGGGTCGTCACTTTCGTAAGTCGCCACGAACGGTAAGTCTAGACTTACGGATAACGCAAGGCAACCTGAACAGAGGGCTTTAGACAGAGACCAGCCACAGACAGTCGCCGAGACCGTGATGCCACCCACGCCCTGCTGCGGGAGAGCGCCACGGTCACCACAGAAGCGCTCGCGCGCACGCCGCCCAAGCGCCCCACCCCGCAGGTGTAACCCGCAGGCCGAGAACGTCAGGCAGCCGTGCCGAAGCCGGCGGCGGCCAGGTCCTGGTCGCGCAGCGGGGTGACGTCGACGTCGAGCTTGGGGTCGTACACCTCGGGCTGGATGCCGCCGGCCCGGCGACCGAGCTCTTGCCGGCGGCGCCGGAACTCCAACCATTCTCGGGCGACGTGAAGGGTGAGCTCGTCCATCGGGCGGGTGCGGCCGTCGATGGACAGGCGCCGATTGCCGATGTCGAGGTCGTCGAGCTGGAGGCGGCGGATCGCCGCAGATCGTGCCGCGTGGACGGCGGCGAGTGCGAGGATCAGCCGGTCGGCAGGATGGGTGACGGCGGCGACAGAACCGTTCATGTGCCCAGGGTCCAGAGGCGGGATGACGCCTTCCTCGCGCGGGCCGACCCGGATGCGGCTGGTTGGGTTCTTGAAGATGGTGCCGTTCTTCTTGGCCCGGCCGAACAGCGACCGCAGGGCGATGATCGTGGTCTGCCGCTGCGAGCCCTGCACGTTTTCGAGGTGGGCGAGCACGTCGTCGCGGGCAACCTTCCGCAGGTGGTCGTAAAGGTCGTGGTGGGCGTAGTACACGGCCATCTCGTGCAGCTCGTCCGGCAGCTGGCCGGTGTCGATCACGGCGCTGAGACGTTGTGCGGTGCGGCCGCGGTGCTCGTGCTGACGGCGCGCGAGCGTGCTCAGCAGCTTCGCGAGGGCGTCAGCGGCCGTCTGCACGCCGGTGGTCTCGCCGTCCGGGCCTGTGCGTACGGGCTGGACGAGGGGCTCCCAGACGGAGTCGCTGACGTAGGCGAAGGCCGCCTCGGTGAGCCAGCCGAGATCGAGGCGGAAGTCCCGGGCGAGAGGCAGGCCCTGGCGCAGGCATCCGACCAGCAGAGACCGGTCCCGCCCGGGACCGGCGGCCCACTGGTCACCGAGCGCTGTGAAGGCGCGCTGCGCGGCCGCGGTCCAATCGCCGGGTGAACAGCGGTCGTCTGTGTGGTCGTCGGCGGTGCGGATGGTGGAGCGGATCCGGGCATGCAGGTGGTAGCGCCACAGCCCGAAAGGGTTCTCCAGGACCGCTTGGGCTTGTAGAGGTCGCGGCAGACAGCCGGGCAAGCGTAAATCCATGGATAAGAAAACTGGCCACGAATTTCGCTGATCGTCCTGTCCTTTCCCGGCCGAGCGCGGCGAAGGGGTGAGGACATGATCTGCGATGACATACCTGCGCTGCGAGCAGTGCAAGCACGAGCACGCCCACGCGGCCGAGGGCGGCTCCGCGCGCTGCGAGAACTGCCCGAAGTGCGCGGCCGAACGCCGCGCCAAGGCTCAGTAGGTGAACGCGCCGACGCCCCGGCCGGAGGGATGGCCGGGGCGCCGTGTGCGCAATGCGTGACTCGAACCAACGGGCGCTGGGGGCCGCCCATGCCCGCCATGAGCCCGACGTGTCACCCGTCCCTCTTCGACAAGCTCACCGCGACGATCGCGCCAGCGGCAGCGATGACGACTGCGGCGATCAAGTGGAGGGGAGCCCCTGCACGACACGCTGACTCTTCGTGGAAAGCCGCGATGACGGCAGATCCGCACGAGGCGACCTCGACGCTGGAGTCGGTGGTGATGATGAAGCTCACCGGCAGCAGAGCGACGACGAGAGCCGCGGCGCCCGCGACTATGGCAACGATCTTGGCGCGGGTGCGAGGCGGCATCTGGGGTCCCCCTGTAGCGATCGGTGCCACCGGCGAGGGTGGTTGCGGCGATGCTATGCGAAAGCCGGCGCGGTATGCGGCGATCTGCGCCAAGGCTCAGTAGGTGAACGCGCCGACGCCCCGGCCGGGGGGATGGCCGGGGCGTTGTGTGCGCAATCCGTGACTCGAACCAGCGGGCGCTGGGAGCCGCCCCTGCCCGCCATGAGCCCGCCGTGTCATCCGTCCTTCTTCCACAAGCTCACCGCGGCGATCGCGCCAGCGGCAGCGATGACGACTGCGGCGATCAAGTAGAGGCCAGTCGCTGCACCACATGCTTGGTCGAACGCCACGATGAGGGCAGGTCCGCCGCACGAGACGGTCACGACGCCGTAGTTGCTGGTGTGGGTGAGGCTCACCGGCAGCAGAGCGACGACGAGAGCCGCGGCGCCGGCGGCTATGGCAACGATCTTGGCGCGGGTGCGAGGCGGCATCTGGGGTCCCCCTGTAGCGATCGGTGCCACCGGCGAGGGTGGTTGCGGCGATGCTATGCGAAAGCCGGCGCGGTATGCGGCGATCTGCGCCAAGGCTCAGCAGGTGAACGCGCCGACGCCGCGGCCGGGGGAGATGACCGGGGCGTTGTGTGCGCAATCCGTGACTCGAACCTGCGGGCGCGGAGGAACGCTGACCTACTGCACGTACGCAACGTAGCGGACTGGTGACTACGCGTGTGCGGTGAAGTGGAGAGCGGCATCCCTGCGCCAGCCGGCCGGGACCTTCAGAACGGCGTGTGGATGGCGTCGGTGATGGTCATGCCGACCGAGTAGGACAGCCACCGGCCGCGTTGGGCGAGCCAGGCCACGAACTCGTGGGTGCCACCGCCGGAGTCGGTACGGATCAGTGTCTGCCGTCCGCGCCGATACTTCTTGGGGAGCTGGGCGAGGGCCTGTTGGGCGGTGGTGATGTGGTCGGCGGCGGTGTTGCTGCCCGCGTTCCCGGGCCGCAGCAGGCCGGCGACCGGTTCCCCGCTCCCGCCGCTGCCGTGGTCGACGAATCCCATGAGGGGGTGATGTCCGAAGGTCTTCTTCCAGGGCGCGGTGGCGTCCTGCTTGTCGGAGTGGGCCAGCACGAGCACTCCGTCCAGGTCCACGATCACCTGCCCGCCCGCGTCCGGCGCCGATGGACCGGCCTACTTCCAGACGCGCTCACGTACTTCGCTCCGGGCCGAGCTGATCGCGGCCAGGGCCTTCGGTCCGGCCGAGGCGAGGGTGTCGATGAGGCGGGAGACCGTCGGGTCTGAGGCCACCGGACCGAACACGGCCGGCTCGGCCCGCAGCATGCCCACGTCGGCCAGGCAGTCCCCGCCAAGTGCGACCGCCAGGGCCACGTCCAGCAGGATCTTGCCCGGATCGTGCACCGCCCGAGGGCGTCGCCAGGGCGCGAGCGCCGTCGAGATCGCCCGGTCCAGCCCGGTCTTGTGGACGGTCTCGACCAGCAGTACACCCCCGGCCTGGGACACCACGGCCCGACCGCCGCCCTCGATGCGGACTCGCGGGTAGGACCCGATACGCCTACTCACCTGGAATGCGCCTCCGACCGGGGCGGGAACAGGGGACCTAGACAATCCTCATTGTCGCTGGTCAGAGGCCCTTTCTGTTTTCCTGACCACCCGTCGGACAGCCTGCTTCATGAGAGCGCGAGGCCAGGGTGGAGGAAGCGTCCGCGGGGAACCCGGTCCCACTCCTTACCGGGGGAGCGGTGGCCCCGGAGCCGTCGAGGCGTAGTGGTCAGGCGGACTCGCGGATTTCGAGTTCTGGGCGGGCGGCCGACAGGTTCAGGGGAGCCTCTCCGTGCAGGAGGTTCTCGATCGCGGCGGCGGCCGGATCCACGCTCCGCCCCCACCTCACCACGACCTACCTCGACCTCTCCCCCGCCGCAGACTCCGCGTCCCCGACGACATCGCCGTCATCGGCTCCGACAACCTCCCCCTTGTGCGCCGTGTCACATCGCTTGGTGTCACGTTTCGGCGGGCCCGCGGTGTCTTGGAGGCATGACTGAACACAGCTCACCAAACAACAAGGTTGTCGTGATCGGCGGTGGCTACGCCGGAACGCTCGCGGCCAACCGGCTGCGGATGCGTTCTGGCGTGGACATCACGTTGGTCAATCCCCGCCCGACGTTCGTCGACCGAATCCGGCTGCACCAGTTCGTCGCTGGCACCGGCGAGGCCGAGGTGGACTACGGCACGCTGCTCGGCGAGGAGGTCCGGTTGGTCGTCGACAGCGCCACGCGCATCGACACCGCCGCCCGCACGGTGGAGCTGGCGTCGGGGCGCGCGCTGGACTACGACTACGTCGTCTACGCGGTCGGCAGCACCGGGGCGACACCGTCAACGCCCGGCGCGGCCGATTTCGCTTTCTCCATCAGCGAGTTCGAGCTCGCCCAGCGGCTGCGCACCAGGCTGGACGAGGTGCCGCTCGACGCTCAGGTCACAGTCGTCGGCGGCGGGTTGACCGGCATCGAGCCCGCCGCCGAACTGGCCGAGCAAGGACGCACGGTCACGCTGATATGTGGCACAACCCTGGCGCCGACGTTCAGCGCGCCGGGTCGCCGGTCCATCGCCAAGTGGCTGTCCCGGCAAGGTGTCGCCGTGCTCGAGAATGACGGGGTGGCCGAGGTCCGGCCGGACGCGGTCGTCCTCGCGAGCGGTGTGGTGCGGTCGAGCGCACTCACCATCTGGGCGGCCGGGTTCGGCGTGCCCGAACTGGCCCGAGCCAGTGGGTTGAGCACCGACGTGCTCGGCCGGCTGCTCACCGACGAGACGCTGACCAGTGTCGACGACGACCGTGTCGTCGCGGCGGGCGACGCCGCGGCGCCGTCGGGCCAGCCGCTGCGGATGAGCTCCTACGCTGCCGGGCCACTGGGTGCGCAGGCCGTCAACACCGTGCTGAGTCGCATCGCCGGGACTGAGCCGGAGGTGCTCAGCATGGCCTTCTCGGGGGCGTGCGTCAGCCTGGGCCGGCGCAGCGCCGTCCGCCAACTCGCCGGCAAGGACGACAGCCCGGTGAACGTCTACATCGGCGGCCGCGCCGGCGCGGCAATCAAGGAGCTGACCTGCAAGTTCGGGGTGGGGAAGATTCGCCGCGAGGCCCGCAAGCCGGGTTCCCTGATCTGGCCCAGGGGCGGCCGCCGTCCCGAGCAGCCGGCTACCGCACCGCGGGGAGTCACGTCGCCGTGACCACCGACGAGCATGCCGAGCGGTTCACCCTGTTGCGGCCACTGCTGTTCACGATCGCCTACGAGATACTCGGCTCGGCAACCGAATCCGACGACGTGCTGCAGGACAGCTATCTGCGGTGGGCCGAAGTGGACCTCGCGACGGTGCGAGACACCAAGTCGTATCTGGCGCGGCTGGTGACCCGCCAGGCTCTCAACGCGTTGCGGGCGAGCGCACGCCGGCGCGAGGACTATGTCGGCCCGTGGCTGCCCGAGCCCGTGCTGCTCGACGAGAACGACGCGTCGGCCGACGTGGTGCTAGCCGAGTCCGTGTCCATGGCGATGCTTGTGGTGCTTGAAACACTCACACCCGACGAGCGTGTGGTGTTCGTGCTACGCGAGGTGTTCGGCTTCACCCATAACGACATCGCTGCCGCGGTGGGCAAATCCGTGGCGACGGTGCGGCAGGCGGCGCACCGCGCCCGCAAGCACGTGCAGGCGCGGCGCAGGCGCTTCGAACCCGCCGACACCGCGACGACCGCACGGATCACCGAGCAATTCATGACCGCGGCCACCACGGGTGACATGCAAGGGCTGCTCGCGCTGCTCGCGAAGGACGCCACCTTCACAGCCGACGGCGGCGGCAAAACCCCCGCGGCACGCCAGCCGGTGGTGGGCGCGGAGATGGTGGCCGCACGCCTCGTGAACCTCTTCCACAAGGGGCGGGCAGTACCGGGCCTGCGGATCGAGATGGTCAACTGCAACAACGCGCCCGCGCTGGTCGCCTACCGCAGCGACCACCTGGAGGGCGTATTCCTGATCGAGATCACCAACGACGAGATCACCAACATCTACGTCATTCGCAACCCGGACAAGCTCCTCACGTTGACGGTGCCACGCCAGCTCAGCCGGTAGCAGGAGCCGGCATCCCGTGGTCTCCGCGCCCCTTTCACCTGTCCGGCGACGCGGAAGAAATCGCACCATCACAAGATGGATGGACAGACGATGACGCAAGCACCGGAGTCGCCGCTGCAGATCCGGCGGGACGGGTTCCACCCGGTCGCCGAACTGGCGCGCGCACGCGATGACGAGGGCGTGGTGCGGGTGGCGACGCCTTACGGCATGCCCGGATACCGGGTCTGCCGTTATGAGGATGTTCGCCGGGTGCTGTCGGATCCGACCCGGTTCAGCCGTGCACAAGCGCCGTTTCCTGGGGAACCGCCGGCCATGTCGCCTTCGGTCACGGTGTCCACCACTGCCTCGGAGCGCCGCTGGCACGAATGGAGATGCGGATCGCCATCCCCGCCCTGCTGCGCCGCCTCCCCCGAACCTCGCCTGGCCGATCCGTACGAGCAAGTCGACTTCCGAGTCTTCAGCACCGTGTACGGCGTGCACTCACTGCGGGTGACCTGGCGAGTGGACGGCCATCTGAAGCCCCAACCAGCAATCGATTTGACAGGGAAACCGAGATGCAAACTCAAACGACCAACAGCCGACAGCGCGCAACCGGCGAGGAGTCAGCCGCCGCCGCACAAACCGACTGGAACCGGATCCGCCCCATCGCCTTCTGGTTCACCACCTTCGTCATCGTCTTCGAGTTGATAGCCGGATCAGCGTGGAACCTTCTGACGATCGACTGGATCGAAGCCCAGTTGGACCACCTCGGATACCCGGACTACTTCGCCTACATTCTGGGCGTGTGTCAGTTCGGTGCGGCCGTCACAATTACCGTGCCCGGGTTCCGGCTGATCAAGGAATGGGCGTACGCGGGTATCTTTTTCATGTGGTCAGGTGCCGTGGTGTCGCATCTGGCACTTGACGACGGTCTTGTGTCGTGGGGGCCGCCGCTGATGTTCCTGGCGTTCGCCGTCGCGTCGTGGGCACTGAGGCCGGCCGACCATCGACTCCTGGAGACGCGGCTCCGCCGGGACCGCCCTGCCGACGTCGGCCAGGACAGGACGGGCCGGCCGGAAACCCGTCCTAGCGCTTGGGCCGTTTCGATCGGGCTCGTCGTCGTCCTGTCTGCCGTCTCGCTCCTCGCGCTGCCCGCCGCAGAGGACATCACGGGCGAGTGGGCAGTCGAGCGCGGCTGGGTCGACGAACAGCGGCCTTGATCGTCTCTCGCCGACACCGGTGTGACGACGCAGCCGGCCAGCGTACGGCCCGCTCCCCGGCGACCCCCAGCGCTAGGAGTTGGGAAGGCGACACCCCCTGGCCCGGCCAGGGACCTCCGGCTGGTCCGGACGCTGCTCCAGGGTGCCCCTGGGAAGGTGACGCCGCGCCGATCACCGTGCACCGCCCCTCGGCCTCCGGGGGTCGGCAGGTGACCGTGCACCGGGCCGGGCACGACGAGATCCTCGGCCTGGCCCACTCCGACCACGACCTGATCGTCTGCCTCGAAGCCGCCGGCATCCTCGACGCCGCGAGAGTGATCGACGACCCGGCCTGGGTCGAATGGCGCGGCGGCTGCACCCACGAATGGAGCGCGGCCTGACACCCCTCACCAAGATCCTCAAGCCAGTTGCCAACAACTCCCGGAGCAGCCCGCCCGGGCCGGTGCACTCCGCGACCGCATCGCCGCGACCGTACGGACCCTGGCCACCCGCTACGAGGGTTGACCCTGGGCAGAGAGTTCTCCCGACCGGTGCACCGGCCGGCCGCACCCTCGCCCCCCAAGGCCCGCACACGGGTGTAGGTCCCAATGTGCTTCTTCACCTGAGAAGTGCAGCTTTCTTGACGACGACAAGACTCTGGACAAGTCGCATCGACTCAGGTCGACGGCACTCCTCATTGCTTGATCACACTTCGGACGGCCACGCTCGTGAAAGCGCGAGGTTAAGTCCACTGCTCGCCGAGCGCGTTGAAGGCTCGCTCGACGGCCTGCGCCCAGTCGTGCGGGGACCAGCGGTCATCGGCGTGGTCGCCGGCGTTGCGGATGGTGGAGCGGATCAGCCCATGGAGGTGGTACGGCCACAGGCCGAACGGGTCCTCGCGGATGAAGGGGCGCTCGATCAGCCGCATCGCGGGTGCCCGGTGGCTCGGGCTCGCGGCCCGGGTCGCCAGAGCCAGGTCGAAGCTGTCGAGCAGCGCGATCGAGCGCAGGACGTGCCGTTCGTCGGTGGTGAGGTCGCTGAGCGTGCGGGCGATCAGGGCGGGGAAGTCGTGGTCGAAGTCGGCCGGGCGCAGGCGCGACCGGTTGCCACGGCCGGTGCTGAAACGTGACCAGCGTCACGGTCCCGCTATATCGGTGAAGGGGGTGCCCCGGTCGGGATCTCGCCATTCGGCGCTGCGTTTTTACCCGCCAGAAGCACTCTGGACGTGCGGTCTTTCCCGCAGCGCTGACGGTCGCGATGATCGCGGACTCCGCTGTTCGGCGGTGAGGTGAAGGTGATGCCGCCGGGCGCTGCGCCGACCCGACGGCCCGGCCGTGGCCGATATCGCGCTGATCGCGCTCGGTGTCATCGGCCCCCTCGGCGACCTTCGTCGCCTGCTGTGAAACCGGGCATTCACGGTGTCGAGCGCCGTGATGAGCGGTGAGCGGCTGTTGGCTGGTTTTCGCCGATTCGTCAGGCCTTCCTCGTGCGGTCGAGGTGCTCGGCGGGGCTGGAGTTCCCCGTGGTGCGTAGTTGGCCGAAAGTGCACCTGAGGTGTACTGGTCAAGTCGCGGGAAGCCCTGCATGCTCTCTCTCGGCTCACCGCCGCCTCTGCACCCCCCAACCGCACGGGGCACAACTGGATATCCCGCGCACGACCCCCACATCAGGGACAGGACTGAGCGGATTGAGCGTCGGTACGGACCCCACTTCATCCGAGGAGAGTTCGTGGCTAGACGCGGAAATACCAGCTTCGGCAGACGACGGAGAACGGCGCTCGGCGCACTGACCACCGCGGTCATGGCGCTTCCCTTCGCGATCGGGGCCCAGCCGGCCCTGGCGCAGACCGACGACCCGCCCGCGCCCAGTGCCTTCACGGCCAAGAGCGAGGGCGAACTGCTCGACCAGTTCGCCAAGAGGGCCGACGGGGCCAAGGTCGCCTTCTGGGTCACGATGAAGGACTCGGCCGACCTGAGTGCGGCGAAGAAGGCGAAGTCCAAGACGGCCAAGGCGCGCGCGGTTCGCGCCGCCGAGACCGCTTTCGCCAAGGAGTCCCAGGCCGGGGTCATCGCCGACGCCAAGGCGGCAGGGGCGAAGTACAAGTCCTTCTGGATCTCCAACACGGTCAAGATCACCGGCACCGAGGCGCTCGCCGAGAAGCTCGCGGCGCGCTCCGACGTGGCGGCCCTGGAGGCCGACACCCCCGTCGAGATCCCCGACCCGATCGCCTCGGACACCGAGCCCCCGGTCAGCGGCGTCGAGTGGAACGTCGACCGGATCAACGCCCCGAAGGTCTGGCACGAGCTGGGTATCAAGGGCGAGGACATCGTTGTTGCCAACATCGACACCGGCGCCCAGTACGACCATCCGGCGCTCAAGGCCAAGTACCGCGGCCTGAAGCCGGACGGGACGTACGACCACAACTACAACTTCTTCGACCCGGCCAACGTCTGCGCGGGCGACACCCCCTGCGACAACCACGGGCACGGCACCCACACGATGGGCACCATGGTCGGCGACGACGGCGGCGCCAACCAGATCGGTGTGGCCCCGGCGGCCAAGTGGATCGCGGCCAAGGGCTGTGAGTCCGGCAGCTGCTCCCGTGACTCGCTGCTCGCCTCGGGCCAGTGGGTAGTCGCGCCCACCGACCTCACCGGCGCCAACCCCAGGCCGGAACTCGCCCCGGACGTCGTCAACAACTCCTGGGGCGCCAACGTCATCGACACCTGGTACAAGGACACCGTCCAGTCCTGGCGGAACGCGGGCATCTTCCCCGCCTTCTCCAACGGCAACGCGGGCCCGGGCTGCAACACCGCAGGCTCGCCGGGCGCGTACGTGAACTCGTACGCCAGCGGTGCCTTCGACGTGAACAACAACATCGCCTCCTTCTCCTCGCGCGGCACCGGTGAGAGCGGGACGATCAAGCCGAACATCGCGGCCCCCGGCGTCAACGTGCGCTCCTCCGTGGCCGGTGGCGGCTACGGATCCAACTCCGGCACCTCGATGGCCTCCCCGCACACCGCCGCCGCCGTCGCCCTGATGTGGTCGGCCTCGCCGGCCATCCGCGGCGACATCGCGGAGACGGAGAAGCTGCTCAACCAGACCGCCATCGACGTCGACGCCACCACCTGCGGCGGCACCGCGGCCAACAACAACGTCTTCGGCGAAGGCCGCCTGGACGCGTTCGCCGCGGTCAGCGCCACCCCGCGCGGCGCGCTCGGCGCCCTGGCGGGCAAGGTCACCTCGGGCGGCAACGCGCTGGCCGACGCCGCCGTCGCCCTCGACGGCCCGATGAAGACGACCAAGACCACCGGCAGCGACGGTTCCTTCACCTGGCCCAAGCTGATGGTCGGCGACTACAAGGTCACCGTCACCAAGTTCGGCTACCTCACCGGCACCGGTGACCTCACCGTCACCGAAGGACAGACCACCTCCCGGGACTTCACCGTGGACCCGGCTCCGTCGGCCGTCCTCAAGGGCAAGGTGTCCAGTGACGGGGGCCCGGAGGCGGGCGCGTCCCTGGTCGTCCAGGGCACCCCGGTCACGGCCACCGCGGCGGCTGACGGCGCGTACGAGATGACGCTGCCGGTCGGCACGTACAACGTGGCCGTCACCCCCACCGGCAAGTGCGCCTCGGCCACCAGCGTCACCGTCGAACTGGCCGCCGACAAGACGCAGGACATCCAACTGCCCAACCGCGCCGACGCGTTCGGCCACACCTGCCGTCTCTCGTCGGGCGGCGACTTCCCGACCGGTGAGACCAAGCTGACCCTGTCCAGCACCACCACCGCCCAGGCCAGGATCGACTTCCCGTTCCCGGTGCCGCTGTACGGCAAGGCGTACCGGGCGGCGACCGCCACCACCGAAGGCTCGCTGAACTTCGGGACCACCAGCACCAGCAGCCTCAACGGCAGCCTGCCCAGCACGTCGACACCGAACGGCTCGCTCTACCCGTTCTGGGACAACATGACGGTGGACGCGGAAGCCGGCATCTACTGGGCGGCCCGGGGCACCGCGCCGCACCGCCAGATCGTCGTCGAGTGGCGCAACGTGTACTTCTCCAGCGCCAGCGCCAACCGCGTCACCTTCGCCGCCGTGATCTCCGAGGACGGCTCGGTGTCCTACCACTACAAGGACATCGGCACCGGGACGTACGAGGGCGGTGAGGGCGCCACCATCGGTGTGGAGAACGAGACCGGCACCGAGGCCTTCCTGTACTCCTTGAACCAGAAGACCGTCACCGACGGCATGAGCATCGCCTTCCGCACCACCAAGAGCGGTGTGGTCACCGGCACGGTCACCGACGCCAACGACGGCATGGCCGTCGGGGGCGGCACCGTCACCGTCGCCAAGGACGGCGCAACCGTGGGCAGTGGCACCACCGCCGCCGACGGCCAGTACCTGGTGTCCGTCCCGGCGGGCACCGACGCTGCCGACCACGCGGTGTCCCTCACCGCCGCCCACTACTCCACAGTGAGCGCCACCCGCTCGGTGAAGGCGGGCGGCATCGAGGTCGCTGACGCGGTCCTCACGACCGGTGTGGTCTCGGCCGACACCGAGAAGTACGAGCTGGTCCTGCCGGCCGAGCAGTCCCGCATCCGCTCCCTGACCCTCGCCAACGCGGGTTCGGCGGCGCCCTACCAGGTCGCGGAGAAGGACGGCGCGGGCTGGGTGGAGTCCTCCGTGGCGAGCGGCTCCCTGAAGGCAGGCGCCAGCCAGAAGGTGACGCTCACCTTCGACACCACCGGCGCCACGCCGGGCTCGGTGCTCACCGGCACCCTCTTCGTGACCTCGGAGTCCGGTCGCAATCCGGTCGTCGAGATCCCGCTGAAGGTCGTCGTCCCCGCCTACCAGGCGGCGCTCGAAGCCGGAGCGGCCGCCCAGCAGGTGGACGCGCTGGGTGACACCTGGGCCGGCGACCAGGCGTACGCCGCTGGCTCGTACGGCTACCTCGGCAACAGCACCGCGCTGACCACCGGCAAGTCCATCGCGGGCACCGACGAGCAGCAGCTGTACCGCACCGCCCGCCAGGGCGCGTACGAGTACCGCTTCGACAACCTGCCCGACGGCGTCTACCAGGTCGAGCTGGGCTTCGCCGAGCTGACGGCCAAGGACCCGGCCAAGCGGGTCTTCGATGTGATGGCCGAGGGCACGGAGCGTGTCTCCAACCTCGACCTCGTGCTGGAGGCCGGCACCCTCACCGCCCACGACCGCACCTTCACGGTGACGGTCACCGACGGCCAGCTGAACCTGCGACTGGTCGCCGTCACGGGCAAGACCCTGGTCAACAAGGTCCGTATCTCGCACCGCCCGGACCTGAGCAGCTGACCGGAGCCCTGAGGGGCTGAGCACCACGCCAAGAGGGGCGGCGGTAACGGGCACGGTCCCGGACCGCCGCCTCACTGCGGCACCTCGGATGAGGGTTGCACCCACAGTTGCCTGCAGAGTTGTCTGCAGAGGGGCCCAAAGTTGTACCGGAGGTGTGGACCCCCATTTCGTGATCTTGAACGTCTTGCCTGGTCAGCCCTTGCGGGCAAGCCTTACTCGCACGACGACACCTCTAATTCGTTAGTAATTAGAGGTTCTGGATCTCTGATGGGCCAGGGGCGGTGTTGTCCAGCCGAGGGCAGGACGTGTGTGGTCCGGTCGGTGCCGTGGTGCCCCCTACGACACCTCCGACCGTGCGAGGTCTTTGTAAAGACTGGTGGCGCTGGGCGCCGGCCGGTCCTCGCACGTTCTGCCCCGGGGGCCCGTCGGGTTCGGGATCCTCGTTGGATGAGCTGCCGCACGGTGACGCGTTTTTCCTCACGAGCTTCGAGCTCTGGACGCGGCGTGCGCCCGTGCGGCCTTGCGGTGCCGCGCACGGCTGATGAGGTGGCGGGCCTTGGAGCCCTGGAATTAGTGCGCCGTGCGGCCCCGCGTGCTCGTCCTCGAGAACGGCACCGGAGAAGGGGCGGGATCCATGGACGTGTTCTGCGGGATCGACTGGGCGGAGGGACATCACGACGTCGCGCTCGTCGATGACACCGGCAAGCTGCTGGCCAAGTGCCGGATCAACGACGACCTGGACGGCTACCGGCTGCTGCTGGACATGCTGGCCGAGCACGGCGACACCGCTGAGACGCCGATCCCGGTGGCTATCGAGACCAGCCGCGGCCTGCTGGTCGCCACGCTGCGGCAGGGCCCCCGCAAGATCTACGCGGTCAACCCGATGGCTGCCTCCCGCTACCGCGACCGGCACGGAGTCAGCCGCAAGAAGTCGGACCCGGGCGACGCCCTGGTGCTCGCGAACATCATCCGCACCGATGCGCCGGTGCACCGCCCGTTGCCCGCCGACACAGACCTGGCCCAGGCCGTCGCTGTCCTGGCCCGCGCACAGCAGGACGCGGTCTGGAACCGGCTGCAGGTCGCCAATCAACTGCGGTCCCTGCTGAGGGAGTACTTCCCGGCGATGATCGAGGCGTTCAGGGACAAGCCGGGAACCCTGACCCGGCCCGATGCCCGCCGCATTCTCGCCGTCGCACCCACACCTGCTCTGGCGGCCAAGCTGCAGATGTGGAAGCTGACCGCCATGCTCCGGCGAGCCGGCCGCCGCCGGGGCATCGAAACGGACGCCGAACGAATCCAGCAGCTCTTCCGTCAGGAGGCCCCTCGGCAGCTGCCCCTCGTCGAAGACGCAATGGGCAAGCAGGCACGGGCCCTGCTCCTACAGCTCGACGCCGCCTGCGAGGCGGTCGATGACCTGGCGCGGGCCACCGAGGAGGCCTTTCGCTCACACCCGGACGCGGCGATCATGCTGAGCTTCCCCGGGATCGGCCCCCAGGTCGGTGCCCGCATCCTGGGCGAGATCGGCGACGACAGGAGCCGGTTCGCCACGGCCGGAGGGCTGAAGGCGTACGCCGGATCCGCCCCGATCACGCGGGCCTCGGGCAAACGACGCTACGTTGGACGCCGGTTCGTCAAGAACAACCGGCTCAACCACGTCGGCCACCTGTGGGCTTTCGCTTCCCTCAGCGGTTCATCCGGCGCGGACGCCCACTACCGGCGCCGCCGGGCAGGAGGGGACTGGCACATGCAAGCCCTGCGGCACCTGTTCAATCGGATGCTCGGCCAGCTCCACCACTGCCTCCTGGCACGCGTCCCCTTCGATGAAGCGGTCGCGTTTCCCCCTCCTGCTGCAGCAGGGTGATCACTGAGGCATCGGCCCATGACAGGCTGTCCCTTCTGAGCACGGAGGGGGAGCCATGGCAGAAGTCGGTGGATGGATCTGGGAGCGCAACCTGCGGTCGTTCCTGGAGTTGCTGTCGCACTACGTGGGCTACGGGTTCGATGCCACCGACTGGGAGACGGTGGCCCTGGCGGTCGAGGCGACCGACGACGAGCGGCCCGACGGCTGGTACTCGTATCCCTTGGTCGGCGAGCATCGACAGGTCGAGGTTCGGCTTGCCCGCGCGGTCGGCGGCGATGAGGTCAGGCTGGCCGTGAAGGGAACTCTGACGCCCGAACTGGAAGTCCGGGCGGACACCCTGCTGGCCGCCTTTGCAGCTGGATGACCAAGGTCAACTTGACCGGTTAGCCGCATGAGGTGTCCTTCTCCGCGACAGTCGGAGGAAGAGGATCTATGTTCTGACGGCCCGGCGCGGCCTTGCCCATGCCGAAAGCCTCATCCGCCCAGGTGGGAGCCGGGGTGCGGGATGCGCGGTTCTCGAGCACGGACGCTCGAATCCGTACTCTCGCGCGGCTGGCGATCACCCCGCCATGATGGCTGGTCGTGCTGCTGCGACTGGCTTACCTGACCGTGACAAACGCGTTCGCCGTGCTGCGCCTGCTGCCCATGAGCGAGCGGGACAAGGACACGGAGATCCTCGCCCTCCGGCATCAGATCACGGTGCTGGAGCGCCAACTCGATGGCGAGAAGGTTCGGTTCTCCCCGAGCGATCGCGCGTTCCTGGCGGCGTTGCTGTACCGCCTGCCCTCGGAGGTGCTGCGCAGGATACGGCTGGTGGTGCGTCCGGACATGGTGCTGCGCTGGCACCGCGATCTGGTCGCACGCCGCCACGCTGCGCGCTCCCGGCCCAAGCCACAACTCCCACCGGCCCCATCAAGGCATCGTCAACGCCCGCCCGCGACACCCCTTGCCGATGCCGGTCAGCGATCCGGAGCAGATCACCCACCTCGACATACGACGACGCCAACGACTCGGCGGCATCCTCCACGAGTACCAACACGCCGCCTGAACCGGACGAATGAGGTTTTCGGCAGGCGCAGGGTCCCCTTCGACAACAACACCAGTGAGCAGGCCATCCGTATGGCCAAGGTGCAGCAGAAGATCTCCGGCGGTTGGCGCACGATGCCCGGCGCCGAACGCTTCTTCGCCGTGCGCGGCTACCTGTCCACCGCCGCGAAACAGGGGAAGAACCTGTTCGATGTGAGCCTCTTCGACGGCCGAGGAGCCTGGATCCCCGTTCCAGCCTCACCACCAAACCAGTCACGCCGCCGATTGCAGTCAGGTTCCGTCCGAGGGAGGTCCGTTCATGCTGCCGAGGTCGCTGGCGGAGGCGAGCAAGCGTTCGCGAAGCCAGCGGTGTGCCGGGTCGGTCGTATGACGGGGATGCCAGTACATCGTCTCGTGGATGTCGGGCAGGGGGAGTGGCGGTGGCAGGAGGCGGATGCCGGTTGCCGCGGCGGCGAGCTGACGAGCCGCCCGCTCGAGGACGAGGCTGGCCAGAGATGTTCCTCGGATCAGGAAGGGCACGAGGAGGAAACTCTCCACAGTGAACTCGATCCGACGTGGGATGCCGAGCTGGGCGAGGCGCTGGTCGGCGAAGTCGAGTTGCCGGTCCGGTCCGATGCTGTACACGAGGTGCGGGAGACGCAGGTATTCGTCCAGCGTCATCTGCTGCGCCGAGCCGACCGGATTGGCGGCGTCGACCGCGCACAGCCATTGGTCGCTGAACAGTGGATACGACGGGAAGTCGGTGTCGCCGAGGAGCTCCTTTGGTTCGATGACGAGATCGGCCTCGTCGGTGTGCAGCAGTTGCCGTGGATCTCTCGATCTGGGGAGGACGTGAATCGTCACGCCTGGGGCTTCGGCGGCCGCCGCCCGGACGAAGGGGCTCAGCAATACCAACGTCGCGTAGTCGGACGCGCTGATGGAGAAGGTGCGCATGTCCGTGCTCGGGTCGAATTCGGGACGCTGCTCGATGGTCCGCTCGATCAGGTCGAGGATCTCCCGTACGGGTTGCACCAGCCGCTCCGCCTCGGCGGTGAGGGTGAATTCCCTGCCCCGCCGCACCAGGAGCGGGTCCCCGAACATCTTCCTGAGGCGGGCGAGTGACGAGCTGGTCGCGGGCTGACTGAGGCCGAGTCGTCGGCCCGCGCGGCTGACGTTGCGCTCGGCCAGCAAGGCATCCAGCGCCACGAGCAGATTCAGATCCACGTTCCGCAGGTTCATAATCCCTGACCAGCCCATATATTCGTGGTGGAAATACTGCAGATTCATTATATCTATTTGACGGATAAGTTGCGCAGTCATAGCGTCCGGATCGAGCGGTGCGGCTTTCACGGCCGAAACTGCGGCAGGTTTTCCCCTCCTTCGCGGTGGCAATTGTGCCGCCGCCGGTTTGGAGAGATCCGATGACCGAATCAGGAAATACCCCCGGCGACCTGTGCGGGGATGATGACGTGGGGGCCGACGTCGCACCGTGGGCGTTGGAGACGAAGGCGGATCCCGATACGTTCCGGGCGGCGATGGGCCGTGTGGTCGGCAGCGTGACCGTGGTCACCACGCGTCATGATGGTCGTCCCTGGGGCATGACCGTCAGCGCGTTCAGTTCGGTGTGCCTGGAGCCGCCGACGGTGCTGGTGTGTGTCAACCATCGCAGTGTCACCGCTGCGGACATCCACCGCGAGAGCCGTTTCGCGGTCAATCTGCTCAGCCAGGACCAAGTCTTCGTGTCACAGCTGTGCTCACGTCCCGGGGCTGTGAAATTCGTCGATGACTACGTCGTCGCAGGTAGCGAGCTGCCGGCCGAAGTGGCTTCGCCGGTGTTGCGGGATTCCCTGGTGACCTTCGACTGCGAGGCAGCCGAGGCACGGCCCGTGGGCAGCCACTTGGTCGTCTTGGGCAGGGTGCGCGCCGTCCTGGCGCCCGACTCCCGCTGGCCACTGCTGTTCGGGCAGGGGCGCTACCAACGCAGCGTGGACATCGAGGAGGTTGCGGCGATGACAGAGGCCATGGCATGAAGCTGACCGGTCTGCCGGCCCGCCTGTACGAGGCCTACAACCATCACGACCCGCTCGCCGCATCGCGACTCTATGACACCGGGGCCAGGCACGAGGAGATCGCGCAGGGCGGCTCTCGGCAGGGACCGGAGGCCATCGCCGACGGGCTGCGTCATTTCTTTCACTGGTTTCCCGACGCCCGCTGGGAACCGCAGACCCAGATCACCGATCCGGGCGGAGCGGTCGCGATCGCCTATCTGCTCACTGCGACGCTGCAGGCGCCGATGGGCCCCCTGGTCGCCCGAGGCCAGCGTCTGTCGCTGCGGGGCGTGCACGTGTTGCACCTGAGGGGAGATCTGATCCGCGGCAGCGAGGACTACTGGGACGCCGCCACCTTCCACCGTCAAATGAACCACCCCACCACGGGAGACACACTGTGAGGACCGGCAAGGAATACCTGGAGTCGCTGCGCGACGGCCGCAAGGTCTACGTCGGCGGCGAGCTCATCGAAGACGTCACCACGCACCCCAAGACCCGCGGATACGCCCAGGCGATCGCGGAGTACTACGACTTGCACCTGGACCCCGAGCACCAGGACATCACCACCTTCATCGACGAGAACGGCAAGCGCGAGTCGATGCACTGGTTCCTGCCGCGGTCGAAGGAGGACGCCGTCCGCCGCCGCAAGTACGCCGAGTTCCTGTTCCGGCACTTCAAGGGAGGCATCTTCACCCGTCCGCCGGCCGGAATGAACGTCGTCATGTTCACCCAGGTCGACGACCAGGAGCCGTGGGCCGAGAACTCCCGCTTCACCGGCCCCCGCCGCGACCTGACGGGCAACATCCAGCGCCAGTGGGAAGAGGTCACCTCGAAAGACCTCGCGATCTCGCCCATGTTCGTCGACGTGCAGTACGACCGCGGCCGCGAGGACGCGCTGGCCGAAACCCCCATGCTGAGCATCATCGAGGAGAACGACGAGGGCATCGTCGTCCGTGGCTGGAAGGCCATCGGCACCTCGATCCCCTTCGTCAACAACCTCCTGGTCGGCAACCTGTGGCGGCCGGGCCAGACGCCCGAACAGACCATTTACGCGATGGTGCCGGTGGCCACCCCGGGTGTGAGCGTGGTCGCCCGGGAATCGCGGGCCCAGCCCGACGCCGACCCCTACGACCGTCCGCTGGCCACCATCGGTGACGAGCTCGACGGGATGGTCTACTTCGACGACGTACTGATCCCCTGGTCGCAGGTCCAGCACATCGGCAACCCCGACCACTCCAAGTGGTACCCGCAGCGGCAGTTCGACTGGGTGCACCTGGAAACCCAGATCCGGCAGTGCATACACGCCGAACTCATGGTCGGTCTCGCGCTGCTGACCACTCAGGCCCTGGGTACCAGCCGCCAGCCGGTGGTACAGGCACAGCTCGCCGAACTCATCCGGTTCCGCGAGACCTGCCGCGCGTTCATGCTTGCGGCCGAGGAGACCGGTTTCGAGACCCCGGGTGGACTGTTCAAGCCGAACAACATCTACATCGACTTCGGCCGGGCCCACTACCTCGAGAACCAGCACGACATGGTCAACAAGCTGATCGACTTCTGCGGCCGCAGTGTGGTCATCCAGCCGACCAAGCGCGAGCTGGACGACCCCTACATCGGCCCCAAGCTCGAGCAGGCGCTGCGCGGTGCCGAGATCAGCGCCCGGGACCGGATCAAGATCTTCCGGCAGATCAGCGAGCGTTTCCTCACCGAGTGGGGCACGCGCCACGAGATGTTCGAGAAGTTCAACGGCACACCGCTGTACCTGATCAACATGCTCACCCTGCAGCGCACCGAGTACCAGGTCGACGGGCCGCTCACCCAACTGGCCCGCGACGTACTCGACTTCGGCGACACTGCGGAACTGGGCAAGCGGGCGCAGGAGGCGGAGAAGGCTTCGCACTACGCCAGCGTCCGCTTCCAGCCCGACTACGCCCGCGGCCAGGACGTCCACGAGGGCTACATCGGCAACCAGAGGAAGGAAGAGACTGGTCGGCTGTAAGACGCCGTGCCTCACCGACCGCTCCGGCCCGGGGTATCCGAGCCCCGGGCCGGACGCCCCAGCACCATCCGGAATGTTCTCGACTTTGTTGCAGGGGAGCTCATGGCAACAGACCGCAAGGTAATCGACGTGGCCGGGGAAATTGCCGCGGCCCAGCATCCGTCCGACCTGGCCGCTGACGAGGCTGCGGCATGAGGGACAAGGTGGTCGCCACGGCCGGGGAGGCGGTGGCCGATGTGCCGGATGGTGCGTCGCTGGCGGTGGGTGGTTTCGGGCTGAGTGGTGTGCCGAACGTGTTGATCAAGGCGCTGTACGAGCGGGGCGTGTCGGGCCTGTCGGTGGTCTCCAACAACTGCGGGGCGATGGAGTCGGGTCTGGCGGTGCTGCTGGCAGCGGGGCGGATCGCACGGGTGACCGGGTCCTACATCGGGGCGAACAAGGAGTTCGCGCGGCAGTATCTGGCCGGGGAGCTGGAGGTGGAGATGGTTCCGCAGGGCACGCTGGCCGAGCGACTGCGGGCCGGCGGGGCGGGCATTGCGGCTTTCTACACCCCGGCCGGGGTGGGCACGCAGGTTGCCGAGGGCGGGCTGCCCTGGCGCTACGACGGCTCCGGCGGGGTGGTGCTGGCCTCGCCGCCGAAGGAGGTGCGGGAGTTCGACGGCACCGAGTACGTGCTGGAGCGCGGTATCCGGACCGACTTCGCGCTGGTGCGGGCAGCGAGGGGCGACCGGCACGGGAATCTGGTGTTCAGCAGGTCCTCCCGGAACTTCAACCCGCTGGCGGCGATGGCGGGCGGGGTCACGGTCGCGGAGGTGGAGGAGCTGGTCGAGCCGGGTGAGCTGGATCCGGACGCGGTGCATCTGCCGGGGATCTTCGTACAGCGGGTCGTCGCCCTCACTCCTGAACAGGCGGCGGACAAGAAGATCGAGAAGAGGACGGTTCGCTGACCATGGCGTGGACGCGTGAAGAAATGGCGGCCCGTGCGGTGCGCGAGTTGAAGGACGGCCAGTACGTCAATCTGGGCATCGGGCTGCCGACCTTGATCCCCAACTGTCTGCCGGCGGGGGTGGAGGTGGTGCTGGAGTCGGAGAACGGCATCCTGGGCACCGGCCCCTACCCCACCGAGGAGCAGGTGGACCCCGACCTGATCAACGCCGGGAAGGAAACCGTGACGGTCCTGCCGGGCGCCTCCTTCTTCGACTCCGCGTTGTCCTTCAGCATGATCCGCGGTGGGCACATCGATGTCGCCGTGCTGGGCGCCATGCAGGTCTCCGAACACGGTGACCTGGCCAACTGGGCGATCCCCGGCAAGATGATCACAGGGATCGGCGGGGCGATGGACCTCGTCCATGGCGCCCGCACGGTCATCGTGGTGATGACGCACACCGCGAAGGACGGCTCGCCGAAGATCCTAAAGGAGTGTGGGCTGCCGCTGACCGGCAAGGGATGCGTCGACCGCATCATCTCCGACCTGGGCGTGCTCGACGTCACCGGCGACGGTCTGGTCCTCGTCGAGACCGCACCCGGCGTGACCGTCGACGAGATCACCGCCAAGACCGACGCCACTCTCACCGTCGCGGAGGACCTGCGGTGAAGACCGTCTGCATCGTCGATGCCGCACGCACCCCGATCGTCCGCTGCAACGGCGGCCTCGCAAGCGTCCGCCCCCTCGATCTCACCGCCCACGGTATCCGCTGACTCCTGGCGCATACGCCCGAGTTGGACTCGTCCCCGGATCGAGGACCTCTACTCCGGCAACGCCAACGGGGCGGGGGAGGAGAACCGCAACGTCGGCCGGCGTGTTCGGCTGATCGGATCTCCCGCAACACCGACCCTGACGGTTGTGACTTTGACTGAGGAGAGCTCATGGCAACCGATTTCACCGAGGAAACCGCCACCGATGCGGTGATCGAAAGCTTCCACGCGACCCCGGACCCACGCCTGCGAGAGGTCATGACCTCCCTTACCCGGCACCTTCACGCCTTCGTGCGGGACATACGGCCGAGCACCTCCGAGTGGCAGCAGGCGATCGACTTTCTGACCGCGACCGGCCAGATGTGTGATGACATTCGTCAGGAGTTCATCCTGCTCTCCGATGTCCTCGGCGTCTCGATGCTGGTGGAAGCCATCAACGACCGCAATACGCCCGCGGCGACCCCGGCGACCGTGCTCGGCCCCTTCCACGTTGTCGAATCCCCACCTCGCAGACTGGGGGACACCATCGACCTGATCGGCGGGGGCAAGCCGTGTGTGGTGACCGGACGCGTCCTCTCGCAGGACGGCTCACCGCTGCCGGGCGCGCTTGTCGACGTCTGGCAGGCCAACGAAGAGGGCTTCTACGACGTCCAGCAACCCGGCGTGCAGCCGCTCGGGAATGGGCGGGGGTTGTTCACCACCGATGAGCAGGGAGCCTTCTGGTTCCGCACGGTCGTTCCGAGCTACTACCCGATTCCGACCGACGGCCCGGTCGGGCGCATGCTCGACCGCACTGGTCGGCACCCCAACAGGCCCGCGCACATTCACTTCATCGCCGGCGCCGCGGGCCATACTCCGGTGACCACGCACGTCTTCGTCAAGGGCAGCCCGTATATCGAATCCGACGCGGTATTCGGTGTGAAAGAGACGCTGATCACAGACTTTGCACACACCGATGATCCGCAGCGGGCACGCAAGTTCGAGGTAACGAACCCGTTCGCCCACGCACAGGTGGACATCGTGCTGGAATCCGCATCCGGGGCGTGAGCGTGAGGAAGCAGGGTGCCGTGGGCGCGAAATTGCAATTCACCTACCAGGCGCTGCCGATGCGCGTGAGATTCGGTGTAGGCAGCATCTCGTTTCTGCGGGAGGAGATGGATGTTCTCGGGCTGAAACGAGTGCTCGTGCTCTGCACACCCGGGCAGCAGGACAGTGCCCGGATGATCGCAAAGACACTGGGCGACAGGACGGCGGGAATCCATGCGGGTGCCCGAATGCACGTGCCCGTCGACGTTGCCCAGCGGGCGCGCGAGGTCGCCTCCCGAGTTGGAGCCGACGGGTGTGTGGCCGTCGGCGGGGGTTCCACCATCGGCTTGGGTAAGGCGATCGCGCTGGAGTCCGGCCTACCGATCATCGCCGTTCCCACGACCTACGCGGGTTCAGAGATGACTTCGGTGTGGGGGCTGACCGAGAACGGAGAAAAGCGCACCGGCAGGGGTGCTCGGGTGCTGCCCCGCAGCGTGATCTACGACCCCGAACTCACCCTGCAACTGCCCCCCACCCTGTCGGTCACCAGCGGCATGAATGCCATCGCCCACGCCGTCGAAGCCCTCTACGCACCGAACGCCTCGCCCGTCATCTCGCTGATGGCCGAAGAAGGAGCCCGGGCGATGGTCCAGGGCCTTCCACGGGTCGCAGCCGAACCCACCGATGAGGAGGGTCGCACCGCCATGCTCTACGGAGCGTGGCTGTGCGGAGCGTGCCTGGGTGCCACCACGATGTCACTCCACCACAAGCTCTGCCACATTCTTGGCGGTGCCTTCGGCCTACCTCACGCCGATGCGCACACGGTCGTGCTCCCGCACGTGCTCGCCTTCAACGCACCGGCCGCCCCAGCCATGGCAGCCGCGCTTGGACGAGCACTCGACACCAACTCGCCGGCACGCGAACTCCACGCACTCGGCACGGCGTTGGGAGCCCCGCGATCGTTGGGTGAACTGGGCCTGCGGGAGACTGACCTGGACCTGGCCGTAGAGCTTGCCACGCGCAATCCGTACGCCAACCCCCGTCCCGTCACTCCCGAAGGCGTCCGCCACATCCTCATGGCCGCGCTCAGCGGCCGGCCACCAGCCGAATCAGGTGCCTGACGGTGGCGATGGCAGGGCCTCGCATGGTTGACGATGATGAGCCTTCGACCTGTGGCGTCCAAGGCCACCCCACCCCGCGGCCGCGTTCCCAGCACCAAGACCCCGAGGCAATCGTGACATCTAACCAACTGTCGCCGCAGAGCACCGGCCAGGTGTGGCGCAAACAAGCCGACGTCCCGGTCGACTGGACCGGTTGTGTCCTGACGATGGGCGTCTTCGACGGCTTCCACCGCGGTCATACCAAACTGGTCAGCCGCACATGCCAGCACGCCGCACGCACCGGCCTCCCATCCGTGCTGCTGACTTTCGACCCTCACCCCCTGACAGTGATCTGCCCGGACCGTGCGCCACGGATGTTGCTGACGATCCGCGAACGCATCACACTTGCTCACCATCTCGGTATTGACGTCGTCTTCGTCCTCCCCTTCACCGATCTGCTCGCGCACACCACGGCCGAGGAGTTCGCTTCGAAGGACATCGCCGAAAGGTTGCGTGCATCCGTCGTGGTCGTGGGTGACAACTTCCGCTTCGGGAAAGGCGGTCGCGGCGATGTCGACACGCTCAAACGCACTGGTGCAAGGAACGGATTCACCGTCGAAGCCGTCGGAGCCGTCGAATACGATGGCCAGACTTGCTCTTCCACCCTGGTGCGCAACCATCTCGACATCGGCGACAGAGCAAGCGCTGAGAAACTACTCGGCCGCCCTGTCACATGGGAGACGCCTGCGTGACGCCCACAGCCGCAGAACGACCGGGATGATCACAGGTGAGGGCGCGGGATGGTGTCCCACGTGATGGTCTAGAGGCAATGCCGTGACTCTGTTGGTGATGTTGGCGGGGTGCTGACGACCGGGCCGGTGGGTGCGTGTCTGGTGGGAGCGAGGCGTTGTCGGCGGTGGGGGTGGTCGCGGTGTCGCTGCGGCCGGAGAGCTATCAGCGGATCCCGATCTGGACGGTGCGGACGGCGCGGGCCGCGTGTCCGAGGGGCACGCTGTGGATTCCCGGTTCTGAGCTGTGGTCGATGAAGGCGTTGAGGTGCGGCTCCGTAGATTGAGTGAGACAAGTGGGTTCCCGCTGATCTGCGCCTTTTATCAGGGAATACTCTGCTGAGTGCTTCTTTGGTCAAGGATTTGATGCCTTGTGGCCTGCGATCCCGTTGATTGACGAGAAACGCGCATCTATCGTGAGAAACCCAAGGGCTTCGCCAGGTATCAGAAGTCACGGTCGTGCCGGGGGGTTAGCTTGCGCAGCTTCGGCTGAGCCCCAGCGGACGAAGTCCACGCTGCCTTCTCCAGCGTCGATGGCTATCGCGTACTGGGCGTAGCGCCATTCGTTGCGGGAGCGGGACTCGGTGAGGACAGCCTGGCAGGCTACGTCGGTGGCAACGTTTGCCCATCTCTCCCGCGTGGGCTGGTTCCATTCGGGCTTCTTGCCCCATACGTACATCACGGCCTCGTCGGGGGCGAAGCCGACGGACATGTTGTGGTGGTCGAGCCACTCGGGGTTGTGGGTGCGGGAGTTGCCCTGCCATTCAGAGATAATGGAATTCACGCTTTTCTCGGCCACGCGGATCTCGTTCGTGTCCGTGCTGGGGATCTGTGCCTGCTCCAGCCCGGTGTCGGTGGGTTGCCACCATGAAATCGAAGCGGGACGCCAGGGCCGCGAAGCGGTTCCTGGCCAAGCTGATGAAGAAGCAGCGGCGGGTTCCGCGGGTGCCTGGTCACCGACAAGCTCCGCTCCTGGGGCGCCGCCCACCGCGAGCTGATGCGCTCGGTCGAGCGCCCCTCGCACAAGGGCCTGAACAACCGGGCCGAGAACAGCCACCAGCCCACCCGGCAACGCGAACGCGCCATGAAGGGTCCGCACCGTCGGCGCGGCCCAGCGGTTCCTGTCCGCGTTCAGCGGCATCTCGCCCACTTCCAGCCCCGCCGCCACCTGATGACAGCCCCCGGACACCGAGCCGGGATGACCAACCACTTTGCGATCTGGGACCAGATCACCGGCGCTGTCGGCCGGTCCACCACGGCCTGAACACAGGCCCGGACCGCAAGCCCACCACGCCCCGACGCACCGTCAGACACCCGCACACCCAACAACGTGACAGCGTCGTCAGGCGGGCTGAACGCTCACCATGTCGAGATCCGCGAGGGGGATCTCATGCCCATGCGTGTCGGAGATGAGGCCGACGTGCACGGAGTGCCCGGACGAGCGTTGGCGGCGCAGGACGGCGGGTCCGGACGGGTGTGGGCAGTGGCGGTCCCCCCACTGTTGCAGGGCGGCAAGAATGACGAGTAGCTCCTCGCCCGCTGGGGTGAGGTGGTAGCTGACGCGGGTTCTGCTACCAGGCTCTTGGTAGGTCTGGTTTCGCAGGACACCGGCGTCCGCAAGCTTCTTCAGGCGGGTGGTGAGGAGATTGGGTGCGACTCCCAGCACCGACTGGATTTCGGCGAAGCGGTGCCTGCCACTGAAGATCTCGCGGATGATCAGCAGGCTCCAGCGCTCGCCAAGCACCTGCAAACTACGCTGGATGGAGCACCGCGATTCTTCGGATGCCATGTCTTCCTTCCTTATTGCCGGCCGACCGGGCCTCCGGATCAGAGGCTGACCGGGGTCCGGCCGGCACCGGTCACACTATCTCGGACAGCCGATGTCCCGGCCGGCCGAGGCCGGGAGTGCGTACGGCGGGCGACCAGCGCGGCCGCCCGGCCGACGACGCGCCCACCCCGGCGCCGGCCGAGGCTGTCATCCTGCACGGCATCCCGTGATCACAACGGATAGTCCTGGAACACTCCGGGTGCGGTGTCGCAGGCGTCCTTCTCAGTTGGTCTCTGCGACCTGCTTGCCGAGATCCAGTTCGATGCCGTCCGGCTTCTGCAGGCCAAGCTCGAAGAGGCGCCGTACGCGGTGTTCGTTCTCCGGCCGTCCTGCCGTGCGGAAATAGGCAGAGAGGGCGGTTCCGAACTCTTCGTCCGGAATCGGGGTACTCGCGTCGATGAGGGCTTTGGTCTCGGCTACGGCGACCTTGTCGAACCCTGCGATGCGGCGGGCGAAGGCATCGACGAAATCATCCAGCTCGCCCTCGGGAAGGACGCGGTTGACGTAGCCGTACTCGGCCGCCAGCTCCGCCGTGAAGTCGTCGGCTCCGAGCAGGATCTCCATCGCGCGGCCTCGGCCCACCAGCCTGCTCAGGCGCCCCGTCGGGTTGCCGCCGGGCACGGCCCCGACGCCGACCTCGAACTGCCCCAGGATGGCGTGGAGTCCGGCGAAACGGATGTCCGTGGCCAGCGCGAACTCGCTTCCCGCTCCCCGGGCTCGCCCCTTGATCGCGGAGATCGTGACGGCCGGGACCTTGCTGAGGCGGATGAGGTTGTCCGAGTACGGATGGAGTCCTGTGGGGCCTGGCTTCATGGCGGCCACACGGGCGCCGTCCGCCAGGAAGTCGAAGTGCGCCATGAAGAAGTCGGGGTTGGCGCTCTGGAAGACGACCACGGTCAAGTCAGGCGCCTGCTCGATGCGGTCCACCAGAGCGGCAAGCTGCTCGATGGTATCCACGTCGATGAGGTTGATCGGGCCGTTGGAGAAGGTCACCTTCCAGTAGGACGGCGACACTTCGTTCACATGGAACTGCTGTGCATCTGTCATGGGCAGGAGGCTAGCTGACTACAACATTAGAATCTAGCTCCTGCAGACGACGACGTTGGGGACACGGCGCCTTCGGAAGGGGCTCCGGCTCTGCCGTGCATACGTAGCCGCCTACGACGAAGTCGGCAGGTCGAAATCCGCAGTTGGGCGGATCAGGGGTTCCGGGCAACCTTCCCGCACCCGCCGCCACACCGACGAGCATCTGACTTGCAAAGCTGAATCCAGTACTGCATGCTTCTCCTGGTCCTGCGGATGGCGATCACGCGATCACCTCCTGAATGCAGGTCAAGTCCCTTGACGGCCGAGCCCAGAGCTCCCACCCCTCCCTGTTCCCCGCCTCACTGGAGTCACTGTGAGCCAGTCACCCGTTTCGCTGCCGCTCGCCACCGAGGCCTATCTGGCCGCACTGCGTGAGGAGGTGGCGGCGGTCGAGCAGTTGCTGAGCACCACCGACCCGGGCGTCCCGGTGCCCACCTGCGGCAGCTGGACCATGCACGAACTGGGCGCCCATATGGGCCAGGTGTACCGCTCTGTGGCAGCCGTGCTGCGGACCGGGGAGCAGCCCAGCGAGCAGTTCGCCCCGGCGCCCGGGGAGCAGATCGCCGACTGGTACGCCGAGGGTGCGGCCTCGCTGCTGGCCACCCTGGAGAAGACCGACCCCACCGCACCGACCTGGGCGTTCGGCCTCGAGGATGCGGTGGCGGCGCTCTGGTTCCGCCGCGTGGCCCAGGACACGGCCGTCCACCTGGTCGACGCCCAGCTGGCCACAGGGGCCCCGGTGCACGTCGATCCGCTGATCGCAGCCGACGGCGTGGACGAGGTGTTCACCCTGATGGTGCCCATGGTCTGGTCCGGCAGCGAGCCGAAGCCGCTGCCGGCGCCCGTGGCGCTGCGCACCACCGACTCCGGGCACGGCTGGCTGATCCAGCCGGGCGACATCCCGAAGGCCCGGCCGGCGGACTCGGGGCCCGCTGCGGCCACGGTGGAGGCCACCGCCGCCGAGCTGCTGCTCGCCCTGTGGAAGCGGCAGCCCGTCAGCCCGGAGTGGATCAGCGGTGACATCACCGCGGCCAACGCCCTGCTGACGGCCCCGCTGACGCCCTGACTTTCCATTACCCAGCGACCCTTCATCACCCGGCCCAAGCCGCGGACGGGGCGCACTGCACACCGGACGGCACACTCATCCGGGCCGAACAGCAGCCTCACTGCTCAAAACGCGGTGGCACTCCGATGCCCCGCACGCGCTCCCGTCTTCGGCGTGACGCCTCTCCATACAAACCGCACAACCTCAGGAGGTCTTGCCGTGTCCGACATGCTCCCGCCGCACTCTCGACGGAGATTTCTCTCCACCTCGGCCGCCGCGATAGCCGCAGCAACCGCCGGAACCCTCGGTCTGCTCCCCACCCAGTCGGCTGCAGCGGCGGAAGCAGGATCCCGCCGCGGACGGCCGGCGGGCGGCCGTGTGAAGGGCCCCGGCAGCGTCTCGCGGGCTCCGCACCTCCCGCCAGGGTTCACCAAGACGTTCACCAGCCGGTTCATCACCGCCAATGGACTGCGCCAACACGTGGTCATCGGAGGCGACGGGCCGGCGCTGCTGCTCTTGCACGGCTGGCCCCAGACCTGGTACGCCTGGCGCCTGCTGATGCCCACGCTGGCCAAGGACTTCACGGTCATCGCCGTCGACCAGCGCGGCATCGGCCTGACCGACAAGCCCGAGGGCGGATACGACACCCGCACCATCGCCAACGACCTGGTCGCGCTGATGGACGCACTCGGCCACCAGCGGTTCGCCGTGGCCGGCCACGACACCGGAATGCCGATGGCCTACGCCCTGGCCGCGGACCACCCCGAACGGATCGACCGCCTGATCGTCGCCGAGGCTCCCCTCCCGGGCATCAGCGACTCGCCGCCGCTGTTCGGCAACGCCTGGCTCAACGACAGGGTGTGGCACATCGGCTTCAACCGGCTCACCGAAGTGAACGAGCAACTCGTCAGGGGACGCGAAGACATCTTCTTCGGCTACGAGTTCGACATCAACGCCGTGAAGAAGCTGCCCGATCACGCTGTCAGGCACTACATCCGTACGCTTGCCTCCGACCGCAACGCCCTGCACGCCAGCTTCAACTTCTACCGCGCGTTCGACACCATCGTCGCCGAGAACACCGAACGCATGAAGCACCGGCTGACCATGCCCGTCCTGGCGATCGGCGGAGCGGCAAGCCTCGGTGAGGGGGCGGCGATCACAATGAGAGCTGTCGCGGACGACGTGCAGAGCCTCGTCATCCCCGACTGCGGCCACTGGGTCGCCGAGGAGGCCCCTGAGGAAATGCTGGCGGCGCTGACCGCGTTCCTGGCCCCGTACCGCGACCGAGGGTGAGGCGCGCGGCCGCGGCCGAGCACCGGCGCGTAGCCGGCCTCCCGGGATCGCGCCCGGGTGCGGCTCGTCGGCATCCACTGCCATTGGCCGCCTGTCGCACCGCCCATCGCTACACTGGGGCTTTCTCGGCGCGTGCGGGATCGAGCCGGTGACGGCGCTGAGGCCGCAACGGCAATGGAGCGGCGTTTGCAGTGGACGAACAGGCCGCAGTCCGGGCGGCGTCCGCGTTCCGGGGCACGGCGGCTTCGATGGCGCGGACCAGGACGGTGCGGTCCTCGCCGGCGGTGTCCGAGCAGCGCTCGGCCAGTTGCCCACGGTGGGGCGGACCTGGCGGCCAGACGGTGGGCCTGGTCGCCGCAATACGCCGGGGCGGGGTCGACTCCGTCGAAGACGCCGCCCAGCTGCGCCACGCTGCACACCGCCGCGCCGCCGGGCACTTCGGTGCCCGGCGGCGCGAGGGAGTCGGGGCGCCATCGCCTTCCTGCGAGGTGGTCATGGGGCCGCCCTGCCGGGCGGCCGGCCGGTCAGGGCCGTGCCTGTGCCTCCGTGAACGCGGCGGTGAGCTCCGCCGTGGTGACGATGGCATGGGCGTAGGTGGGGCCGTTGAGCTCGTGCGCGGCGTGCATCCGCTCGGGGGCGAGGGCGGCGGTGGCGTCGCGGACGAGGGTGACGTGGTAGCCGAGTTCCATGGCGTATCGGGCGGTGGCCTCGACACAGGTGTCCGCGAGCAGGCCGACGACGGCCACGTGGGTGATGCCGTGCTGCCTGAGCTGGAAGTCCAGGTCGGTGTTGGCGAACCCGCTCGCCCCCCAGTGCTCTGAGGCGACGACGTCGCCCGCCTGCGGCTGGAAGTCGGGATGGAACTCCCCGCCCCAGGTGCCCCGGGCGAAGCTGTGGTGCTCCTTCTGATGCCGCTGCCCGGACGCCAGGTGGGCCCAGGTCTCGTAGTCGCCGGGCTGCCAACGGCGATGCGGGACGAACACCACGCGTACGCCGGTCTCGCGGGCGGAGCCGACCATGGCGCGCAGATTGTCCAGCAGGCCGACCTCCTTCGCGATGGGCTCCACACGCGGCCAGACCTCGCCGCCCTCGGAGATGAAGTCGTTGTAGGGGTCGACCAGCAGAACCGCAGTGCGGCGGGGGTCATACGTCTCGGACACGGGTTCCCTCCGGAATTCGGATGATGAGCGGCACGGTCCCGGCGGGCCCCGCGCTGCGCATCCCGGCAGGGCGCCACAACGCCGCTGGCTGGCGCCACCACGCTCCCGCCACGAGCGAGGGCCTCTGCCGCGACAGCGGGCAGGTCTCCGATCCCACTGAGCAGCAATACCCTCAGCCGGCCGCAGCAGCACTCTGCCTGAAGTGTGACACCGCGCCGGAAGAAGACGAACTACAAGAACGTGTAGTTGAAGACTGCCGCGTCGCCGTCCGGTGTGGGCGGGCCGTTCGACTCGTCGCCCGTCCGTGCTCGGGGCGTTCCCTCCGCCGCTCCTGCTGCACATACACCAGCTGTGGAGGGTTGGCAAGCTCATGCGCACCGATGCCCTACAGAACTTTGTAGTACTGGGGCGATCCGGGGCATTCCGGCGGCGCGAGGGTTGATGAGTAGCGCCCCGCAAAGGGCGACAGTGCATCAATGATCGACCCCGCGGAGGGGAGCATCCCCATGACCCATACCCAGTCCGTGTCGCAGGCGACGAGTGGCGGCGTTCCGGACCGCGTTCCTGTGATCGACATCTCCGCCACCGGACCCGGTGACACGCCTGTCCTTCAGCTCATGGAGCTGGCCCGGAGGCATGGCCCGGTCTTCATCCAGCGCCTGCACGGCCGCGACACGCTCTTCGTCAGCGGACTGGACCTGGTCACGGAGCTCGCCGACGAGCAGCGCTTCGCCAAGGCCGTGACCCCGGCGCTGGTGAACGTGCGGGAGTTCGCCGGCGACGGCCTGTTCACCGCCTACAACCACGAGCCGAACTGGGCCAAGGCGCACGACATCCTCATGCCCGCCTTCGCCCTGGGATCGATGCGCACCTACCACCCGGTGATGGTCAAGGTCGCGCGCCGGCTCATCGACACGTGGGAGCGCCACGCCGCCGCCGGGGCCCCCGTGGACGTGCCGGGCGACACGACCCGGATGACACTGGACACCATCGGCTTGGCCGGCTTCGGCTTCGACTTCGGCTCGTTCGAGCGGGATGAGCCTCATCCGTTCGTCGGCGCGATGGTGCGCTGCCTGGACTGGTCGATGAACCGGCTCGCCCGCGTTCCCGGCGTGGACTACCGCGAGCGCGACGAGGCGTTCCGCGCCGATGCCGCGCACCTGGCCGCCGTGGTCGACGAGGTGATCGCCGCCCGGACTGCCGAGGCGCCCGGCGCCGAGCACAGCGACCTGCTGGCGCTCATGCTTCAAGCGGTCCACCCCTCCGATGGCACCACCCTGGACCGGGAGAACATCCGCCACCAGGTGATCACCTTCCTCATCGCCGGACATGAGACCACCTCCGGCACCCTGGCCTTCGCTCTCTACCATCTGGCCAAGCACCCGGCGGCCCTGCGGCTGGTGCAGCGGGAGGTGGACGAGCTGTGGGGGGACACCCCCGATCCGGAGCCCACCTTCGAAGACGTCGGCCGCCTGCGGCTGACCCGTCAGGTGCTCAACGAGACGCTGCGGCTGTGGCCGGCGGCACCCGGCTTCGGGCGGCAGGCCCGCCAGGACACCGTCCTTGGTGGACGGATCGCGCTGCGCGCCGGCCAGGACGTCCAGGTCATCACCCCGATGCTGCACCGCGACCCGGCGTGGGGCGACAACCCGGAGGCCTTCGATCCCTTCCGCTTCTCCCCGGAGGCCGAAGCGGCACGCTCCCCGCACGCGTTCAAGCCGTTCGGTAGCGGTGAACGGGCCTGCATCGGGCGGCAGTTCGCGCTGCACGAGGCCACCATGCTGCTCGCCATGCTGGTCCACCGCTACCGGCTGATCGACCACGCCGACTACCAGCTGCAGGTGAAGCAGTCCCTCACCATCAAGCCGAACGACTTTACCCTCACCCTCCTCCCACGCGCCGCGGACGACCGGGCCGCGAACCGGGCCGCGCTCCCCGCCGCTGACCCGGCGCAGGAAGCCGTCACCGAGGAGGGCGGCCCGGACCTGCCCACCAGGGTGCGTCAGGGCACCGGCGCGCTGCTGCTGCACGGCTCCAACTACGGCACCTGCCGCGACTTCGCCGCCCGGCTCGGCGACGCCGCCGCCGAACTCGGCTGCGACACCGCCATCGCCCCGCTCGACGCGTACGCCCAGGGCCTGCCCACCGACCGGCCCGTGGTGATCGCCGCCGCCTCCTACAACGGTCAGCCGACCGACGACGCCGCCGCATTCGTCGGCTGGCTTAAGAACGCAGCCCCGGGCGCCGCCGACGGAGTCACCTACGCCGTCCTCGGCGTCGGCGACCGCAACTGGTCCGCCACCTACCAGCGCATCCCCACCTTCATCGACGAGCGCCTCGCGGCCCTCGGCGCCACCCGCATCCTGCCCCGCGCCGAGGCCGACGCCTCGGCCGACCTGACCGGCAGCGTCAAGGAGTTCACCGCCGTGCTGCGGACCGCCCTGCTGGAGCACTACGGCGACCCGGACAGCACCGGCGCGGCGCCCTCGGCGCCAGGACAGGACGGCCCGGCGTACACCGTCACGGAGATCACCGGCGGCCCGCTCGCCCCCCTGGCCGTGCGCCACGGCATGGCGGCGATGACCGTCACCTCCGTCGGCCACCTCAGCCGCCCGGACTACCCGCGCGTCAAGCGGCTCGTCCGCCTGGCCCTGCCCGAGGGCGCCACCTACCGCACCGCCGACCACCTCACGGTGCTCCCCGCCAACGGCCCGGCCCTCGTCCAGCGCGTCGCCGACCTGCTGCGGGCCGACCTGGACACCGTTGTGAGCGTCGTTGCCGGCCGTCCGCGCGGCGACGGCCTCGCCATCGACCGGCCGCTGACCGTAGGGGAACTGCTGACGTACCACGTCGAGCTGCAGGACCGTCCGAACGCGGACCAGCTGAACGCCCTGGCCGAGCTCAATCCCTGCCCGCCCGAGCAGAAGGCCCTGCGGGCTCTCGCGCAGGACGCGGCGGCCCGGGCCGCCGACCACCGCACCCTGCTGGACGTCATCGAGGACCACCCGGCCCTGCGCGAGACCATCAGCTGGTCCATGCTGCTGGAGCTGCTTCCGCCGCGACGGCCCCGGCACTACTCGATCTCGTCCTCGCCCGCCGAGGACCCGCACCACGCCGACCTGATGGTCTCCCTGCTCGAGGCGCCCGCCCGCTCGGGACGCGGCACCCACCGGGGCACCGGCTCCGGCTACCTGAACACCGTGCGCATTGGTGACACCGTGCTCGCCCGTGTCCAGCCCTGCCGGGAGGCCTTCCGCATCCGCCACGACGACGTCACACCGGTCATCATGATCGCTGCCGGGACGGGCCTCGCCCCCTTCCGCGGAGCCATTGCCGACCGCCGGGCACTCGTCGCCGCCGACACCCCGCTCGCGCCCGCACTGTGCTACTTCGGCTGCGACGCCCCCGACGCCGACTACCTGCACGCAGCAGAGCTGCACGAGGCCGAGCACGCCGGGGCGGTGTCCATGCGCCCGGCCTTCAGCACGGTCCCCGTCGAGGGCCGGCGCTTCGTCCAGGACCGCATCACCGCGGAAGCGGACGAGGTCTGGGAGCTCCTTCAGGCCGGCGCGGAGGTCTACGTCTGCGGAGACGGCGCCCGCATGGCCCCCGGCGTCCGGGAAGCCTTCCAGGCCATGTACCTGAAGCACACTCCCGGCGCCCAGGACGCGGAGGCCCACGAGTGGCTCCAGCGGCTGATCGCCCAGGGCCGCTACGTCGAGGACGTCTACGGCGGCTGACCCCCTTGTCCCCGCGCGGGAAGGCCGCCTGACCTTCCCCGCGCGGCCCACCGCCGCCGGCCGAAGACCCCCCCCACCAAGAGACTCGAGGTCCATGCCATGGACACCATGCTTGCCGGGCGCCTCCACCTGGACACCCTGAAATTCGCTGTCGAAGAGGTCCCCGTTCCCGCCCCCGGCCCCGGAGAGGTGCTGATCGAGGTCAGGGCCGCCGGTGTGTGCCTGTCCGACGTCCACCTGATCGACGGCAGCCTCAAGCCCTTCCACCCCGTCGACGCTGTCACCCTGGGCCACGAGGTCGCCGGCGTCATCCGCACACTCGGCCCGGGCCTGCTCGGCGACTGGGCCCCGGGCATGCGCGTCGCCCTCCAGGCCGGCCAGCCCTGCGGCCACTGCGCCAACTGCACGCGCCGCCTGCGCCCGTGTCCGAAGGCCCTGACCCGCGGCGTGGACTACGACGGCGGCTGGGCCCAGTACGCCCTCGCCCGCGAGGACACCCTCGCGATCCTGCCCGACCAGCTGCCGTTCGACCAGGCCGCCATCATTCCCGACGCCGTCTCCACCCCCTACGCGGCCATCGTCGAGACCGGCCAGGTCCGCCCCGCCCAGGCCGTGGGCATCTGGGGCGCAGGCGGTCTGGGCGCCCATGGCATCCGGCTCGCCCGGCTGGCAGGCGCCGCGCCGATCATCGCCGTCGACCCGCTGCCCAGTGCCCGCGAACGGGCGCTCGCCTTCGGCGCGGATCTTGCCCTCGACCCGGCCGACCCCGGCTTCGCCGAGGCCGTCCGCCAGGCCACGTCGGGCCTCGGCGTGGCCGCGGCCTTCGACTTCGCCGGCGTTCCCGCCGTCCGCGAACAGGCCGCCACCGTCCTCGCCCGGGGCGGAGTGCTCATCCTGGCCGGCCTCACCCCGAAGCCGCTCACCCTCACGGACAGCACCCGATTCAGCTTCCTCCGCAACGAGGTCCGCGGCCACTACGGCTCCGGGCCTCAGCATGTCGAAGAGCTGATCCGTCTGGCCTCCACCGGCCGCCTCGACCTGGCCGCCTCCATCACCGCCCACATCCCCCTCGCCGACGCGGCCGACGCCGTCACCAGGCTGGAACGCAAGGAGGGAGCCCCGATCCGCCTCGTGCTGATCCCCTGAGGACGGCACCGACCGCTGCGGCACCGCAGCACGGTGACCATTTCGCCGACCTCGCGAGCCTTCGGCGTATGCGGCCGTCGCCGCGAAGTCCGGCCCCAGCCGGCCTGGGCGCTCTCCGACCGGTCCGGTCGGAAAGCGAACAACCACCTCTGACCCGAGGGAAGTCACCCGCATGCGCCACAAGCGCACCGCCCGCCATCTGGTGGGCCACCTGCTCAGCGAGCGCCATACCGTCCGCCGTGTGGTGGGCCATCTGGTCATCGCGCTGCTGATGTGCCTCGGCATGGGCCTGGCCTACCTCGGCGCTTTCCACGCGCCGCAGGCCCACGCGCACGATCTCAAGGTCGCTGTGGTCGGCACCTCGGAACGCAACCGACTGCTGGCCCAGGCGATCAAGGACGAGGCCGGTGACGCGGTGGACGTCACCACCGTGCCCGACCGGGCCGCAGCGAGGCACCAGATCATGGACCGGGATCTGGTCGGCGCATACGTACCCAGCTCCAAGCGCCCCGAGCTGCTGGTCGCCAAGGCCAACTCCAGCACCTCCGCCACCGCGGCCGAGGAGATCTTCACGGCGGTGGCCGCCAGGCAGGACGACCCGCTGAAGGTCACCGACCTGTCCCGGCTGGCCAGCGGTGACCCCGACAATCAGGGCCTGTTCTTCGTGCTGATCGCGCTGACCATCGGAGCCAACGCCGGCGCCGTGGCCATCAGCACGGCCGGTGCCGCGCTCAGGGTATGGACCCGGGCAGCCATCGGCATCACCGCCGCGCTGGCGCTCAGCGTCATCGGGGCGGTGCTGGCCGGTCCGGCTTTCCGCATCGTCGACCACAACCTGGGGGGAGTGTGGGCCATAGCCTGGCTGTACACGGCGGGAACCATCACCTTCGGTATCGGCCTGCACACCTTCCTCAAGCGCTTGACGAGGCTGGTCCTCCTGGTGCTGTTCATCATGCTCAACTTCACCACCTCCGGCGGCGTCCTCGGCCCCGAGTTGCAGAACGGCTTCTTCGGCGCGCTGCACGCCTTCTGGAACGGAGCCGGCTTCGTCGAAGGCGCTCGCAGCCTGCTCTACTTCGACTCGGCGGGACTGGGCGGCCGGATACTCTCCCTGGCGCTCTGGCTGGTCGCGGGCCTACTGCTCGTGGCCACGGCCGCGGCGGCCGAGCGGCGCAGGCACCCTGCCCCGCCGGCCGTCTCCCCGACCGAGGCGAACATCGAGGAGGAGATGAGCGAGGCCGCGGCCGTGTGACCCTCCGTCAGGGAGGCTCCACAGCCCGGTCGCTTGGGACGCCTGTGGGGGCGGGCTTGTCCGGGTGTGGGAACCACCGCGGCGATCGAGGACATTCGATGTGGGCTGCACACCGTCCGCGCACCTGTCCGGAAGATCCTCGGCGACGTATGCGCAGATCCGGACGGTGGCCTGCCGGGCCGCGTTCGAGAGCGGCGCCGTGGATCCGGGTTCGTCGATCCCACAAACCGGGGCCTGGAATTTCCGAATTTTCGCCGTAGCTTCGCTCATATCGTTGTGAAAAGCTCGAAGTGCCGGACGAACAGGGTCGGCAGCCGCAACCGTCGGAATCGAGGACTCCCTCGGCGCCGACCACCACTGCGGCAGGCGTGGACCGCGGCCCTGGGCCACCGCAGCCATGACCGGTGAGCGGCGCATAGCAAACCGCCGGGCAACCGGCAGAGGGCATCGAGGGCGACGTGATCAACGAATCCGATGAATCGACCGAGCTGCGGCAGGAGATGGCGGTCTGGCGCAATCGGTTCCTGCGACTGCTCGACCGGTCGCCGGTGCCCACCGCAATAAGCCGCCCCGACGGTTTACTGATGATAGCCAACCCGGAATTTGCCGAGTTGTGGGGATCGACCCCCGGACAGATACGGGACAGCAATCTGCTCGATCTGCTGGTCTCCACAGACGAGGATTCGTTGCTCAAGCTCACGGAGGGGCTTCGGCACGGGCGCCGCTCCCGTTACCCGATCCATGTTGAGTGGAATGCGCAGGGATCGACCCGAACCGGCCAGCTCACCGTGGAAGCCGTCAGCGATGAGGTCATTTCCTCGACACTCCTGCTCGCATTCCTGCACGTCGATCCGGTGGCGCACGGCAAGGAACCGATTCCCGCGCACACCTTGTCCCCGCTGGAAGTCCGTATCCTGACGCTGGTCGCGTCCGGAGCCACGTCCGCGCTGATCGCCCGGTCGGTCGGCCTTACAGCGGACGGCGTGAATTACCACCTCTCCCGGTTGTGCCGCGCACTCAAGGTGCCGAACAGGACGGCACTGGTCGCCAAGGCGTACGTCCTCGGATTTCTGCGTCCGACGTCCTGGCCCCCTGCCTCGCAAGAATGCCGGTGAAACCAGGCGAACCGCCGGCCCATAGACCGGCACCCAGTCGCCTGCGAGCGGGTGACGGCGGCGCGCCTGATCGCGGAGCGCTGCGCGCCGGCGCCGCCTGCGCGGGTACGGCGGAGGGGCGGACCGACGTCGGCCGGTCCGCCCCTCCGCCGCCGCCGTACCCGATATGACAGCCGTTCACTGAGTTTCAACGAATCTCAGTGATTCACCCGTTACCGGGTGAAGGTCCCCGTCTCATTCGATCCCTGGGGGATCGATGCGGGGTAGACGTTTCACGGCCACCTGCCCCGCGGGGCGGGGTCTTACGGTCGGCTCGACGTCCGTTTTCTGTCTCCGGGCCACTCCCGGCGACGTGCCGCTTCACGAGCGCGGCGAGGTTGAGTGCTGCGTTCTCGTCCCGGTCGATGACGAGTCCGCAGTGTGCGCACACCTACGTCCGTACCCGCAGAGGCAGTTTGGGTTTCACTGGTTACGCGCGGCATTGGCCCTGCGCCATCGGTTCGACGGCTTCTGCCCGGTGCGCCGGTTGGGGCCCTGCTTACGGGAGAGCGCCCGCGACAGGCGGCCGAGCTTACGCCGGGCCGTGTCGTAGTGGCGCGGGTTCTCGGCGGCCGGGCGGCCGTCGGAGAACACCGCCAGGGTCTTGATACCGAGGTCGACGCCGATGACCCCATCCGGCCTGGACGGCGTGCGGTCGGCCCGCTCGACCTCGACCGTGAAGGAAACGAACCAGCGCCCGGCCAGGCGGCGCACCGTCGCGGACTTGATCACCGCGCTGCCGACCGTGATCCGGCGGTGAAGCTTACCGGTGGACTCATGGGTGCGGATGGTGCCCAACACCGGCAGCGTCACATGCCGCCGGTCCTCCTCCAGCCGGATCGTGCCAGTGGTGAACCTAAACGACGGCGTCACCTTGGCCTTCGTCCTGAAACGGGGGAAGCCCATCCGCGGGCCCTTGCGCTTGCCGCTCCTGGAGTCCGACCAGTTCTTCAACGCACGGGCGAGCTGATCAAGACCGGTGGCGTAGGCCTACTTCGAACACTCCGCCCACCACGGCGCAACCTCCCCCTTGGCCAGGTTGAAGGCTTTGCGCAGGGAATACATCGACCACGACACAGGTGGCGTCAGCGCATCCTCAGCGATCCCGTACGAGCGCTCCGCCTCCCGCTGAGCCAGCTTCGCCTTCACCCGGGCAAGTCCCCAGTTGAACGCCACCCGCGCCGCCCCGGCATGCCGCAGCAGCGCCCCGACCTGACCAGGAGTCGGGTCCAGCGCAAACCGGTAGGCATGCGTAATGATCACCCGATCAGCCTACCGGCCCCCACCGACAACGCCCCTGAACCGAAAGGGGAGTTGAGAAACGTTGAGATCCGCTGATGAAACCCGCAGCAGTTGTGAGCCCCCTGACCCCACCGCCTCGCCGGCGCGTCATCGTGGGCGGTGTCGCCGCCCGATTCCGGGACGGCGCCACCCGTCGGCGGAGGGTTGGTCCGATCAGGTCATCCACGTCGGATCAAACCGCTGGCACAGGGCTGCGGTTCACCGGAGTCGAGCTTGCGCGCCAGACGGAGCGGGACAGGAATATCAGCGCGACGCAGGCGGCTACGTGGTTGGCGCTGCTGAGCAAGGTGTCGGGCAGCCTGCCGAGCAGGGCGAGCAGGACCAGCGTGATGGTGTAACCCACAGCCGCGGGCCGCGGGAGCACGCCCGTGCGCGCCATGGAGACTCCAAACAGCAAGGTTCCGATGATGAAGGTCGCGCCCCCACTGAGGATCGCCCACATCGACGGTCCGTCGGCCACGGCCTTGAAGACGTCCGGTTCGACGAAGAACAGCACCACGTTGTAGGTGAACGAGGCCCCGGCGAACAGCCCGAGGCCGATGATGTTGACAGCGGCGGCGACCACCCCGAAGCGGCCGGAGGCGTCCGCCTGGCGGAGATGGAAGGCGATGAGAGCCGGTACGCCGAAGGCCGCGACTCCGAGGCCGACGATGAAACTGGTCGCGGCGGTCTCCCCGGTGAACGCCTCAATCGCGCCGGGAACGCCCAGCGACAGGCCGAAGAGGACGCCGCAGACCGCGCCGAAGCGCGACAGGCATTCGAGTTTGCGATCCATGGGAGTGTCTTTCCTTTTCTTGTGACGTCGGCGAATCCCGCGTGTGTGAGCGGGTTACCGGTTCGAAAGGTGTCGCAGGCTGTGGTACGACGCGAAATCTGGATGAGAAGCACCATCCAGAGAGATGCCGCTGGGCCGGCGCGCACCCGCGGACCGGGTCCCTGCGGAGCCCTGGGTCCTGACCGGGTTACGTGTGGCGGCCGGTGGGGGAGTGGCGGATGCCTCTCCTTCTGCGCGGCGGTCCACTAATGAATTCGTGACCACTAGCAACCATGAGGCACCGATGAACCGATGTCAAGTAGTTGGTGAATCGGTGTCCAGTAGTGTGACGGTCACTTCACTGATGCCCAACTACACGTTCCTGTTAGGTTCTTTTCTCTTGGCGCGGTGTCGCACTCCAGGCGAGTACCACTGCGGCCGGCGGAGGCCACTGCTGCCGCGCAGCGGGCGCAGTTGTCGTCGGGGTCAGCGGGCCGGGTCGACGTACTCGGTGTCGGCGGGCGAGTGCGCCGTGGCCCGCAGCAGCATGTCCGGGAGGTCTGATGCGGGCACGACGGCCTCCAGGAGCACCAGGTCACCCAGATCGGCGGCGTGGGCCAGTGCCGTGGTCAGCTCGGCCGGTGTGCTTGCCCGCATGGTGGTCGCCGAGTCGCCTCCCATGGCCGCCGGGAGCAGGGTCCAGTTCCACTGGGGAATGTCGTTGTAGCGTTGCTCCCTGCCGTGAAGTGCGTTCTCGATGGTGTAGCGGCCGTTGTTGATCAGCAGCACGATCGGCGTGCAGCCTTCCCGCAGCAGGGTGCCGATCTCTTGAGCGGTCACCTGCGCGGATCCGTCCCCGATGAGCAGGATCGTGCGCCGCCCGGGCGCCGCGAGCTGGGCGCCGAGGGTTGCCGGGAGGGCGTACCCGATGGAGGCCCACAGTGGCTGGCCGATGAATGTCGCCCGGGCCGGCAGCCGCATCGCCTGCGCCCCGAAGAGCGAGGTGCCCAGGTCGGCGAGCACGATGTCGCCCGGCTGCAGGAACTCCTGGATCGCCGGCCACAACTGTGCCTGGCGCAGACTGTCCGTAGTGTCGGAGGCCGCGTCGCCGGCCAGGTCACCGGCCGCAACCGGCGGAAGATCCGAGCGTGCCCACGACCGGCCGGACTCGGCCACCAGCGCGGTCAGCGCACGGACCGCGTCGCGCATCGGCAGGGGTGCGAACACCCGGTCGCCGAGGTAGGTGGCGAAGGGCTGTATGTCGATGGTCCGGTCCGGGTCGATACGGTGAGTGAACCCGGTGGTGCTGTCGCTGAACCGCACACCGACCGACAGCAGCACGTCAGCCTCCTCGACGGCGGTGAGCACCCGCTTCGCGCTGAAGACGCCGCTGTAGGTGCCGACGAAGCTCGGGGCGCTCTCGTCGAGCACGCCTTTGCCCATGGACAGCGTCGCGTTCGGGATCTGGCCGGCGGCGACCAGGTCGGCCAACTCGGCCCGGACACCGAACCGGTCGACGAGGAAGTCGGCAAGCACACCCAGTGTGCCGGCCTCGGCCAGCATGGTGCGGGCGGCGTCGGTGAACCGGGCCAGCACCTGGGCCGAGGCCTCCGGCTCCGGCACGATCAAGGGTTCCGTCGGCGGCTCGGCCGGGCTCGCCGCCACGTCCGTGGGCAGCGCCAGGTAGCCGGGGCGGCGTTCCCTTTGACTGGTTGCCAGCACCCGGTCGATCTCGGCGATCGCGTTGCCCGCACTCAGGTACGCCTGGGCCACGGTGACCTCGGCGTGCGCCCGGACGAAGTGCCGGTAGTCGCCGTCACCGAGGGTGTGGTGAAGCAGGGCTCCGGCCTGTTGCGCAGCCGTGGACGGTGCGCCGACGATGTGGATCATCGGTACGTATTCGGCGTGGGCGCCGGCGATCCCGTTGATCGCGCTGAGCTCGCCCACCCCGTAGGTGGTCACCAGGGCGCCGGCCCCGTTGATGCGGGCGTAGCCGTCGGCCGCGTAGGCCGCGTTGAGCTCGTTGGCGTTGCCGACCCAGCTGATCCGGTCGTGGTCGATGACGTGATCGAGGAAGCCCATGTTGTAGTCGCCCGGCACGCCGAACAGGTGCCGAACACCGATCTCGGCCAGTCTGGCAAGTAGGTAGTCGCCAACGGTGTAGTCGCCCGACATGTCTGGCCTCGATTTCCGGCGGGTGCGCCTGTCTCGCACTGTTTCATCCGACGCTTTGAGCTTTTCACCACGGCATCGGGCGAAGCTACGGCGAAAGTCTGGAATTGCTAGGCTCGACTTTGTGGAATCGACGAACCCTGATCTGGCGGCGCCGCTCTCGGACGCGGCCCGGCAGGCCGTCGCCCGGATCTGCGCACGCATCGCCGAGGACCTGCCGGCGACCAGTCACGAGATCGTCCGGCGAATCCGGGCCGAGATCCCCGAGTACGCCGTCGTGCCTGCGGAGGAACAGCGCCAGTTCGTGCTGTACCAGGGCCGCATGCTGCTGGTCGGCATCGCCGAGCAGAGCCCGCCGCAGGACGAGCCCATCACGCGCGCCCGGGAACTCGGCCGGCGGCGCGCTCAGCAGGGCCTGTCCATCGAACTGCTGCTCGGTGCCTACCACATCAACTACCGCGAGGTCTGGAACATGATCCTGCGGAAGGCCACGACCGACGAACCCGAGCACGTCGGCGAGCTGGCGTATCTGGTCGCCCCCATCTGGACCTGGTTCCGGGTCCTCATGGGCAACGCCTCCGAGGCCTACGGCGAGGAACTCCGGCGCGCCCAGGTCACCCGGGCCACGCTCGCCCACCGGCTGTTCGCCGCGCTCACCGCCGACCCCCTCGAGTGGGAGCCGGCGGCCACCCTGGCCCAGGCGCTCGGCTACGAACCGGACGGCGAGTTCCAGGCGCTGTGCCTGCCGGCCGAGGACTGGCCGGACGACCGCACCGAACAACTACGGCACCGGCTGACCACCCTGCCCGGCGTACTCCACTGCGCAACCGCCGGCACCCGGCTCCTGGTACTGGGCCAGCGGCACGACCCGGACACGGTCGTCGCTACCGCCAAGGCGATCTCGCCGCCGGCGCGCGGCACCGCGGTCGGCGTCGGCCTGCCCCGGCCCGGCCTGGCCGGGGCGGTGGACAGCATCACCGACGCGACCCAGGCGCTGTCCCGGACGAGCGGGCAGCACCGCGTTGTACGCTTCGCCGACGCCTGGCTCGCCGCCGGCCTCGGCGGGCAGGCCACCCGCCTCGCCCCGCTGTTCACCAAGGCCGCGGCCACCGCGCGCACGGACGACCACCTGGCCGAGGCCGTCGTCGCATTCGCCGACCACGGCCTGTCGGTGGCCGCGGCGGCCCGCGCGCTGCACCTGCACCCGAACTCTCTGGCATACCGGCTCAGCCGGTGGCACGAACTCACCGGATTCGATCCGCGCACCGGCGACGGACTTGTCGCGTCCCTGGTCGCGCTTCGCCTCTATCCGGCCGGCTGACGTCATGGGTCGTGCCTGCCTCAGCCTCAGTGAGTTTCAGCGAATCTCAGTGATTCACCTGATTTCTCCCAGGATGCCCCGGCCTTCAGGCCGGGGAGGAATGGGTCCTTGGAGCGGAGCCGCGAAGCGGCGGAGTTCCCTGCGTACCTGTCGTGACCTGTGCTTTCGGCTGTTGCCAGTGGTGGCGGTTAGGTTGTTCGGGTGAAGGTCGTGGTGCAGGTGAAGCTGCTGCCGTCGCCGGAGGTGGCGGCGGCTTTGGCGGCGACCCTTGGCGGCGTCTTCGGCGGAGCCGACTCCGACCCCGGCGGATTGCGGCGACTCAGGCCCACCGCCTTCGCTGCCGGGTGCGACCCACCGTAGGCAACTGGCCGAGCGTTGCTGGGGCACAGCCGGCGAGGACCGTGCCGTCGTGTTCCGCGCCACCGACGCCTGCCGTATCCCGGAACGCGGACGCCGGCCGGACTGCGGTCTGTTTGTCCGCCGCAATCGCGACCCCGTTGCCGGTGTGGCCGTAAGGCCGTCACCGGAGTGATCCTGCACGCGTCGAGGAGACCCCGGTGTTGCGAGGGCCGGTGCAGTATCCGGCGGCCGACGAGCTGCCGCGGGTGTCCGGAGAAGGACGCTACGCGCTGGTGGTCGCCCGTGATGCGAGCGCGTCGTCGATAAGGGCGAGCAGGCATTTGCGGAACAGATCCAGCAGCTCGTCGCGGGCGATCTCCCGGCTCTCCAGCCAGTCGATCATGAGCATATGGCACATGAGGACCCAGCCCCGCACGGCCATGCGCAGCTTGGGTGTCTCCACCGCACCCACCGACGTGATGGTGGCCAGGATGCTGTCCTCGTGGCCGCGGGCCTGGGCGGCGATGATCGCGCGTACCTCTTCGTCGGCGGAGGCCATACCGGCGTACGCCGCTCGTACGAGGGTGGCGTTGGCCTCGTAGGCGGCGATGTACGCATCCAGGCGGGCGGTGAGCTGCTCTTCGAAGGGCAGACCAGGATCGGGATCGGGGACTTCGCTCAGGCGGTGGGCGGCCTCCTGGACGACCGCGCGGAACAGGTCGCGTTTCGTCGCGAAGTAGCGGTACATCAGCCCCCGCGAGACGCCGGCCAGCTTGGAGATCTCCTCGATGGAGACCTCCTCGAAGGGCTGCTCGGCGAACAGGCGGGCACCGGTCTGCAGCAACTGCTCCCGGCGGGTGGCCGGGTCCAGGCGGGTGCGTGCACCGGTGCGTTCGGGACTCATGCCACTCATCTTAGTAGACGGAAATTCATTAGCTGCCCGACGTGGACACGCTCCAGTAGCTCGCCGCTCTGAGGGACCGCGTCGAGCAGGCCTGATCTGACCGTGGTCGCCTTCCGGAGTGACGACCCCGACTTCTTCATGGCGCACTCGGCCTCCTGGCGGACGGGGCTCGTGTGGCGCCGTGAAGCCAGGTCCACGGGTCGTCATCCGTACTCGGGCAACCTCATCCGCCTCGGCCATGTCCCGGCCGTCACGATCTCCGCGATCAAGAGCCGCGCCCGGGAGCGGGAAGCGGGTTCGCGCTGCGTGGTCGGTCGGTGCCGCAGTTGTTCTGCGCGGTCGTCCGGCCAGTCCTCGCCCGGCAGGCACAGCGCCTGGAACTCGCCGTCCGCTTCGTAGCCGAGCGCCTGGGCCGGGGTGGCCGCCGGCTCCAACCGGATGGGATCGGCGGTGAGCTCGGCGAACAGCCGGTGAGCGAGAGTGGCCCGGGTGACCTGGGCGCGCCGGAGCTCCTCGCCGTAAGCCTCGGACGCGTTCCCCATGAGGACGCGGAACCAGGTCCAGAGGAAGACGACCAGATACGCCAGCTCGCCGACGTGCTCGGGCTCGTCGGCCGTGGCCTGCCGCAGGATCATGTGCCAGGCCTCGCGGAAGGTGACGTGATAGGCCCCGGGCAACTGCTCGATGGACAGGCCCTGCTGGGCGCGCCGCCGGCCGTACAGGTCCGGGCCATGGCCTGCCGGGCCGCGTCCGGGAGCGGCGCCGATAGATTCCGGGCTCGGGGATTCCACGAATTAGAGCCCGCCAATTCCGGCTTTTCGCCGTAGATCTGCTTGTTTCGCGGTGAAAAGCTCGAAGCATCGGACAAACAGGGCGCTTCCTCTCTTCCCGCAAGGAGCTCCGCCATGAAGAGCTGCACCGTTCCCCTGCCTCCCCGCGGCATCGCGAACCGGGCTCCGGCGCCGCCGTGGCGCGATGTCGGCACCGTGATCGGTGCCGAGTTCCTCACCGACCCGGGCGCCGCCGCGGCGACGCTGCCGTACGGCCTGAGGCCGGACCCGCAGTCCGCCGGGCGCGGCGTGGCGATGTTCATCAACCGGCAGTACTCCTCAAGCGGTCAGGAGTACTTGGAGCCGGCACGTGCGGGCTGCCGTGCGCCGCACCTGCTCGCGCGACGCCGCCTTCTGCGAATGTGGGCGGTCCCGGTCGACCCCTCACTCCCAAGGTCGGCATCTGGCATCAATTCTAGGTGACACCTTTAATCCACAGATGCCTGAGTATCGTCCTTGAACTGCTCATACCTGAGATAGAGGATGATATGGAACATCCTGAGTTGGATGTCATCCAGGCGGGAGGCTGTGGCTTCGCCCCGCGCCCTCGTCGGATTCCTGCTCTCTCCGTTGCCGCCGTGACACCGCTGCTCAACGGGAGCAGGCCGCAGCAGTCGAGGACTGCGACACCACCAGACAACAGCCGATGAGCGGCGCGCCCGCGACGGCCAAGCACCGGTCCACATCACGGGGACAGGAAGGGACGATCAATGGACAGCCCGGCAGGAGCGGGATTCACCACAGCTCAGGCGGCTTTCCAGACAGCAGGCGCGGCGATAGCCCTGCTTGACGCGGAAGGGACGGTGGTCGGGTGGACGCAGGCCGCCCAGCAGCTTGTCGGTTACTCGGCCGCCGAAGTGGTCGGCCGGCCCGGTGCCTTCCTGCTGGCGGCTACCGAAGACCGGGCGAAAGCACCGACGGTTGTGGAGGAGAGCAGTGCCCGGGGCCGTTGGTCCGGCTTTGTGAACGTCCTCCATCGCGACGGGCGCAGGCTGGATGTGCGGTTGTGCGTGTCGTCTTTGTACGGGCAGGACGGCCGGGCCCGGTGGGTCGTATCGGCGATTGACAAGGTCACGTTTCCCTCGTGGGGTGCGGACGGATCGCTGGTGCACTCGATCCCGGCTGCATTGAACCTCCAGAGCCATGTGCCGATCGGCGTCGTGATACGCGACACGCAGCTGCGCTGCACCTGGGTCAACGACACGCAGGGCCTCAAGGACGGCATCCCTCTCCACAGACGGCTCGGTTGCACGCTGTCGGAGGCGGTGCCCGGCCCGGAGGCGGAGACGATCGAGGCGCTGATGCGGCAGGTGCTCGAGAGCGGTGTCCCGGCCATCCATACGGAATACCGGGCCTTCCTGCCCGTCCATGGACGCGGGAAGCGCACGTTGGCGGCCTCCCTCTTCCGTCTTGACGACGCTCATGGCCGTGCGCTGGGCGTCTGCGCCGTGAGCATGGATGTCACCGACAGCCGGCGGGCTCGTGAGCGCCTCGCGATCCTGGGCGAGGCCAGCAAGAACATCGGAACCACCCTGGACGTCATGCGCACAGGGCAGGAACTGGCCGACCTCGCGGTGCCGTTGCTCGCGGACTTCGTCTCCGTCGACCTGGCGGAATCGGTCCCGCTCGGCGAAGAGCCCCTCGCCCGTCTCGGGCCGCAGGGAGGGGACATCCCCGCCTTCCGCCGAGCGGGCCTTGCCTCGATCCATCGGGAGGTACCGGAGTCCCTGTTCGCGCGGGGAGAGCCGGTCTTCGTCTCTCCGGTCTCGCCCTTCAACGACGTCCTGCGCTCCGGAAAGTCGCACTTCGAGCCGATGCTGGACACTTCCCCGGGCACCTGGGTGGACCGGCAACACCCCGCGCGGGTGCGGAAGATCCACGACAACGGAATGCACTCCCTGATGGTCGTCCCGATCCATGCGCGGGGCGCCGTACTGGGCGTGGCAGCGTTCGTACGCACGGAAAACGACATGCCGTTCGAGGAGGACGACCTGCTCCTGGCCGAGGAACTCGTCAGCTGGGCCGCATTGTCCTTGGACAACGCCCGCCGCTACGCGCGCGAACGCGCCGCGGCCCTCGCTCTCCAGCGCCACCTGCTGCCCCACCGCGCCACTGGCGGGTCCGCCGCCGACGTGGCCTGGCGCTACCTGCCGGCCGACGACCACCACAGCGTCGGGGGCGACTGGTTCGATGTGATCCCGCTGTCCGGCGCCCGGGTGGCCCTGGTCGTCGGCGACGTGGTCGGACATGGCATCAACGCGGCGGCGACCATGGGCCAACTCCGCACCGCCGTGCGCACGCTGGCCGACATGGATGTACGTCCCGATGAACTGCTCGCCCACCTTGACGAGCTGGTCCTCCGACTGGCCGACGAAGACGCCGATCCCCGTGGCCAGGCGGTCGCGGCCACGGGAGCCACGTGCCTGTACGCCGTCTACGACCCGGTCACCCGGCAGTGCACCTTCGCCCGGGCCGGCCATCCGCCGCCCGCGATCGTCGACCCGCACGGCGGTGTCACCTTTCCCGACCTGCCCACCGGAGCCCCACTGGGCATCGGCACGGTCCCGTTCGAATCCGTCACCCTGGAACTGCCCGAGAACAGCGTGATCGCCCTCTACACCGACGGCCTGATCGAGGACCGCGACCACGACATCGACGTCGGGATGGACCGCCTGGCCACCGCGCTGGCACATCCCGGGCTCCCGCTGGAAGACCTCTGCTCTTCCGCGATCGACACACTGCCCACCCGGGCACCGAGCGACGATGTCACCCTCCTCCTCGCCCGGACCCGCCAACTCGGCCCGAGCCAGGCCGCCTCCTGGCAGCTGCCGGCCGACCCGGCCGTCGTCAGCCGCGCCCGCGCCCTCGCCACGAGCCAACTGGACCGGTGGGGACTGGAGCACCTGGCCGATGCCACCGAACTGATCGTCAGCGAACTGGTCACCAACGCCCTCCTCCACGGCAGCGGCCCCATCGGCCTGCGCCTCATCCGGCACGAGATGCTGACCTGCGAGGTCTCCGACACCAGCGACAGCTACCCGCGCCTGCGCCGCCCCGGCACCACCGACGAGAACGGCCGCGGCCTCCTCCTCGTCTCGAAGCTGTCCCGCCGATGGGGAACCCGCTGCACAGGCGACGGCAAACTCATCTGGGCCGAACAGCAACTCGCACCCGGCTCATGAGGTCAACCGCCCAAACACAGGGACAGGCTCTCGCGCTCGGTGCGAGCGATGACATCCCGCGGCCGTCCCGGCCCGAGGCGGAGAACCCGTATCACCGTGCCTCATGGCGGTGAACCGGGTCCAGTCGTTGGAGCCGCCACCTGTGACCACCAGGCCGAACGTCGGCCCCGGCCGTCGCAGGCCACAAGAATCTTGCTGGTCAGCGACTCAGGGCGCCTTCGGCGCGCTCCGGGGGTGAGGTAGATCCGCTTGTGTGCGCCGGTCGCTACTTCGAGCCCTGTCCTGGTGATGGGAGGTTCGGGATCAAGGGGCCGGGTCGCCTGTTCCGGTCGAAACCGATGGCTGTGAGGGTCTGTCCAGTGAACGGCCCTGCCTCATATTCGGTGGTGACGGAGTGTGCCGCTATCCGAGGAGGATGCGGTGGCGAAGGAGGGTGAAGCCTGCTCGTCCGTGCATCTGGCGCGCGATCCGCTTGGTCTTGGTGTTGACGCCCTCGGTGGGGCCGTTGCTGTACGGGAGTGTGAGCGCGGCGATCATGGCGTCGCGATCCCGCTCCAGGCCCCGCGTGAAGGCGTGCAGATGGGGCAGGTCGATTGCGCGGACCTGGATGATCCAGCGCGCGAGCCCATCGGCATTTCCTGCGCGAGGCGTCAGGAGCTCGGCGAAGTCCCTGACGCAGGAGGCAAGTTGGGTCATTTCGGGGCAGGCAGTGGTGAGCCGGGCCAGGGGATCGTGATGTTCGGTCTTGAGTTTGTCGGGCCTGGTCAGCAGCATGCGGGCGAGTCGGCGTGCGGAGATGTGGCTGCGGTCGGTGTCTGCGCAGCCTTGGTTGATGTACTTGTGCAGGAGGTTGAGGCAGCCCTCGTGGCCGAGTGCCTTGATCTCTTCGAAGAGGTGCTTGACGGGGACGGCGGGGTCATCGGCCCGGCGTTTGCGCAGGTGCTCGCGGTAGGGGTCGACAAGGCTGGCACGGCATTTGGGGACGCGGAGCATGCGCTCGGGCCGGTCGGCGCGGGCGTAGCGTTTGACGGTGTTCAGGGCCAGCTGCAGTCGGCGGGCGCATCCGAGCAGGCCCACGCCCTGGTCGAGCAGGCCGTGGACCTGGTGCCGGCGTTCCTGGGTGGTCTGGGCCCGGGGCCCGTCGTAGATGGGTGCGTCCAGTACGGTGGCCCAGCAGCTGCTGTGCGCCTTCACCTCGCTCAGGGCGGCTTCGCACAGGTTGTGCCACAGATGCCACCGGTCGGCGACCTGCACCGCGTCGGGCAGGGCGCGGCGGATGGCCTCGGCGTAGGTGGCTGAGCCGTCGCGGCATACGACCCCAATGCCCGGACGGTCGCGCAGCCACGCCTCCAGCGTGTCGGCGGTGCGGTCGGGCAGCACGTCGATTCGCTCATGGGTCTCGGCGTCGATCACCACGGTGGCATAGCGGTGCCACCGGCGCAGAGCAAAGTCGTCGACGCCGATCACGCGGGGCACCCGCCCGGTGGGTAACGGGATGCGCAACAGGGTGCGCAGGGCCGTGTGACGAGACAGGCCACCGCGAGTATCGCCAGCAACCGCGCCCCCGCCCGGCCCGCTAACTCCTTGACCACGGCCTTGACCTGCCTGGTCAGACGAGCGGTGCGGCGCTGGTAACGCTCGAGCACCCCGGGCACCTGCTCGCGGAAGGTGTGGCGGCAGCCGCGCGTGGGACACACCAGACGCCGCACCCGCACACGGACCACCACCCGGCGCCCGTCGACCGGAACGTCGGCCACGATCCGCCAGTGATATCCGTGCACCCGCCCCGAAGACGCCCCGCACACCGGACAGACCGCGGCCTCCTGCGGCGTCCGCGCCCGCACCACGATCCGCTCACCCTCGTCGGCCACATCCTCCATGACCAGCGGGGAAAGCCCCGAAAACACCGTCCGCACAAGCTCGTTGACATCCTTCACATGAAAGTCAACGACCCTCACGACTCTCCGTCACCACCGAATGTGAGACAGGGCCGTTGACCGTACAGACCCCTGCGGGGTCGTTGCCCACGCAGACCGGAACGCTTCCCGCAACGTCGCCTGCAAGGGCGAGGCTGTGTGGACTGCGGGGCGTGAGTCACGCGTCTCTGCCACCCCATAGCGGTGTCTGGATGGAGGAGCTCACCCAGCAGCCAGTTGGGCGCTACCTCCAAGCCCGGCCCTTCAGGACTCCGTTGGGAAAGGCACGAACCGCTGGCCGTGGGGGCCACTTTGACTCACGGATCCGCAGGTCAAGTGATCCACTCCCAGCCAGAGTGCGAGCCAGGATGTCCGCCCCGTCCTTTTGCCAACGGAGTCCTTCAGGGCCGGGTCAAGTCGACGATCTGACCGTCCGGGCCTCGCAGCAAACGGGTGCGGAACTCGCTGAGCACGGAGAAGTCGAAGCCAGGGTGTCTTATCCGGCGGGAGCGGGCGACAGCTCACCCAGCGCACGCATGAGGGCGATCTGCCCCTGATCCCGCTTGGCGGCCATTTCCTCGATGGGCCGGTCGCCGAGGTAGGCATCGGCCTGCTCCCTCAGCAGCTCGACGGTGGTCTCGTCAAAGGTCGGGTTTCCCAGGAACTTCCAGCTCTGCTCCATCGCGGGGGCCAGATGCGAGAGGAAGTGGGCGAACCCGCCGGAACCGCCGCCGAGATGGAAGCTCTTGAACGGGCCGGCGACCGCCCAACGCGGACCGATCGAGGAGGTGACGAGCTCGTCGAGTTCCTGCTCGGTCACCACTCCCTCGGCTACGAGGTGGACACACTCGCGGAAGAAGGCCGCCTGCAGACGGTTGGCGACGAAACCGCGAACTTCCTCGTGCAGGACCTGAGGTTTCTTGCCCAGCGCGCTGTAGAAGGCGCATGCCTGCTCAACGGTCTCCTCAGAGGTGAGCCTGCCCGGAACGATCTCGACAAGGGGCACGAGGTGTGGCGGGTTGAAGGGGTGGCCGACGATGAGGCGCTCGGGCTGCTTGAGGACTGTGGCGATCTCGCTGGCCGGAAGACCCGAGGTCGAGGTGGCGAAGAGCGCATGGGCAGGGGCGTTTTCCTCGATGGTGGCCCACATCTGGTGCTTGACTTCCAGGCGCTCTGGGCCGTTCTCCTGCACCACGTCGGCGTGGGTCACCGCGGTGGCCAGGTCGGCCTCGAAACGCAGACGCGCAGTCAGATCGTCGGTTCGCATACCCAGCTCTTCCAGCGTGGGTGCGATGTCGGCCAGGCCTGAGCGCACCTGGCTCTCGGCCGTGGGCGCGGGGTCGCTGATGGTGACCTCGAATCCGCGGGCGAGACACAGTGCTGCCCAGGAGGTGCCGATGACGCCGGCGCCGACGATGGTGATGTTGCGGAAGGATTCCGCCTTCGCAGTGCTCATGGTGTGCGATGCCTTTCGGATGGTGCGCGTCGCTGCGCGACGAAGTGTGAAGTTTGAAATCCGGTGCGGAGGCCACGATGCATGTGCCGCTCCGGACAATTCCTGACGCAGGGCAGGCCCGTGATGGGCACATGACTGGAGCGACCACGGTTCGGGGAGCTGTCACGAGGATCATTGAGGGCTGTCGTGGGTCCCTGGTGCGTCCGACGATTCGTGACCGGAAATCGCAGATAAGCACGGACTGCGATTTTTCCGAGCTACGCGCCTGCTCGCCGGGGAGGTGCCGGCCTGTATTCGGCCGACACCTCCCAGGGTCACTGCGCCGTCTCCTGCATACGCCGGCTCGCGTCGATGACGGCATCGCCGTGGTCGTTCTCGACCTCGACCCCGAGCACGGTGCAGACCCGCCCGAAAGACCAGTAGAATCCGGTCACTTGCATGATCTCGAGGATCTCGCGCGGAGTGAAGCGTTCCTTGACGGCGGAGAATATCTCGTCGGAAACGGTCGGGGCGGCGACGACCGCGGCGACGAAACGGATGATCGCACGGTCGTCGTCGGGGAGCTCCGGGGCGTTGAAGTCCTTGCGCTCGATCGCATTCCGTATGGTGTCCGAAACGCCGAGGGATGCTGCCATCGGCACGTGCTGGACGAACTCGTACTCGCAGTCCGTTGCGCTGGCCGCGGTCAGAATGGTCAGTTCGCGGTTTCGCGGGGAGAGTGCCAGCCGGGTGAACTGCGCCTGACCCTGCCGGAGAAAGATCTCAATGGTGGCCTGGGAGTGCGACAGCATGTCGAATGCGGCGTGCTGCGGCAGTTGGTCGAGGAAGTCGCGCAGCTCCTTGGGGAAATCGTTCCGGTCGGGGTAGGGAAGACGAGACACAAAGGCTCCTTCTGGGAATGTGGCGGCGAAGTACCGGTGTGCGGCGGCAGCGGACAGGCCAATGATCGATTTCCGGGCCCATAACCGCCGCATTTCTGCCGCCTCCACAGCCTCGAGGACCAGACCGTTCGGAACGGTGGGGCCACCCTCACTGAACTGTGGGTCGATTGTCTACATTTGCCAGCTTAGGTATCGGATGTGGCGACTCGGTGATGTCCGACTACATATTCTTGTAGGCCCTCTCCGTCCGGCCGGGTTTCGTACTCCGATCACAGTGCTGTTGCGGCCGGACGAGGATGTGGCTTTTCAGCTGGACCGGAGATCTACTGCGAACCGACGTCACCGGACACGGCGCCCGAGGGCCCGCATTCCGCGTCATTCGGGGGTTCTGGAGGCGCCGGCGGAGTGGAGTCGCAGGCCAGGGGAGTGGGGCGCCAAGCAGGCCGAACACGGCCGGCCGACCGTGGCGACCGGGCATCCGCCCGGCACATGCCCGCGGGAGCAAGAAGCTCGCGCCACCGCGACGGGAAGGCTCGGCGGTCCCGCGAGCCGCGGTCTCCTTGCCCAGATCAGTGTGCGGGGACTCGCAAGATGCCGCTCGTAGGCGTTGCCAAGGTGAACCTTCGGCGGAGTGGAAAACCGGGCACGGCGACGGTCGGCCTCGCGTTCGTGAGGGTCAAGGTCGACGGCAGCCTCCCGGCCGGCCAACTGCGGCACCGGCGCAGCCGGGGACAGGGTTCCGGGCTTGCCGCTCACACCGGTCGAGGGCGGCATGGTCAGAGCGCACCACCGGCCGTGCAGCCCCTGCACTCGACGCTTCCATACGTCGTATGGTAAAAATTGACCCGCTTCCATACGATGTATGGAATGTGGGTGGAGTGTCGCCCGATCGGCGGCCTCTGTTTCGAACGGTGGCCGCCGGCCGACCCCACGAGGGGTGAGTCGCGCCGATGCGGCTTCGACAGTAGGTAGCGCATCGCATCACTTGCACGAGCAATCGCTGGGATTGCGCCCACCTGAAGGGAAAACCATGAGGAAGCTCACGAAGCGCATTTCTCTCGCTGCCGCCTCCGCCGCGGTAGCGGGTGGAGCCGTTCTCGGTGCCGGGGGCACTGCCGCGGCCGCGACTCCTGTATCCGACCATGGCCAGCGCTCAGTCGGCAGTGTCAAGTCCGACGACTCCCGTTCCGGCCGCAGTGGCGACTACCGGCACGACCGCGAGGACAACTGCCGCGCCCGCGAGCACAGCGATCGCTATGTCGACTGGGACCGGTGCGGCCGCCACGGTCACGTCTACCAGTGGGACGACGAGGACTGCGGCTGGAAGCACGACAGGGACTGCAGGGACTACCGCAACTGGAATGACGGGAACTTCGGAAACCACCGGGACGACCGGGACGACCGGGCTGACCGGGACGACCGGGGACCAGCGGGCTGACCTGGACCAGCGTGACGACCGGGATGACTCGAACCGGTCCGAGCATGCCGGGAGCCGCAACCGGTGAGACAGGTACCGGCCCTGCTCCGCGCGTCCTCTGAACTCGCCTGAAGCGGCCGGTAGGCGGGAGCGGGCTCAACAGCCCCTCCCGCCTACCGGCCGCCCGTGCGACGGCGCAGGTCGTAACCGACCTGGCCCACCGAAGTGAAGGACGGCCACGCGTCGCAGCCGCGCGCACGGCTCTGGCTGCCACCCCTCCCGCCGGCGCGCACAGCCGGCTCGATGAACCGTGCGGAGTGGGGCCGCGCCGCAGGGACGGCCGTCTTCATCCTCGCGGGCGAGCGCCGCAGCGACTCCGTCAACGCGCCCAGCAGGGCGTCGAGGAAGGGGTGCAGTTCCTCCTCGTCGAAGGACTGGAACCGGTGGCCGAACCCGGACAGGGCGATGGTGTCCAGGGTGAGCCGGGTGTGGTCGTCGGTGATGTTGACCGGCTGCCCCTGCTTGCGCTGCCGCCGTGGCGATCGGCAGGCGCGCCCTGGGGCACCCGATCCGGCGACGGACGGCACCGCCCCCATACGACCGGAGTGATTGTGCGGGGCATCGGACCGTCCAGGCCGGACAGGGCGTCCCGGGGCGTGAGGGAAACCGCCCCCGCATTCCCGGACCACGGACACGATCCGTGCCGCCCGGACGCGGAGCGAACGCGGTGGACCAGAACGCCCAACACCGTTCGGGGCGTCCGGCTGAGCATGGGCCCTGGCACAGGACTCACTCCCGCTCAGTCTCCACGAACGGTGAGTTCTCCCCTCTGGGAGCAGGACGGCGAACAGCGCGGGCCGCGATTCGCGGCCGCGCCGGATGTCGGCCGGTACGGCCGGCGGGATTCGCCGCGCGGCCGCCGCTGCGGGCGTCCCCCCGACGGGTTCACCAACCTTCGCGGGCCGGGCAGCGGGTCGGCCATGGGAGTCCGTCTTTGATTCCCGGGGACGCGGCTCGTCGAGCCTGCCACCGGGGTGCGGGCCCTCTGTGTCGGCGGGCCCACGACGGCCGGCAACGGGGTGGATGCCCGGGACATCCGTTGGCCGGCGGTGACTCTCCGATACCAGGTTGTGGGGGACCCGGATCGGCATGCGTGGACGTTTCCCGGTGCGGCCTTGCGCCCTGGATCGGAATGCGTCGCCCTGCCGCTGACGCTCCATCGCGGGTCTTGTGTCGCAGCATCCTCGGTTGATAGCTTCCCCTATCGGATAGGGATTCCTATCCGATTGGTACTCCTATCCTGCATAGTCGATAATCATGATGAGAAACAGGTGGGACGCATGGCAGAACGCGTGACCAAGAGACGACGGGAGACGAACGAGCGCCTCCTCAACGCGGCCGAGCAGGCGTTCGCCGAGCATGGGTTTCACGGGGTCTCGATCGCAGAGCTGTGCACACGGGCCGGCTATACGACCGGTGCGTTCTACTCGAACTACGGCTCCAAGGACGAACTCTTCCTTGCCCTGTTCACTCGGCGCTCCGAGATCGTCGTCAAACAGCTCGGTGAGGCGGTGGACCAGGCCGTCGTCTCCGAGCACCCGATCGCCACGTTCATCGAGCTGGCAAGTGTCGTGGACGATGAGACGCGCAGCTGGTTCCTCATCTCCACCGAGTTCACTCTCCACGCCATCCGCAATCCCGAGGCGGCCGAAGCGCTCGCTCGCCATGACGCGGCGATCCGGGCGGCACTCGCGGAGCTGATCGCACCGCTCCTCACCACCACACCGAGCAAGGTGACCGGGACGGATCTCGACATGCTGATGCGCTTCGTCGTCGCCGTCCGGGAAGGCGGACTCGCACAGAGCCTGGTGGAGCCGGCGGCACTCCCGCACGGCGAGCTGGAACGCCGTTTCCTGCCCGCGCTGTTGGGGGGCATCTGATGACCACCGGTATCGAGCAGTGGTGGTCCGAAGGGGATCTGGTCCCGCTCACCGTCGCCGGAGTCCGGCGCGAGGTGTTCGTCCGCCGCATCGGCAGCGGCCCCGTGATGACCCTGCTCCACGGATTCCCCAGTTCGTCGCACGACTGGGCCCGGGCGGTACCCGCTCTCGCCGCCCACCACACCCTCCTCATGCCGGACTTCCTCGGCTTCGGCGCCAGCGAGAAGCCGGCCGATCACGACTACTCGATCCACGAGCAGGCCGACCTGGTGGCCGCGCTGTGGCAGCACGAGGCGGTGGCCTCGACGCGTCTCGTGGCGCACGACTACGGCGCCACTGTGGCGCAGGAGCTGCTCGCGCGCAGGGCCGACGGGTCATTGAAGAGCCGGATCACGAACCTGACGCTGCTGAACTCCGGCGTCTACCCGGAACTCCATCGACAGCGACCGGCCCAGACGGCGCTGCTCGACCCGGAAACCGGCCCCAAGCTCAGCGCATCGCTGAACGCCGAGCTCATGGCCACCGCACTCGCACCGACGTTCGCCGCGCACTACGACGCGAGCGCCGACATGGCCGAGATGTGGAAGAGCGTGAACCGCGGTGACGGCCACCTGAACTACCACCGGCTCATCCGCTACATCGCCGACCGGGTTGCCCACCGCGACCGATGGGTGGAAGCCATGGAGGCCGGCGACCTGCCCACGACGTTCATCTGGGGCCTGCGCGACCCCGTCTCGGGTGCCCACATCGCCGAGCGGATCGGCGAACGCATGCCGGACGCGACGCTCCATGCCCTTGCGGACGTCGGACACTGGCCCCCATTGGAGGCGCCGCAACGCGTCGCCTCCCTGATTCTCGATGCGGGAGGAAGCGACTGACGTCCGCATGGGTCGATGTCACCGCGCCCAAGGCCTGACCACGTCTGCGCACATGGGGTCTCGCACACCGAGGCCGCCGTACACAGAAGTCTCCGTATATCGAAGTCTCCGCACATCGAGAGGAACGAAGACCATGACGACCACGCAGCGTTACGCCCCCGAGATGCTCGACCTGATCCGGGCCAACGTCGGCCCGATCCCCGACGACTTCGATCTGCCGCTCCCGCCCGTGGGGCTCTCGGTCGACGAGGAGCGCGAGGTGCGCAAGCGGGAACTCGCGGCCGCCTTCCGGGTCTTCGGGAAGCTGGGCTTCTCCGAGGGGGTCGCCGGGCACATCACCGCCCGTGACCCCGAGTTCCCCGACACGTTCTGGGTCAACCCGTTCGGGATGAGCTTCAATCAGATCAAGGTCTCCGACCTGATCCGTGTCGACCATGAGGGCAACCTGCTGCACGGCAGGCGCCCGGTGAACCGTGCTGCCTTCTGCATCCACGCCGAGGTCCACGGGGCACGCCCCGACGCTGTTGCGGCCGCGCACGCGCATTCCCTGCACGGCAAGGCGTTCTCGGCGCTCGGGATACCGCTGGCCCCGCTCACGCAGGACGCCTGCGCCTTCTTCGAGGACCAGGGCCTCTACGCCGACTACCGGGGAGTCGTGAGCGACTTTGAAGAGGGGCGTCGCATCGGCGAGGCGCTCGGTTCGGCGAAGGCCGTGATCCTGAAGAACCACGGCCTGCTGACCGTCGGTCAGTCGGTTGCCGCCGCCGCGTGGTGGTTCATCACGATGGAACGGTCGTGCCAGGCGCAGCTCCTGGCCATGGCCGCCGGCACCCCGGATGAGATCGACCGGGAGACCGCGGAGCAGGTCCGCGCACAGATCGGCGGGCCGCTCGCGGGCTGGTTCCAGTTCCGTCCGCTGTGGGACCAGATCGTCGCCTCGTCACCAGACCTGTTCGACTGAGGCCCGACCGAGCGAGAACCGACCAGCCGAGCGAGAACCGATCGGGAGGAGGCACGAATCCGCGTGTCGAACTTTGGCGACTACCAGTTCGATATCTACCTCAACGGGCTCTCCGGCGTCATGCCGAAGATGCCGATGACCTACGCCGAGCTGGAGGAGCGAGGTTCCCAGGCATTGGACCCCTGGCTCCTCTCCTACGTCGCCGGCGGGGCGGGCGACGAGTACACTCAGGACCTCAACGTCTCGGCGTTCGACGACTGGGGGCTGATCCCGAGGATGCTCGTCGACGGAGCCCGGCGAGACCTGTCCATCGAGCTGTGCGGGCTGTCCCTCCCGTCCCCACTGTTGATGGCCCCCGTGGGGGTGATCGGCCTGTGCGCGCAGGACGGTCATGGTGACCTGGCCGTGGCGCGGGCCTCGGCGCGGACCGGTGTTCCAATGATCGCCTCCACGCTCACGGTCGACCCCATGGAGGCTGTCGCCGCTGAGTTCGGTGACACCCCGGGCTTCTTCCAGCTCTACCCCCCGAACGACCGGGAACTCGCCGAAAGCCTGGTGCACCGGGCCGAGAAGGCGGGTTTCAAGGGGATCGTCGTCACGCTGGACACCTGGATCCCCGGGTGGCGGCCTCGCGACCTCAGCCGCTCGAACTTCCCCCAACTGCGAGGGCTGGCCCTTGAGAACTACTTCAGCGACCCGGTCTTCACGTCCCGGTTGGCCAAGTACCCGGCAGAGGACCTCCAAGCCGCAGTGGGAGCCTGGGCGATGACCTTCGGCAACCCGCGCCTGACGTGGGACGATCTCGCCTGGTTCCGTTCCATGACCGACCTGCCGCTGATCCTCAAGGGAATCATGCATCCTGAGGACGTCCGACGGGCCATCGACGGCGGTGCCGATGCGATCTACTGCTCGAACCACGGTGGACGCCAGGCCAACGGCGGCCTTGCCTCACTCGACATGCTGCCGGATGTCGTCGATGCGGCCGGCGATACTCCGGTGATCTTCGATTCGGGCGTGCGCTCCGGCGACCACATCGTGAAAGCCCTGGCGCTGGGCGCGCGGGCGGTGGCGGTGGGGCGGCCCTACGTCTACGGTCTCGCGCTGGGGGGCGAGGACGGGATCGTCCACGTGCTGCGTTCCCTCCTCGCGGAGGCCGACCTCCTCATGGCGGTCGACGGCTACCCGAAGATCGCAGACCTCAGCCCCTCCGCTTTGCGGCGACGCCCGTAGTACGTCGACGGGACACTCGACGACCCCGCTCTGCGGAGCATCGAAGCACATCGGGTTCTCAGCAGCGTTCCCGGACCGTGAGCCGGGCAGTTGCAATCCGGGGCGACCGAACCGGACTGCGCATCCGGCAGCGTGCAACGGCGACAGCAGGGTCTTCTGCTGCTCGGGTCGGCTGACGCCACCGAGCTGTTCAGGAGGCCCTGTTCCGATGCCCCGGCCGGCCGCGATCAACCGGTCGGGACACCCGCGCGACGGAAGGGGCAACAGCCCTTCAGCCGTCCCGTTCCGTCATGGGACTGTTCTCGGCGTCCTGTCCGTCCCACAGGGACGTTACGCGTGCGGCGGCGTCACGGACCAGGATGCCGTACCGGTCCTGGAGCTCGTCGGACAGCCGGTAGGTCGGCACAGAAATACTGAGGGAAGCGGCCGGCGCCCCGGCCGGGTCCAGGATCGCCGCGGCGACGGCGCTCACATCGTCGCGCCACATCCCGGTGTTGATGGCGTAGCCGCGCTTGCGGACCGCCGACAGAGTGTCTCTCAGCGCCTCGATGTCCGTCACGGTCATGGCGGTGTACCTGGTCAGCGGGTAGCGGGCGATCGCATCCGCCGGCAGGTGGGCGAGGATTGCCAGTCCGGAGGCCGACGCGTGGAGGGGGGCGCGACCGCCGACCCAGGAGACGTTCCGGACGGCGTGGGTGCTGTCGATCTTGTCCAGCAGGATCACACTGTCACCGTCCACGATCGTCAGGTGGATCGTCTCGCGGGTCTGTCCGGCGAGATCCGCCATTGCCGGCGCCGCGGCCTCGCGGAGCATGCCCTCGTGGCGCAGCACGTGCCCGGCCAGTTTCAGGGGCCTGGCCGTCAGCATCCACCGGGTATGGCCGCCGCGGTCCAGCGGCCGGATCCACCCCAATTCGGCCAGCGTGGTCAGGCTGCGCTGCACGGTGCTCTTGGGCAGATCCAACTCCCGTGCCAGCGCGCCCACACCGACCGGCTGGGCCTCGGCCAGCGCTTCGAGCACGGAGAAGGTCGTGAAAACGCTGCGCATCCGTTGACGCCTCCTGACTCCCCATCTACTGTATGGGCCGCATAGTAGCACAGGCGTGCCACGATGCGGCACGAATTTTCCATGGGAATCTCGGGAGGTGCGATGACGGGTCCCCTCGACGGCGTGCGGGTTCTGGACGTCAGTCAAGTGATGGCCGGTGCCTACTGCGCGGCGCTCCTCGCCGACCTGGGCGCCGACGTGATCAAAGTCGAGCGTCCGACCGGCGACGAACTGCGTGGCTGGGGAGCCGACTTCCCTGGCGGCCAGTCGCCGGCGTACATGGCGGTGAACCGGAACAAGCGCGGGATCGCCCTGGACCTTCGGGACGAGCGGGGCGCCGACGCGCTGCGCAGGCTCAGCGAGGGAGCCGATGTCCTCGTCGAGAACTTCAGGCCCGGGGCCATGGAGCGGCTCGGCTGCGACTATCCCAGCCTCGCCGCACGGAACCCCGCACTGGTCTACTGCTCGATCTCGGGATTCGGCCAAGACGGCCCGCTGGCCGGCCGGGGCGGGTACGACCTCATCGCCCAGGGCATGTCCGGGATCATGAGCGTCACCGGTGAGCCCGGCGGCGAGCTGGTCAAGGCGGGTGTACCGGTCTGTGACCTGGCTGCGGGGATCCTGGCCGCCAACGGTGTGCTCGCCGCCTATGTCCACCGCCTGCGCACCGGCGAGGGGCAGTACGTGGACACCTCACTACTGGAGGCCGGCATCTCCCTGATGGTGTGGGAGAGCGCCGTCCTGTTCGCCACCGGACACGTAGCCGGCCCGCTCGGTTCGCAGATGCGGCTCGCGGCCCCCTACGAGGCGTTCCGGACCGCCGACGGCTGGCTGACCGTCGGCACACCCAATCAGCGGATGTGGGAACACCTCGTGAAGGCCCTGGAACGGCCGGGGCTGGGGACGGACCCGCGATTCGCCGACCCGGCGTCCCGCCTGGCCAACCGCCCGTCACTGACGAAGGAACTGCAGAAGAAGTTCCTGGAGCACACCACCGGGCAGTGGATGGACATCCTCCTGCCGCACGGCATTCCCGCCGGACCCGTGTACGACATCGGTCAGGTCTACTCCGATCCCCAGGTCCGGGCCCGGCAGATGCTCGTCGAGGTCGCACACCCCACGGCAGGGCCGGTCAAGCACATCGGAGTGCCCGTCAAATTCTCCCGCACCCCGGCAGCCATCCACCGTCCGGCCCCGTTGCTGGGCGAGCACACCACCGACGTACTGACCGAGGCGGGCTTCGGCCCGTCCGAGATCGAGGCCCTGCTCGCCGCGGGCGTGGCCAAGGAGGAGAAGTGAGCGCGGTCCAGCTGCGATACCACACCCCGCACGTCGCGGTGATCACACTGAGCAACCCGCCCGTCAACACCCTCTCCTGGGAGAGCCGGGCGCACCTGAAGACGGCCATCGACCGGCTGGAGAAGGACCGAGAGGTTCGTGCGGTCGTCCTCACCGGAGCCGGAGGTGTGTTCACCGCCGGCGCGGACCTGCTCCAGGACCAGCGGATGAGCCCTACCGAACTGCCGGACTTCGTAGCGGACTTCGAGCGGATCGTCTACGGCCTGGAGAGATTCCGTGCCCCGGTGATCGCCGCGGTCAACGGGCCGGCCGTCGGCGGCGGGCTCGAGCTGGCCCTGGCCTGCGACATCCGCGTCGCGTCGAGCGAGGCGTCCTTCGTCGCGGCCGGGGTCAACGTGGGCCTCATGGCCAACTTCTGGCGACTGGCCAGGATCGTGGGACTGGGGCCGGCCAAGGAGATCCTCCTCACCGGCGAACGCTACGGAGCCGAGCGGGCCGCGGCCTGGGGACTGGTCACCGAGGTGTGCGCACCCGAGGCGCTCATGCATGTGGCGCTGGCGAAGGCGGAGCGGATCGCGACTCGCGCCCCCCTGTCCGTCGAGGCCACCAAGCGCTGCGTGAACGACGCCCCGGAGATGAGCCGGGACGAGGCGCACCGGCGGCAGGTCGACGAACTGTCCGAGTTGTTCCTGAAGGACGACCACAAGGAGGCACTGCGTGCCTTCTTCGCCAAGTCGTCCGGCGAATACCACCGGCACTGATCCAGAGGAGAAGATGTTGCACAGCTCTGTCCTGACCACCGTGGTGTTGCCGCTCGCCCTGGCGGTCATCATGCTCGGCCTCGGACTGTCCCTCACCTTCGCGGACTTCGCCCGCGTGATCAGCGTGCCGCGCGCCGTGGGCACGGCACTGGCCTGCCAACTGCTGTTGATGCCCGCGCTGTGCCTGGCCCTGCTCGCACTGACCGGCGCCGACACCGACACCGCTGTCGGGATGCTGCTCCTGGCCGCATCGCCCGGCGGAACGCTCGCGGCCGTCTACAGCCACTTCGCCCGCGGTGACATCGCGTTGAACATCACCCTCACCGCGGTCAACTCGCTGCTCGCCGTGGTCACGCTGCCGCTCGTCATGTGGGGCGTGACCCGCCACTACCTCGGCCACGCCCACAACATCGGCCTCCAACCGCACGGCGTCCTCACACTGATCGCCACCGTCGTGCTGCCCGTCGCCCTGGGCATGACGCTGCGGCGCCATCGTCCGGGCCTGGCGCAGTCCCTCAAGCGTGCCGTACGGATCGTCGCGCTTGTCGTGTTGGTGGTGGTCGTCGTGGGTGCGATCCTGCACAACTCCCGCGAGCTGGGCCGGTCCTTGAGCTCCGTCCTTCCGCTCACGGCGGCGTTCAGCGTTCTGAACCTGGTCATAGGCTACTGGGTGCCCCGTCTCGTCCGCGTCGAGCGGCCCCAAGCCGTCGCCTCGTCGATGGAGATCGGCATTCACAACGGCGCCCTCGCCGTCGCCATCGCGCTCAGCCCCGCGTTGCTGAACATGCCGGCTGCCGCAGTGGCACCCGCCATCTACATCCCGGTCTCCCTCCTCACCGCGGCCGTGGCCGTCCTCCTGCTCGCCCGGCGGACCCGCTCACTCCCCACGGTGGAGCCGGTGAGCAGCACCTGACGTCCCCACGGCCCGGCACACGTCTTCATGGCACCGCCACTTGTCGGGCCTGGGACGGATCCATCCACGGCTGATCCATCGCTCGGGCATGGGCTGCTGACCTCGGCGCTCTGCCGGTCATCGAAGGCACCGTCGTCTTCTGCAGGGCTCGTCCCGGCCGTCTGCACCTGGCTGCGGCCGGCTCGCCGGCCGGCCGCCGACCGGCGTCGCCCACGGGAGAAGCCCAGCCCGCTCAACCGGCTCACTCCTGCCCGCGTCTGACGCGCCAAGACGACGGTGTCCCACGTGTTGTCCGGTCGGCGCCCTGTCGCGGTGGCGACCAGGCGCAAGGCAAGGTCCAGTGTGTCGTCGACGAACTCGGGTTCCGGCAGAACTTCTTCGCGCGCGGCCTGTCTGCCGTCGCCCGCGGGCTGCGGCAGGCACTGGGTCGCGCGGGGGATTCGTGGTTCTCCTGGAAGACGCCGCGCTGCTGCTGTGCATGGGCGTTGTCCTGGTCTTCGACGTCGCGGACTGCATGGTGCTGTTTTGCGTGCCGGGCTGTCGGATGAGTGGGCTCGACTGCGGCGGGACCCGCGGCGTGCTGGTGGTGTTCGGTGTCGTGGTGCTGACTGCATGATGGGCCGCGGTCATCGGTGGCGCCGGGGTGTGGTTCATGGCGGGGTCGGCGGGGCGGCCGCTGTCCGGGTCCGTTCCCGCTGTCGGGAGGCGGAGGCGTGCGCCCTTCGGGGGGTGTGACGTTCGGCGGGGCGCCGGCCGGGCGGTGGTGTGTCCGTGTCACTGGGCTCGCAGGCGGCGGTTGACGGTGTTGTTCACGCGGTCGGGCGCTGCCGCGGCGCGTCGGGGGCGTCGGTGCTTCGTGGCGCCGTGCGTGCGCAGCGGGGGCTCATCGGGTCGTCGGCCTGGTGGGGGCGGGTTGTGCGGGGGCGGGTCACGCGGACGCGGGGAGGGCGAGGGCCTCGGCGCGGCGGTGGCGGCCGTTGCCGGGCGCGTTTAGGGCGGTCGGGCGCTCGGCGGCTGGCTGTCCACGGTGGCGGCCGGTTCCGAGGTCCGTGACCGGGCGAAGGCGGCGGAGGGTCCTGGTGGTGCGGGTCGACTGCTTCATGGTGTTCTCCAGGTGGGGTGTTCCGGGCGGGTCGGGCTCAGATTCCGCGGGGGTCCTCGATGGCGCGGATGGTCCAGAGCTGGTCGAAGTGCCAGCGGTCGAAGGCGTAGGCGTGCTCGTCGGCCTGGGTGACGGCGGCCCAGCGTCCCTCGTTCCAGTGGTAGACGCGGTGGCCGTCGTAGCGGAGCTGGTGACCGTTGTCGCCGGAGCGCCAGTAGGAGTGGCCCGACCGGTCCCGCTCGCCGTGCCATTCACGGTGCCCGTCCGAGATGGACCACCCCTGGCCGATGCGGAAGAGGTCGGCGCGCTCCGCCACGGTGACGACGGCGGTGGCGGGGTGAGCGCTGTGCTGAGCCGCGGGCAGGGCGGTCGCCGAAGCGGGGCCGGCGACGGCGACGAACGCGCTGCCGGTCATCGTCACGGTGGCGGCTGCGAGGGCGACGCGGGTCATCAGCTTCTTCATGGTTCTGTCTCCTTGCTTCGCCCGACTTGTCGAGGGGGCGGCGAACGATCGACGCGTTGTGCCGTGGGGCTCGTGGCCGATACGGCTGAGCAACGTCATGCGTTGACGCTATCAGATCGTTGAGGCATGTCAATGAATGAACGGATGTGACTGTCGACTCACCGGAACGAAGCTGCCCGGAATGTCGTAAATTCCCAGAAGGGGGTAGCACGACAAGGGGCCACGGGAATGCCCATGGCCCCAAGTTGCCTGGTGGCGGGTCGGCCAGGCGCAGACGGCGTCGCTCTTGGATGTCCTCACCCGGACGAGGAGCTTCCGGAGTGTCGACAGCTCCTCGGGGGTGACGTCGGCGAAGAACTCCTGCTCCATGGCGGTGACGGCTTCCTGGGCCTTCGCCAGGACGCGGCTGCCTTCTTCGGTGAGCGCCACGATGTGACGGCGCCGGCCGGCCGGATCGCGCCGGCGCTCGACGACGCGCGTGACCTCCAGGTCGTTCAGGATCCCGCACAGGATGCTGGGATCCACCTCCAGGGCCCCCGCCACGCCCTTCTGGCTCGTGTGTCCCCACTTGCCCAGCAGCATCAGCGTCGCGCCTTCGCGGGGTGTCAGTCCGCACAGCGTGAAGGCGTGCTCCATGCGAGCGCAGGCGATGGCGCCATGCCGGGCGAGCAGAAAGCCGAGCCGGTCGAGCGGGGTCGGCCTCAAAGATGCCGCTCAGGTCCACATCCATTGCCACCCCACATAAAGCCGTCGCCCGCCTGGCGCACGTCGGCACACCCACCCGTCGGCGGGTAGGACCGCACCATCACAGCCACACACCTCCGCCGCGGCGGAACACCCCCGCATCGGCGGGGAGGACGAGGGCGCTGGCGAACACGAAGGGCCTCTTCGGCGGAACACCCCCGCCGACGCGGAGGGCGGGCCGGCCGTTCAGCGGGTGTCACGCCCAGTGCCGACAGCCGCCGCTGCTCCTCTCTCACCGGCACCCCGAGGTGTGCGAGTACACCGTGCAGCATGTCGCCGGCGAGGCGAGTCGTAACCGTGCCGCACCACGCCCTTGAGATCACCCTGACCAGACCCGCCAGCCAGAGAGAACTCGACCACGCCAGCCGCCTCACGGCGCTCGCCGCCAACCACGACAGCACCCGCCTGCTGACCCTGACCCCGGGCAAAGACACCCCGCCGCGCCCTCAACCGACTGCGCCGCACGCTCCACGAAACGCTTCCCATCGACATCCTGGCCACCCACTACCCGGACACTCACGGCCAGATCATTTTCAACGTCGCCTTCACCCCCGCCGCTGACGACGCCGTCCGCTGTGCCGCATCCCACCACGGCCAAGACGTCGAGACCTTCGTCGAGCAAGCCCTCACCGACGCACTGCAGCGCATCGACCGCCAGGAGGTCGAACGCCTCACTCACGCCCTGCAGGCCGTGCTGTCCACCACCACCCGAGACCGCCTCCTCGCCGCCGCAGCCCGAGCACTTGCCACCCCGGAAGCCACCACGTGCTGAACCTCACTGACGAACAGACCGCCGCCGCCGACCGCTTCCACGCCGGAGACCACCTCGTCCTCCAGGCCGGCGCCGGCACCGGCAAGACTTCGACCCTCACGCTGCTCGCCCTCGGCATCAAACGCCGTGGCCGCTACCTCGCCTACAATCGGGCCATCGCCCAAGAGGCTGCTGCCCGCTTCCCGCCCACGGTCACCTGCAAAACCGCCCACGCCCTCGCCTACGCGGCCCTCGGGCACCGCTACCGCGCCCGCCTGAGCGCCCCGCGTCAGCCGGCCTGGAAGACCGGGCAGGCCCTTGGCATCACCAAACCCGTCCGTATCGCAGACCGTGACCTCACCCCGCGCCAGCCGGCGACGCCCTCTCCTACGCCACCCTGCGCACTGTGATCCGCTTCTGCCACTGCGCCGACCTCACCCTGAGCCGGCACCACGTCCCGCGCATGCGCGGCCTAGATGACACCGCCCTGCACGCCCAACTCGCCTACACAGTCCTGCCGTTTGCCCAGCGAGCCTGGACCGATCTTTAAGACCCCGACGGGGGAGTGGCCCGCTTCGAACACGACCACTACCTCAAGATCTGGGCTCTGACGAACCCGGTCATCGAAGCCGACTTCCTCCTCCTCGACGAAGCCCAGGACACCAACCCCGTCGTCGAAGACGTCTTCAACGCCCAGCGCAGCCACGCCCAGCTGGTCATGGTCGGCGACTCCGCCCAGGCCATCTACCACTGACGTGGCGCCCGCGATGTCATGACCGGCTTCGACGGCACCACCCTCACCCTCTCCCAGTCATTCCGCTTCGGCCCCCACCTCGCCGCCGAAGCCAACCGCTGGCTCGCCATCGCCCAGGCCCCCATCCGCCTCCACGGAAGCACAAGCCTCACGACCGAACTCGGCCCTCTCGAACAGCCTCACGCGGTCCTGTGCCGCACCAACGTCGGCGCCATGACCCACGTCATGCAATTCCTCGAAGCCGGCCACCGCGTCGCACTCGTCGGCGGCGGAGACAGCCTGCGCACCCTCGCCCTCGCCGCCCGCGACCTCAAAAGCGGCCGCCGCACCAGCCATCCGGAACTCGTGCTCTTCGCCACCTGGGGTGACCTCCAGGACTACGCCGAACACGACCCAGCCGGAGGAGACCTGCAGCCTTTCGTCGACCTCATCGACAAGCACGGCACGGACGCCATCCTGACCGCTGTCGACCGACTCAGTGACGAACCACAGGCCGACGTCATCGTCTCCACCGCCCACAAAGCCAAAGGCCGCGAATGGCCCACGGTGAAGATCGCCGACGACTTCACTCCACCCAAGGAGACCGACCAGACAGACGACACCGGCCAGCCCTTGCCAGGACCTATCGACGACGCCGAAGCCCGCCTTGCTTACGTCGCCGTCACCCGCGCGCGGCGCAGCTCGACCGCGGCGGCCTGTCATGGATCGACCACCATCCCAGCGGCGCAGGCCATGCCACGCCCGCGCTGGCACCTCATAGGTGTGCTGCATCGGCGAGGTAGCTCTCGACGAGGATCGCGCCGGGGGGAAGCCTGTCGACATGCGTGGCCGGGATGCCCCGGGCGGCAGCCCGATCGCCCTGATGGCGCCGATGGCGGTGGGCATGGCGAGGAGTTCGAGACTCACTGCATGGCCTCGAAGATGAGATCACCCAGTGGCCATCGGTACACCACTGCGGCGGACGTGACCCGGCGGTGAATCTAGGCCATCTGACCGAGGTCGTACACACGGAGTATCCATATGGTGAGCGCGGCCGGGAGACATGTCGAACCCCTTGTTGGAGGGCGACATGGCCATCACAGAAGGGTTCGCGGTGCGCAACGAGGCTCGCTTATACGACGGATCGGTGGACGGCTTCGGCTGACAGGGATTCTCCGATCGTCTCGTCGGCGCCGGCGTGAGGCCTGAAATGCGGCTGGACGCTTGTTGGAGGTGCCACTGCCGACCGGCCCTCGCAACGAGCCCACGCCGCTGAGGGACCACCCGAGCGCGCACGATGCCTCGCCCATCGCGATACCCGTGACGGGGCGTGCGCTCAGTGCTGCCGCATGACGACAAGCCATGACGAGCGACCCCGCTGTTGGGTCGTGTCGCAGTTGTGAACCGTCAGCGCTCGTGCGGCTTCATCGCCCGATTGTTTGCACTCCCGCACTGCTTTTTGGATGAAAGGTGTTTCCTTGATGACCTGGACCCGCCTGACGGCGGCGATATCGACGGGGCTGATGCTGGCCGCCGGAGGCGTGCAGACCGTCTCCGCGTCGCCTACCGCAGCCACTGGGGCTGTTGCTTACCCCGGCACCGAAGCGAAGGCGTCTTCCGTGACCGTGCGCTTGGTGACCGGTGACCGGGTGACCGTGACGACGCTGCCCGGGGGACGGCGCACCGCGTCGGTCCAGCCGGGGCCCGGGCGCGAGCACATCCCCTTCCGGACACTGGAAGACGACGACAATTCGCTGACCGTGTTGCCTGCTGATGCCGAGGCGCTGGTAACAGCCGGCACTCTGGACCGCCGCCTATTCAACGTAACAGCCCTGATAGCACAGGGGTATGACGAGGACCACTCCTCCGCGTTGCCACTGATTGTCTACTCGGCCCCGTCCCGGGACGGGGGCAGGATCACCGCGCAGGCAGCCAGGGCTGCCGAGGCCAGAGCCGACAGACTGGTTGCGCTCAACGACTCCTCGGCACGGGCTCGTTCCCTCACGAGCATCGGCGCGCGGTCGCTGCGCGTCGCCGGCGGCGAGTTGGGCACCTTCTGGAAGACGCTGAACCCGGGCGGAAAGTCTGATGCCGCCCGTGCCGCGGTCACCCCCAGGGTTTCGCTGGACGGCAGGGTGAAGGCGGTGCTGGACCGCAGCACCGCGCAGATCAACGCGCCGAGCGCCTGGAAGGCCGGCTACGAGGGCCAGGGTGTGAAGGTGGCCGTGCTGGACACCGGTGTCGACGCGAACCACCCCGACCTGGCCGGGCGCATCGCCGAGGCGAAGGACTTCTCCGGCAGCGCGAACACCGGTGATCACTTCGGTCACGGTACGCACGTCGCCTCGATCGTCGCCGGTACCGGCGCGGCGTCGTCGGGCTCCCGGCGCGGTGTTGCGCCCAAGGCCGACCTGCTGATCGGCAAGGTGCTGGACGACAACGGCTACGGTTCGGAGTCGGGCATCATCGACGGCATGGAGTGGGCGGCCGGCGGGCACGCCAAGGTCGTCAACATGAGCCTCGGCGCGGACATCCAGACCGATGGCACGGACTCGATGAGCCAGGCCGTCAACGCCCTGACCGAGTCCACCGGCACGCTCTTCGTCGTGGCGGCGGGCAACTCCGGCCCTGGCCCGTCCACGGTCGGTTCGCCGGGTGCGGCCGACGCCGCGCTGACCGTCGGGGCCGTCGACCGCGACGACACCCTCGCCTCCTTCTCCAGCCGCGGCCCGCGCTTCGGCGACGGAGCGGTCAAGCCCGACGTCACCGCCCCCGGTGTTGGCATCGTCGCCGCCCGCGCAGCCGGCACCACCCTGGGCGACCCGGTCGACGACAACTACGTGTCGCTGTCCGGGACCTCCATGGCCACCCCGCATGTCGCCGGCGCCGCGGCACTGCTGGCCCAGCAGCACCCCAACTGGGGCGCGCAGCAGCTGAAGGACGCCCTGGTCAGCACCTCCCGGACGGTGTCCGGCACCAAGGTGACCGAGCAGGGCGGCGGCCGCATCGACCTGGCCACCGCCATCGGCCCGGTCACCGCCACCGGCTCGGTCACCCTCGCCCCGCTCCACATCGGCGACACGCAGGGAGCGCGGCAGGCGGCCACCGTCCGCTACACCAATACCGGCGACAAGCCGGTGACGCTCTCCCTGGCCGTCAACCTGGCCACTGAGGCCGGGCGTCCGCTTGCCGGCGGGGTCGTCGGCGTCGGCTCCGGCACGGTGCAGGTGGGCCCCGGCGCCACGGCCGAGGTGCCGCTGCGCACCGACGCGACGAACGCCGTCCGCGGCAAGTACTACGGCTACCTCACCGCGAAGTTTGCCGACGGCACCGTACTCGCCCACACCACCGTCTCCCTCGTGGTGCACGCCCCGCAGCACCGGCTGACCGTGGTCTACCGCGACCGCGACGGCAAGGTTGTGCCGGGTTGGCTGCCGACCATCTGGGGTCCCGACGGTGTCGAGGGCTACACGGACCTCGACGCGGGGGTCGCCGTCGTGGAAGAGGGCACGTACTACGTCAGCACCAGTTTCAACGACACCGCCGATGACGGCGTCGGCGAAATAGGCAATGTCGTTGTCCCGGAGGTGAAGGTCACCAAGGACACGACGGTGACGCTGAACGCCGCCGAGGCCACCGAGGTGAAGATCCGCACGCCTCGCCCCGCCGAGCGGTACGGCCAGCTCATCCCCATGTACTACCGTCAGATCGACGGTCAGGAACGGCTCGAGGGTATCTCGCTCTGGTATAGCGATCGGTTCTACACCAATCCCACCGCCCCGGTCACCGACGGCGCCTTCGAGTTCACCGTGCGCACGCAGCTGAAGGCCCCCCAACTGCGGGCGAGGGTCTCCGGCATCTCACAGGAGTTCACCCCCTACTATGAGAATTTCTCCCCGGCCTTCCGCGACCAGGGCGCGCGGCTGACCGCCGTGGCCGCCGGCACGGCACAGGCGCCCGACTTCCGCGGTGCGCGCGGCAAGCTGGCCGTCGTTCAGGACGACAACTCCGCCGGCTACGACCAGCGTGCGCTCGCGCAGACCGCCGCGGCCGCGGGGGCCAAGGCGCTGCTGGTGGTGTGGCCCAAGGGTGTCGGCGCCCAGGCCGAATGGCTGCCAACCGGTGACCGGATGGCCCTGCCCGTGATGCGATTCTCCTGGGCCGACGGGACAGCTCTGCTGAAGCGCATGGCGAGGGGGACCACGACGGTGGAGTTCTCCGGCACGGTGCGCAGCCCGTACATGTACGACGTCATGCAGATCTCGAAGGGCTTTATCCCCAAGAGCCTCACCTTCTCGCAACGCAAAAGCGCGGAGGTTCGCGCCACCTACAGCCGCACGGGTGGCTCGGAATGGGCGAGCGAGCAGCGTTTCGCGTGGCGTCCCTACCAGGACACTGCCATCGGCCAGACGAGCCGCTACGTTCCGGTGGGACAGGAACGTGTGGAGTACGTGAACGCCGGGGACGACACGCAGTGGCAGCACGCCGTGCAATACGTGGCCGTTGATACCTTCGGAAATCCGCTGTCAGGCGGCATGCACGACGAGGCGCACACCTACCAGCCCGGCCGGCACGCCACGGAGCGGTGGTTCGGAGCAGTGGTCCGCCCCTCCATCCCGCGCGGTGAGCACCTGCCGTCGGTACGCAACGGCAACACCCTGTCGGTGTATGTGCCGGAGTTCAACGACTCCGGCACCGGCCACTGGTCGTTCGCGGAGAAGAACAGCTTCGACAGGGCGGGCGACACGAACGCGGCGGAGCTCTACCGCAACGGGCAGCAGATCGCCAGGTCCGACAACGGCGCCTGGGGCAACTTCGAGGTCCCCGCGGGCAACGCCGCATACCGACTGGACCTGACGACCGCCCGCGTCTCGGACGACTGGCACTTCGGCACCAGCGCCAGCACCTCGTGGACGTTCCACTCGGACACCACCGCCGCCCCGGAGAAGCTGCCGCTGCTCCAGGTCGACTACGCCGTACCGGTCGACGCGCAGAACGCGGTCGGCTCTGCGCGCAGGCACAACCTCGGCCTGAGCGTCCGCATGCAGGACGGCATGGCCGCGCCGCGCGGGGTGACGCTGAAGGTCGAGACGTCCTACGACGACGGCAAGACCTGGACCACGGCCCGCACTGCCGGAAAGGGCAGCGGGCAGTTCACCGCCACCGTCGAGCGGCCCTCGAGCGTGAGAGGCGACGCCTACGTGACGCTGCGCGTGACCGCGACCGACGCGGCCGGCAACAGCGTCCGGCAGACCGTGAACCGCGCCTACCTCCACGGCGGTACCGCGTGAGCCGCCGGAAACCGGTAGAAACGGGCCAAGCCCGTTGAACCACGGCGGGTGTCAGGGCGTGCGAACCCTGGCACCCGCCGCACCGTTTCCGGGTGCGGTCCAGAGCGCGTCCGGATGGGCTCGCACCGGCACGGCGTGGGTGCCGCCGTGGGGGGTGCTGGCAGCATCTCCCTGGTCCGGGGGCCGGCTCGTACCGTGGAGGGCATGGACAACCGCAGCGAGGTACGAGAGTTCCTGGTCTCCCGCCGCGGCAAGGTCACGCCCGATCAGGTCGGCCTTGCCGTACACGGTGGCACCCGCCGGGTTCCGGGCCTTCGCCGTAGCGAGGTGGCCGAGCTGGCGGGAGTCTCGGTCGAGTACTACACCCAGCTGGAACGCGGCAGCTTGCGCGGTGCTTCTGAGAGCGTGCTGGACGCTGTCGCCCGTGCGCTGCGGCTGAACGAGGACGAGCGAGCACACTTGTTCGATTTGGCGCGGGCGGCCAATGCGGGCGCAGCAGTGCGGCGTCGCCCCGCGGCGCGGCGCGTGCGCCCGGCCATTCAGCAGATCCTCGACGGCCAGCTGTCACCCGCCTGGGTGGGTAACGGTCGCAGCGACATCGTGGCGATCAACCGTCTGGCGCGGGCGCTGTACTCGCCCCTGTTCGACGATCCCGTCCGGCCGGTCAACCACGCGCGGTTTCGCTTTCTGAACCCGCGGGCTGGCGATTTCTACCGCGACTGGGATCTCGCGGCCCGCGACATCGTGGCGGTGCTGCGTGCCGAGGCCGGCAAGAACCCCTACGACCAGGAGCTGACCGGCCTGATCGGGGAGCTGTGCACGCGCAGTAAGGAGTTCGGCAGGCTGTGGGCCGCGCATGACGTGCGTCATCACCGCAGCGGGATCAAGCGGCTGCACCATCCGGTGGTCGGTGATCTGGACCTGTCCTACGAAGGGCTGGAGCTGCCGTCCGATCCGGGACTGGTGCTGTTCGTGTACACCGCCGAGCCGGCCTCCAGCTCTCAGCAGGCGCTCGACCTGCTGGCCAGCTGGGCCGCGACTCTTGCCCGGCAGGAACAGGGCGAGCAGGAGCAGCGCCAGTCCTAGCGGTCGGGGCTCCACGCTCCGCGTAGGCCGGCCGGGCCGCCGGACGCCCGTACGTCTGCCGGGGGCAGCGGTCCTTGCCTGGGCCGTTCAGCATGCGCACGCACGGTGGCGCACGGACCGGAAATCCCGGGCACCCGGTCGCCACCTGCGGACGGCAGGCACCAACGGACACGTGCACGCGGGCACGTGCCATCAGAAAGGCTTCACCATGTCCATCGAGATCCCTCAGGTCACGTTGAACAACGGCGTGCAGATGCCGATCCTCGGGTTCGGCGCCTTCCAGACCCCTCCCGAGCAGGTCGTCGGCGACGCCCTGGCCACCGCGCACATGCAGCGGTGGATCAACCGCTGACCCCCTACCCGCCGGTCGGCCCAGCGGCAGCGCAACGACCCGGCGACCAACAGCCGATCCCGATACAGAACCACCAGTACCAAGGAGCAACATCGATGAAGGCCATTGTCCTGTACGGCGCCGGCGACGTCCGCGTCGAGGAGGTTCCCGACCCGACGATCCAGCAGCCCACGGACGCGATCGTGCGCGTCGTCGCGGGCTGCGTGTGCGGCAGCGACCTGTGGCCCTACCAGACCCTGCCCGCCTCCGGCAGCGGCCGGAGGATGGGGCACGAGTTCCTCGGCGTGATCGAGGAGACCGGCTCCCAGGTGAGCGGGCTGCGGCGCGGCCAGTTCGTCGTCGCCCCGTTCGTGTGGTCCGACAACACCTGCGACTTCTGCCGCGAAGGGCTGCAGTCCTCCTGCCGCCACGGCGGCACCTGGGGCACCTGGGGACATGACCTCGACGGCGGGCAGGGCGAGGCCGTGCGGGTGCCGCTGGCCGACGGCACGCTCGTGCCGCTGCCCGTGGAGGAGGACTCCGCTCTCATCCCGTCGCTGCTGACGCTGTCGGACGTGCTGTGCACCGGATACCACAGCGCCGTCACCGGCGGCGTGCGACAGGGCAGCACTGTCACCGTCATCGGCGACGGCGCGGTCGGCCTGTCCGCCGTCATCTCCGCCAAGCGCCTGGGCGCCGAGCGGATCATCCTCATGGGCCGGCACACCGACCGCACCGACCTGGGCCGCGAGTTCGGAGCCACCGACGTGGTCGCCGCCCGTGGCGAGGAGGGCATCGCCGCGGTGCTGGAACTCACCGGCGGCGACGGGACGCACGCGGTGCTGGAGTGCGTGGGAACCCGCGACTCCCTGCAGACCTCTTTCTCGATCGCCCGCCCCGGCGGCACCGTCTCGTGTGTCGGGGCTCCCCAGTACGAGGACGTCACCATGGACTTCGGGCTGTTCACGAAGAACATCCACCTCACCGGCGGCGTCGCGCCCGCCCGGAAGTACATCCCCGAACTGCTGCCCGACGTACTCTCCGGCGCCATCGAGCCCGGCAAGGTCTTCGACCGCACCGTCGGCCTCGACGAGGTGCCCAAGGCCTACCGGGCGATGAACGACCGCGAGGCCCTGAAGGTCCTCATCCGCCCCTGACCCCCTCCGTGGACAAGCCATGAGCACCGCCCCTGCGAGCCGGCCGTGCCCACGGCCAGGGTCGGCCCGGCCAGTCGCCGTTGAAGGCGCCGACGGCTCCGGGCGAGGAGGTCCGTGCCGCCCACGGGAGACCGGCCACGATCAGCCGGTCGTTGCTGATGAAGCGCCGCCCGACGAACTTCCACCCGCCCGAGGCGCGGGTGATGGGGGCCGAACCGGCGTATGCCTTCAGAGCGCGGACGTCGGTGAAGCGGTCGCGGTCGTCTGTGATCTCGGCGAGCACCCGGGCGCCGAGCCGACGCCGAGGCCGGGGGAGCTGAGCAGCGCGTCAGCGTCCGCGCTTGCGCTTTCGAGCCGTACGGTCCTCCGCGTCTCATACCCCTGACCACCCGCTTCGGCGGCTGACGATGCGTGCGGGCCGCACACCACTGAACCACCGCTGAACCACGGACCCTCCCGCCCGCGTCCAGGGTCCGCCGCCACCCATTGGAGAGAAAATGACCACACACGACTTCGGCCCTCTCGTCCTGGGCACCAACACCTTCGGATGGACAACGGATCGCGAACAGAGCTTCGCTGTGCTCGACGCGTTCGTCGAAGCGGGCGGCACGCTGATCGACACCGCGGACATCTACTCCGCGTACATCCCGGGCAACCTCGGCGGCGAATCCGAGACCATCATCGGCGAGTGGACGGCCTCGCGCGGTCTGCGCGACCGGGTGCAGGTCGCCACGAAGGTCGGCATGTGGCAGGAGCACCCCGGGCTGTCCGCTGCCACCGTGCGCGAGGCGGTCGAGGAATCGCTGCGGCGGTTGCAGAGCGACCACATCGACGTGCTCTACGCACATGCCGACGACCCCTCGCGCACACCGGACGAGATCTCGGCGGCCTTCGACACGCTGGTGCGCGAAGGAAAGGTCCGCGCACTCGGACTGTCGAACTTCTCGGCCCCCCGCCTGCGCGCCGTGGTCGAGGCGGCCCGCGCCGCGGGCCACGCCCCCTTCGAGATCAGCCAGGATCACTACAACCTCGTCGAGCGCGATTTCGAGACCACGCTCGCGCCGGTCCTCAGTGAGCTGGGCATGGTCGAGCTGCCCTACTTCGCCCTGGCCAGCGGCTTCCTGACCGGCAAGTACCGCGACGGCGCGCAAGAGACCTCGCCCCGTGTCGAAACGGCTGCCTCCTACCTCCAGAACCCACGCAACCGCGACCTGCTCGACGCACTGGACAGCATCGCAGCCGACCGGGGCGTAAGCGTCGCCGCCGTCGCGCTCGCCTGGTTGCGCCAGCAGCCCACGGTGGCGGCGCCGATCGCCAGCGCGCGCACGCCCGAGCAACTCGCCTCACTCGTTGAGTCCTTCACACTCATCCTCGGCGAGGACGAGCTCAAAGCTCTGGCCTGACCCCCTGCTCCACGAAACGAAGGATTCGATGCGTTACTCACTTCTCGACGTCGCATGGGTGGGCCCGGGGGAGACTCCCGCCGACGCGCTGCGCGGTGCCGTTCCCCTCGCGCAGGCCGCGGAGCGCTCCGGCTATGAGCGGGTCTGGTACGCCGAACACCACAACATGCCGCAGATCGCCTCGGCGGCCACCAGCGTCCTGATCGCCCATGTTGCCGCCCACACCGAACGGATCAGGGTCGGCGCCGGCGGTGTGATGCTGCCCAACCACACCCCGCTGGTGATCGCCGAGCACTACGGCACCCTGGCCGCTCTCCATCCTGGCCGCATCGACCTCGGCCTGGGCCGGGCCGCCGGTTCGGACCAGAACACCGCCCGCGCCCTGCGCGTGACACCGGCCTCCGCCGCCGCCTTCCCCCAGGATGTCCTCGAACTGCGGGGTTTCCTCACCGGCGAGCCGGCCCTGGCCGGCGTACGCGCCGTCCCGGGCCACGGCTCGAACATACCCCTGTACATCCTGGGCTCCTCGCTCTTCGGCGCGCAGCTCGCCGCGGCGCTGGGACTGCCGTACGCCTTCGCGTCGCATTTCGCACCGGCAGCACTGGACGCGGCGGCACGGACCTACCGTTCGACGTATCAGCCCTCCCCGGAGCACCCCGAGCCGTATCTGATCGTCTCGGCGAACGTCGTCGCGGCCGAGACGGAAGAGGAGGCCGCCGAGCAGCACCAGGTGTCCCTGCGCTATCGGGCACGGATGCTGCTGCCCCGGGGTCCGCAGCTCACCGACGCCGACATCGACAGCGCACTGGACTCGCCGATGGGCCAGCAGATCAAGGCCATGCACGCGCACACCGCGGTCGGCACCCCGCTGCAGGTCCAGGCACAGCTCGCCGAGCTGGCCGAGCGGGCGGAAGCCGACGAGCTGATGCTCGCTCCCGCCGCCGTCGACCGCAGGGACCGCATCCGCAGCGTCGAGCTGGTCCCCGCCCCGGTTCGGCTCCCGTCCTCCTGACGCCACCAGGGAACGTGAGCGCCAACGCCCCCCCACGAATGAAGGCCGTTCTGGGCTTCGGCGGCCCGGAAGTCATCCGCGTCCCGACGTCGAAAAGCCCGGCCCCCGGGCCCGGCGAGGTCCTCATCCGTGTGGGGCGGCCGGCGTTGGGCTGCCCCGCGCTGCGCAGAGTCCGGTGATCTTGTTTCAGGCGGGCTGAGGGGCGGCAGCGGCGTCATGGTTCTGGTCGAGGCCGTTGAGGAAGGCGTCCAGCTCGGGCAGACCGGCCTCGCGTACCTGCTTGATCCAGGAGTCGAGGTCCGTGCCGCGGCGCTCGGCCATGAGATGGGCGAAGCCGCGCACGAGCTGGGCCAGTGTGGCCATCTCGGGGCAGGCGGTGAGGAGTTCACCGAGATGGATGCGAGCCTTGTCGGGCAGGTTTTCGGGGCGGGTCGCGATCCAGGAGGCGGCGCGGCGAGGGCGTGATCCGGTCGCCTTCCAGGCGGCCCTGGTTGATGTATTTGTAGAGCAGGTTGAGGCTGCCCGTGTATCCGAGGTCACGGAATCTCCTCGAGCAGGCCGGCCTCGCGATCTCCCACAGCCCGTCCGGAACAATGCCAGCCATCCGATGATCCGTAAGTGCGTTGTGGCAAACCGGATTTCGTTCGAGGTGTGCGGCGCGGGTGATCATCTGGACAGAGGTACGGGTGCGGCCGTGGACATGAAAGAACGG
>NZ_JBSFDW010000038.1:27461-84800 GCF_053594115.1 Streptomyces sp. NPDC001970 | reverse complement strand
TCCTTGAGCGCGTACATGGCGCCGTATTCGAACTCGCCGCCGAAGTCGCGGCCGACGGCCCACTGCTCGACGACGTCGAGTTCGCGGCCGAGCCGTCGCAGCAGCTCGAGGGCGTGGTCGACCTGGTCCTTGGGGGCGTCCGGCTTCATGGCGATGCGGATCTGGTGGTAGATCATGCTGACCTCATCCTCCGGGATACACGTAGACGCAACGGCTTGTTGCGTTTGACGCTAGCAAGGGCGAGGCGCTTATTGCAACGAGCTGGCGGGTTTGCTGTCGCCGGCGACCCTGGTCGGTAAATGCACCTAGGAGTGGCATCAAGGGTGTCCCGTCGCGTATTGTCGGAGAGTGATGACGAACTCTGTGCAGCGGCAGGTCAGGCATCTGCATGCCGATGCCGCGACGGCCCGGCCCGGCGGCCGGACGGCGCGTGTGGGCCAGGCGGTCATGGATGCGACCATCGCCGAACTGAGTGAGGTCGGCTATGCGGCGCTGCGGATCGACTCGGTGGCCGAGCGCGCAGGCGTGAACAAGACGACGATCTACCGGAGGTGGGGCGACAAGGCCGGCCTGGTGGCCACGGCGTTCATCGAGCGGCAGAGCGAGATCGCGCCGCCGCCGGACACCGGAGACCTGCGCGAGGACCTCATGGTGCACCTCGGGGAGATCCGCGAGGTGCTCTGCACCCCGTGGATCACCGCGCTCGTCCGGGAGGTCGGGCCTCGCACGTCGGAGAAGAACGACGTCCGCGAGGTGCTCGACAAGATCTGGCCGGAGCGCTTCAAGCTCTCCCGCACGATCTTCGTCCGGGCCATGGAGCGGGGCGACCTGCCTGCCGATGCCGATCCGGACTTCCTGCTGGAAGCACTCTCCGGACCGCTGTACTTCCGCTGGCTCATGCTCGGCCGCCCGCTCAGCGACGACTTCCTCGAGAAGACGGCCGATCTCGTGCTCAACGGCGCGGGCTCGGGAAGCGGCGCGGCGGGCGCCACGGCCCCGCCGGACTGACATGGCATTCCATGCACGTGCCCGGGCACGGCCACATGCCGGCAAGGGGGTTCAACGCCCGGCTGCGGACCCGCGGCCCCTCTCCTCAGAGGTCGCCGCGTTCGTGCGCCTCCTCTATCGCCGTGAGTGTCGCCTTCAGGTGGGTGAGGGTGAGCGCCACTGCGTCCTCGACCGCTCCCTTCCGGTAGAGGCCGAGCAGCGCGGCGTGTTCGGCGTTGGCCTCCTTGATCTGCGTCGGCCGCGAGCCGAGGGAAAGGGCGACGTAAGGGGCTGCGCTGTCACGCAGCCCGGCGAGGATCGTGGCGAGCCGGCTCGAGCCGTCGACCTCGCCGAAGACGGCGTGGAAGTCGCGGTTGAGCTCCACCCACCGGGAGATCTCGCAGGGCTCCTCCATGCGCTGCTGCAGCTCGGCGGCGCGGGCGAGCTGCTCCGGGGTGATCGCGGCGAACACGCGGCGCACCAGGAGGGGTTCGAGTGCCATGCGCAGCTCGTAGAGCTCACGGACCTCGGCCATGTCGAGGGACCGGACGAGCGCCCCCCGGTGGGGGTCGAAGACGACGAGCCCTTCCGTGGCGAGGTCCCGCAATGCCTCGCGGACCGGCGTCGTGCTCACCCCCAGCTGCTCGGCGAGCTCTGTCTGCACGAGCCGGTCGCCCCCGGCCAGGGTGCCGTCGAGCACGGCGGCGCGCAGGGCAGCGAGAGCGTACTCGTGGGCGGTGCGCTTGCGTGGCGGTGCGGCGATCTTGTCCCTCGGTGCCCGGCTTCTTCCTGCGCCACTTGTCTGATTCGGCGTCATACTCTTCCTGCCCATCTCTTATCCCGGACCTCCAGGGTGCGCGCCACGCCGGGCGAACTCCGCACGGATGCGACGGGGAGAGCTACCGAGGCGGAGCAGTGCCCACAGTAGAAGCCTCGCCTTTGCCGCGGGGAGCCACCCGGCCGGGACGGCGCCCCGGGAGATGAGGTCGGTTTCCGAGCCCGCGAAGCCATAGGTGTGTTCGGCGATGGGACCGGCACCGGTGCGCGTCGCCAGGACGACCGCCAACCGCCCGGTCGCCTTACCGACCGTCTCGGCGACCGGCGCGGGGACGTGCCCCGCTCCGAACGCGGCCAGTACGACCCCGTGGTAGCCCGCATCGGTGACCATCCCGAGCAGGTCTCCGGAATCGGCGAGGTGGGTCGTCAGCAGCGCCACGCGAGGATCGGCGTCCGCGTCGCCGACGGGCAGAGGCAGTGGCGAATGCCGTGCGGGCCGGTTGCCGTACACCGGCAGCCCTTCCACAAGCCGGCCCAGCGGGCCGAACACGGGGGAGCGGAACGCATCGGGTGCCATCGAGTCGCTCTTGACGACCCGCGCTGCCGCGTGGATCTCGTCGTTCATCACCGCGAGCACGCCCAGCTCACGCGAAGCCGGATGCGCGGCTGCGATGACCGACGCCATCAGGTTCGCGGGGCCGTCCGCGCCCGCTTGCACGGGGGAGCGCATGGCTCCGGTGACGACGAGGGGCTCTGGCCGGTCCCAGAGCAGATCGAGCAGATATGCCGTCTCCTCGAGGGTGTCGGTGCCCTGGACGAGAACGACGCCTTGGGCACCCCCGTCGACCGCTTTGCGCGCCCAGGCCAGCGCGCCGAGCACGTCGTCGTGGCCAAGTGACGCCCCGGGGAGGAGGGCCAGGGTGGTCGCCTCCAGCGAGGCGATCGCGTCGAGACCGGGGGCAGCGGTCAGCAGGTGACCGGCCTCCAGCGATGGCGTGATGCCGCTTCCCGGGCCCGAGGTCATCGTGATCGTCCCGCCGAGGGAGCCGACGGCGATCCGAGGCTGCTTCATCCCGCTCCTTCGGTTCAGAGTCTATGCATTGCAATCTACATTTTATAAAGTTCGGCGCGCCAGACGACCGAAGCATCATCAGCGTGAGTGGGAGAACCCATGGTTGGCGTGAGTGGAGAGTCCACGGTTGGCATACAGACGGACGCGGGCCCGGCAGGAGGGGCGCGCCTGACCAAGGTGGTGGCGCTCACCACGTTCGTCCTGCTCGCTGCGTCCTTCGTGATCAATGCGATGGACCGGCAGGTCCTGCCGGTGCTTCTGCCGGAGATCCGCGAGGAGTACGGTTTCACGCTCGCCCAGGGCGGCCTGCTGGCGACGGTGTTCACGCTCGGCATGGGCCTGGCGGGCGTGCCCACCGGCTACCTGCTCGACCGGCTCTCCCGCAAGGTGGTGATCCTGATCGGGATCGTCATCTACTCGGCGTTCACGATCCTCACCGCGGCGGCCGTCGGCTTCGCCGACATGTTCGCCTACCGTGCCCTGTCCGGCGTCGGTGAGGCGATGCAGACCGCGGCGCTGTTCTCGGCCGTGGGCGCGTACTTCGTCGCCAACCGTGCGCTGGCCCTCGGCGCTCTCAACTTCGCGTTCGGTCTCGGAGGTTTCCTCGGCCCGTTCCTGGGCGCCAAGCTGGGTGCCGCGTACGGCTGGCAAGTGCCGTTCTACGCGTACGGCGTGGCGGGACTGGTCTTCGTGGTGGCGATCACGCTCTTCGTCCGCAGACGGTTCACGGAGCAGGTCGAGGGCGTCGCCGACACCGGTGAGCTCCGTTCCTTCGACCACGTCTACCCCAACCTCTACAACCGCAACGTCCTGCTGCTGGGCGTGACCGCGGTGGTCGTGGTCCTCGCGATGTACGGCTATCTGGGCCTCTACCCGACGTTCCTGCAGGAGGTTCTGCACTTCACCAAGGAGGAGGCGGGCACGGCGGCCAGTATGTTCGGACTCGGCGCACTCTTCGGCCTGCCGGCGGGATACCTCGGCGACAGGGTGAACCAGAAGTGGGTGCTCATCACGGCGCTGCTCGCGGCTTGCGTCGTCGGCTACCTGATCTTCAACGGGCCGACCTCACCGGGAGCCCAGTACGCGCTGTCCGCCTGCGAGGGAGCGCTCGGCAGCGGCTTCTGCTTCGTCAACGTCTACTCCGCCACACAGCGCGCGGTCCGCCCCGAGATGATCGGCCGCGCGTCGGGCATCCTCGTGACCTGTGCCTACGTTCCCGCGTCCGTCGCGGGCTCGCTGTTCGCCGTGCTGGTGCAGAACCTCGGCTGGGGCGCGGCCGGCCTGATCCAACTGACCCTTCTGCCGCTGGTCGGCGTCGCGGCCATGCTGTTCGTCACTACGCGCCGGTTCTCCAACGCCCCTGTCCTGCCCGGCCACTGACTCGGGCAGCCCCGGCTTCACGGCCGGGGCTGCTCACACCCGCTGCGCATCCCGCCGGTCACACAGACCATTGGCGGTGCGGACCGACCGACTGGGGCATGCGCCCGAGGACCTCCACCACTTCCAGGAGCACGCCATGCCCGACGCCGACCTGCTGATCACCGGTGGAACCGTCGTCACCCCGGGCGGCGGCCGGCCCGCCAACATCGCCGCCAAGGACGGGGTGATCCGCTACATCGGCCCCGACCGGCCCTCCGCCCACCGAAGCGTCGACGCCACCGGGATGCTGCTGCTGCCCGGCGGCGTCGACACCCACGTCCACCTGATGGACCCCGGCAGCACCGACCGCGAGGACTTCCCCACGGGAACCGGCGCAGCCGCGGCCTCCGGCGTCACGACGATCATCGAGCACTCGCACGGCCAACCGGTACGGACGGTGCACGACCTGAGGAGCAAGCTCGCCCATCTGGCCGGGCGCTCCCACATCGACTTCGGGCTCGCGGCGCACGCCTGGCCCGGCCGCGCGGACGACGTGGCCGGTCTGTGGAAGGCGGGCGTGTCCTTCTTCAAGGTGTTCACCTGCACCACGCACGGTGTGCCCGGACACAGCGCGGCGGCACTCAGGACCCACCTCGAGGCCGCTGCGCTGAGCGGTGCCGTCAGCCTGCTGCACTGCGAGGACGAGTCGCTCACCAGCGCGGCGGAGGCGCTGCTGCGCGAGCAGGGACGCTGCGACAACGGACTGCTGCTCGACTGGCGGGGCCGCGACGCCGAACTCGTCGCGGCGGCAGTGGCGGCGCTGCTCGTCCGCCGCACCGGCGCCCGCGCCACCGTCGCGCACGTCAGCAACCCAGAGGTGGCGGCCTATGTCGCCGCCGAGCGCGCCCGCGGGGCGATGCTCGCGGCCGAGGCCTGCCCGCAGTACTTCCTCCTGCGCGAGGACGAGGTCCACGAGCACGGAGCGCTGCGGAAGTTCACCCCGCCGGCCAGGGCGCGTACGGCGGACGACGAGGCGCAGATGTGGCGGCTGCTGCGCGAGGGAGTGCTCACCCACATGTCCACGGACCACGCGCCCTCGACGCTCGAGCAGAAGCGCCAGGGGGACATGTGGAACGTCCACTTCGGACTTCCCGGTCTCGACAGCACGATGGCGCTGCTCCTCGACGCAGCGGCGCGAGGGCACCTTGCCTATGAGGACGTTGCCCGCGTCTACAGCGAGAACCCGGCCAGGACGTACGGGCTGTGGCCGCGCAAGGGCCGGCTCGCCGTCGGGTCGGACGCGGACCTGGTGCTCGTCGACCCTTCGGTGAAGCGCACCCTGCGCAACGCCGACGTGCTCTCCAAGGCCGGCTGGACGCCCTTCGACGGCCGTGAGGTGCTGGGCCAGGTCGCCCGCACCTACCTTCGCGGCGAACTCGTCGCGGAGTACGGCAAGCCGTTGCACGGGGCCTCCGGCCGGTTCCTGCCGGGTGCGGGAGCCTGGGGGAGGACCTGATCCTCCAGGCTCGATCGAGCGCCGCTGCCCCCTCGCCTTCGGCACACCGAGCAGTATCGCCGGCAGCTGGATCGGACCGCCACCACCGACGACTGCGTCGACCCGGCCCCGCCGCGAACGCGGCGGCAACCAGGGACACGGCCGTCCACGACGTGAGGTCACCCATGCGACGACCCGCTGACAGCCCCCTTCGGCCGTGCCGGAGCGAGGGCACCCGCACGGGTGCGGTGCTTCGGCCGTCCAGGGCGAGCGGCTGAACGGGGTTGAGGGGGCTGGGGTCGGGCGAAGGGCTCGGGATCCGCCTCCGCGGCACACATCGTGCGCCGGGGGCCACGGACCGTCGTGCTCAAGGGGAGTTCCTCAGGCGTGTGGGCAGGCCGAGGGGCCGCGATGCGGCGCACGGGCCCGGGGCTTGCCGGCGGAATCGGTGTCGCTGCTGTTCATCCGGCTGCGTCCGTGCCTGGCTGGGTTCGGTGTGTCGGCCGGGGGGACCGGCAGGCCCTTGGAGCGCGGGCTGCTATGCGGGGTGGGCGGGTACGGGGTGCAGGCGGTAGGTGGTGCGGTGGCTGCGTACGAGGCCTGCCGTGGGCGGGGGGAAGTGGCTGCCGAGCAGGAGTGTGTCGGTGTCGGCGAGGGCGGCGAGCAGGTCGCGGCGGGTCGCCTCGGCCTGGGCCGGGTCGATGTCGACGTGGCTGTGGATGTCGGGCTCGGCGAGCTGGACGGGGTGATGGATGCAGTCGCCGGTGATCAGGGCGGTTTCGCCCCGGCTGTTCAGCCGGACGGCGACCTGGCCGGGGGTGTGGCCGGGGGTGGGGAGGAGGGTGATGCCGGGCGCGATGTCCAGGCCGTCGGCGGGGACGTCGACGAGGTCGAGCAGGCCGTGGTCGTTGATGGGGTGGATGGAGTCGCGGAACATCTGCTTGCGGGCCTCCTCCATGTCCACCGATGCCCAGTAGTCCCATTCGGTGCGGCTGGCGATGTAGCGGGCGCCTGGGAAGGTGGGGATCCAGGTGCCTTCGTGGGAGCGGGTGTTCCATCCGACGTGGTCGGTGTGCAGGTGGGTGAGGACGACGATGTCGATCGTGTCGGGGGAGAAGCCGGCCTGCTCCAGGCGCGAGAGGTAGTCGGTGCGGAGTTGGTTCCAGGCGAGGTTGGCGCGGTCCTTGCCGTTGCCGATGCCGGTGTCGACGAGGATCCGCAGCCCGCCGGCCTCCAGTGCGAAGGTGTGGCTGGCCAGGCGCAGGACCCGATCGGCGCCGGCGAAGTCGGGCTGCAGCCAGGCGGAGCCGGCGACGACGTCGGGTGTTGCGCCTGGCAGGAGCCAGGGACCGGTCTGCGGGGGCAGTTCCACCTCGTCGATACGGCGGACGACGATGTCTCCCACGGTCCAGGAAGGGGTGGGGCTCTGCAGTGCGGGGGCTGTGTTCTGCGAGGTCATGAGATCTCTTTCCGGGAGCGGGCTGCGGTGGGGGAGCGCAGGAGCGGGGAGCCGTTCCTGCGGTGCGGACAACCTCGTCGTTAACGCTCAGATGTTGCGTTAACGATACCCCGCTCTCGCTACTAAGGCAAAGATTGTGCGTTAATGCCACTCGCGGCGAGCTTCGGCGCCTTAAGGCTCAATGTTTGCGTTAGTGCTCCGGGTCGCCTACCGTGGTACTAACGCGAATATTTAGCTCTTGGGTTGGTTCACCGCTCTGCGGGAGCCGAGGCGGCGCGCAGGCGCCGCCGCCCGGAAAGGATTTCGACCATGTCTGTTCCCCCGCTGTCGCCCGAAGGGGCCGCGGAGTCGGCGCTGCGCGCCGGGCTGTCACTGGGCAGCGACCGGCACGCCGTGGTGGCCGGGACGGCCCACCACATCCTCACCGTCATCAGCCGCCTGCGGGACCTCGACCTCGCGGAGATCCCCCCGGCCACCGCCTACCGCGTCCAGGGCCGGTGAATGTCATGAATCCCTATGAGCTGTCCCTGACCCAGGCGTCGGCGGCCATCGCCGAGGGGAGCCTGTCGCCGGTGGAACTGACCGAGTCGGTCCTGGCCCGCATCGACGCGGTCGATGCGGACGTCAACGCCTATGTCACCGTGGCCGCCGAGGCGGCGCGGGCCCAGGCCGCCGAAGCCGAGCAGGAGATCGCCGCAGGTCGCCGTCGCGGTCCGCTGCACGGCATTCCCATGGCGCTGAAGGACCTCATCGACACCGCGGGCATGGCCACCACGTCCAGCTCCGCCGTCCGCGCCGGTCGCGTGCCCGCCGGGGACAGTGTGGTGGCCACGCGGCTGAAGGAAGCCGGCGCCGTCCTGGTGGGCAAGGCCCACACCCATGAGTTCGCCTACGGCCTGACCACCCCGCAGACCCGCAACCCCTGGCAACTGGACCATGTGCCCGGCGGCTCCAGCGGCGGTTCGGCCGCCGCGGTGGCGGCGGGTGCGGCGACGTTCTCCCTGGGGACCGACACCGGCGGCTCCATCCGTGTCCCCTCCGCGCTGACCGGCGTGGTCGGACTCAAGCCCACCTACGGCCTGGTTCCCCGGCACGGGGTCGCCTCGCTGTCCTGGTCCCTGGACCACGTCGGCCCCATCGCCCGGACCGTGAAGGACGCCGGCCTCGTCCTGGACGCGCTCGCCGGCCACCACCCCGGTGACCCCGCCAGCCTCGACCACCCCTACGAGGCACACGTCTCCCGCCCGGGAGCGGGCCTGGAGGGCCTGCGCGTCGGCGTCCCCGTCAACTACTACTTCGACCACGTGGACCCGCAGGTGGAAGCCGCGGTACGCCAGGCCCTGGAAATCCTCGCGGACCTCGGCGCACGCCTGGTGGACGTGGAGATACCGATGAGCGAGTACATCCAGGCCACCCAGTGGGGGCTGATGGTCCCGGAGGCGACCGCCTACCACGAGCAGCACCTGCACACCACGCCCGAGCTCTACGGCCCGGACGTGCGGGTCCTGCTCGAAGCGGGCGCCCTGGTCCCCGCCACCGACTACCTGCGCGCCCAGCGCACCCGTACCCTCATGCGCGAGGAGTGGAACCGCCTCCTGCACGAGGTCGACGTCATCGCCGCTCCCACGGTCCCGGCCACTGCGGCCAGGGGCGGCCAGGAGACCTTCCGGTGGGCGGACGGAACCGTCGAAACCGTCTCCGACGCCTACGTGCGCCTCGCGGCTCCCGCCAACATCACCGGGCTGCCCGCCCTGTCCCTGCCCGCCGGCTTCGACTCGGCAGGTCTGCCCATCGGCCTGCAGCTGATCGGCCGCCCGTTCGGCGAGGCCACCGTGCTGCACGTCGCCGAGGCCTACGAGCAGGTCCGCGGCCCCGCTCCGCTCGCGGGCCGCCTGCCGGTCTGAGGTGGGACCGGACCGGGCGGTCCCGCGTACGGGCAAGCCCCGCCGCCGCAAGGCGAGCGGGGCAGCCCCATTTCTTGAAGCGAATGTTTAGCGTTAAGGTAGCGGTATGAGCTCACAGCCCCGACCCCGTCCAGGCGGGCGAAGCGCCCGCGTCCAGCAGTCGGTCCACCAGGCCGTCCGCGACCTGGAATCGGAACTCGGGCGCGCAGCGCTGACCGTTCCGCTCGTCGCCAAACGGGCCGGGGTCACCCCCTCGACGATCTATCGCCGATGGGGCGACATGCAGGAACTCCTCTCCGATGTGGCCGTGGAGCGGCTCCGCCCGGAAACGACCCCGGCCGACCTGGGAAGCCTGCGCGCCGACCTGGAAGCCTGGGCCGTGCAGTTCCTGGAGGAGATGTCCTCGACGGCAGGCCGCGCGTACATCCGCGACGCACTCGCCGGCGACCCGGACGGCAGCAACGCGGGCCAGTGCTCCGCCTACGCCTTCGAACATGCCGAGGCCATCCTCACCCGCGCACGCGAACGCGACGAGCCGGTGCCCGCCGTCGACGTGGTCATCGACCACGTGGTGGCGCCGATGATGTATCGCATCCTCTTCCGTCCCGGCCTGCTGGACGCCGACTACGCCCGCACGCTGGTGGACACAGCCCTGACACGGCTGATGCCCGTGCGCCACAGCGCCGCGTGAGGTTGTGACGCCGTGTGCGGCGCTCCGGTCGGCCCGCTCGGAATCCGGCGTGGACTGCTCCGGCCGCCGAGAGGCGGGGACGTGCAGCCGTCTCAAACCGATGGTGCTGCAGGCGAGTTGGAGCAGGCCCTGGTGGGGTCGGCGCCCATCTTGTCGCGCCTGCACAGGCGTTTGAGTCGGTGCAGCCGGGCGAAAGCGGGCTCGATGACCGGGAGGTTTTGCCCGGGCCGGAGCCGTGCGGGGTGCCGCGGCGGATGATCCCGGGAGTGATCCCCCGGGCGCGGAGGACGCGGCGGTCCTTGCCGAGTCGCAGCCCGGTCCGCGAACGCCGCCGGGGGCAGCCGACTGCAATGAGGGCCGTTCGCGGCGGCCGCGCGCCGTCCGGGCCGGCCTCGTTGGGGGCTGCCCAGGCCTGGGGCTCGTTCCGCAACGGCCGTCCGCAGCCGGGACCTTCGGCTTCCGCACACTCCGGCCGAGCCCAGGGAGCAGCCTTCCCGGGGCCGGCAGCCTTGTCGTCGTTCATCGGCTGGGACCTGACCCGACCGCTGCCCGCTAGCGGACAGGTGCGTCTGCGGCAATGGACGCGTATGGGTTCGCCCGAGTCGTCGACGGCTGGAACACGGACTCCCGGGCGGCTGAACGGCCGGAGTCGGCTCGCTCAGCGGGGCGCGGGTGACTGCACCCGCGGTACGCACGCAGTCTGGCGCGAAGTCATTCGCTGCCGTCCTCCGCCCAGATGGTGTTGCTCTTGAGCAGGGTGGAGATCTCCTGGGCGCATGCGTCGAGGATCGTCTTTCCCTTGGCCGCGCTGGCTCCGCGCGCGTCCCCGGCGACCCCGGAGGGGGAGACGGTCATGAAGGACCGGGAGACATGGACGGGATCGGTGTCCTGCGACTGGAGTCTGATCTCCGGTCCGACCGCTGTCTTCAGCTCTTGCTCGCGTACGAGCTCGGGTGCGATCTCCATGATCATGGAAGTCTCGCCTTCGCAGGCGTGCATGAGCCAGTCCTGGGTCTCCAGGGTGCGCTGGATGCTGCCCCAGCCGGCGGTGAAGTAGCTGGTCACGGCGATGTCCGCGGAAAGCTCTTCCGTAAGGTCGTTGACCAGGGCATTCAGGCCCGTGACGTTTCCCCCGTGTCCGTTCACGATCAGGATCTTGGAGAAGCCCGATCTGATGATGGAACGGCACAGATCGTGCAGCAGTGCCCGCAGAGTGCTCAAGGAGAGGGTGAACGTGCCCCCGAAAGCCATGTGGTGCTCGGCGAGTCCGGCCCAGATCGAGGGAGCGACCACCACGGGCCGGGTGTCGAGGGTGAGCCGTGCGGCGCGCAGGCACACCTCGCCGGCGAGGAAGTCGTCCACCCCGGTGGGCAGGTGGGGGCCGTGCTGCTCGGTCGATCCGATGGGCAGGAGAACGACGGCGTCAGCGGATGCCAGGTTGCGGAGTTCCGGGGCCGTCATGCGGTTCCAGGCAACTTCGGTCATGAGGGAGAGGCCTTCTTTCTCGAGGCTGAGGTTTGGCTGTGGCGGAGGGGCCGTACCGACGTACGCATGCTGGATGCGGCGTCGCGGGTGTCGCGCCGTTCCGGTGTCGACCGGGGGCATGCAGTCCGTTCACCTTCAGGGCGAAGCTGTGGCCGGCCAGATGCCGGATTCCGCGATCGTCGGCGAAGGAAGGGGTCCCGGCCGGGGCGCTTGAGCGACCACGTCGGGGGTGGCGCCGGTCAGAGCCGGTCTGCGGTAGGAGTTCGATCTCGTTCGGTGCGGTGTACGGCAAGGTCGCCCACGGTCAGGCCGTCGTGGGGTCACCGGAGTTGCGCGAGGGCTGAGGGAGAGTCATCGAGATTGCCCTTGGGAACCGGCGGGGGACGGGCAGGTGGCAAGAGCGGGCGTCAGGCAGGTGAGCGACGCAAGCCGTACGGAAGTGGTCGTGGTACCGGCGGTCCCTGGGCGGGGGAGCACGACCGCCGTGCTCCGGCGGGTCTGCATGCGCCCGGCCCTCAGGATCACCGCCAGAGCGGTCGTGCCCACGGCGGCCACCGCGCCGCCGAAGAGCAGTGTGGTGGTCAGCAGTCCGTAGCGCACGGTGAGCAGGCCGGCGAGTACGGCCGGCAGGCTCATGGCGAGATAGCTCAGTACGTAGTAGGCGGCCAGCGTGCTCGCGCGGTCTGCTTTGGTGACGCGGGGCAGAACGGTGTGCAGCGCTCCCTGGGACACCGCGCCGAAGCCGACACCGGCCAGGGACGTACCCACGAACAGCGCGGTCAGGCTGTTCACCTGCACGCTGAGCAGGATCAGGCCGACACCGGGGATGACCGCGCCGGCTCCGAGCGACAGGGGCGCAGTGGTGGCCGGCAGGCGGCGGACGGCCCATACGGACAGGACCGCGCTCGCGGTCAGCGTGAAGAAGATGAGGCCGCCGATGGCCTGCGGGGCGTTTGGGTCTATCAGCCGGGCGAGGCCTGGGCCCAGGGAGGAGGAGAATCCGCCGAGCGACCAGACGGCCACCACACTCGGGGCCGCGATGAGCATCGCCTGTCGCGCGGATGCGGGCACCCTTACCGCGGGACGCAGCGAGCGCAGTGCTCCTGGCCTGCGCCTGGCTGTCTCGGAGGTCAAGGTCAGAGCGAGAGACTGCAGCACGAACACACCCAGCAGTGTCAGATGCGCTGTTGGGCCGGGCGCCGGCACGAACTGGACCAGGAAAGTCGAGCCGAGGACGCCGATGGCCATACCGGCCATGGGGGCGACACTGTTGGTGAGGGCGGCCCTGCCGGCCCGCCCCGGATGCTCCAGTTCCATCAGCGCCGCGCCTACGGCGCTGGTGGCCATGCCGGTCGCGAGTCCTTGCAGTACGCGTGCGAGGAGCAATTGTCCGACCCCGCCGGCGGTGGCGATCAGCGCCATGGCCGAAGCCTCGACGGCGAGCGCGCCGACCAGCACCGGGCGGCGGCCGACATGGTCCGAGAGAGATCCGGTCATCAGCAGGGCCAGCAGCATGGCCATGGAATACGCGCTGAAGACGACCGTGAGGGTCAGAGAGGAGAAGCCCCACTGGTCCTGGTAGAGCGCATACAGGGGAGTGGGGGCGCTCGATGCGGCCAGCAGGGCGACCAGAATCGAGGCATCAAGTGCGAACGATGAGCGCCTGGCCAGTCGCGTACGGGGCTTGAGAGCTCCCGGGGCGGCGCGGTCCATGACTTCCTTCCATGAAGCTAAAGCAGTTTCTTTGCTTTAAGTCAGCGTATCCCCTGCGGACACTAAAAGCAAAGTATCCGCTTTAAGGCGTGGACGGGGCTGACGGGCCCGCTCGGCCGGTGGAAGGCAGGACGCACGTACACCACCGCAGATCTCGCCCCGGAGTCGGCCCGTTTGCCTCTGGGGGTCTGCCTTTGGGGCGCCGACCGTCCAAGATCGCCAAGCTTCTCAAGCACGTCTGCACGGCGCCGACCGAGGAGGCCCCCTGGACCGGTTCGCGGAGTTCGCTGACGCCTGGGGCCGGAAGTATCCGGTGATCGTGAAACTGTGGGAGAACGCGTGGGAGGAGTTCACTCCGTTCCCGCGGTTCGACACGGAGATCCGCCGGATCGTCTGCACCACCAATGCGATCGAGTCGGTCAACGCCCGCATCCGGCGAGCGGTCAAGGCCCGCGGTCACTTCCCGAATGAGCAGGCCGCGTTGAAGTGCTTCTACATGGCGATCATGTCGCTCGACCCCACCGGCAAGGGCCAGGCCCGCTTGACGATGCGCTGGAAGACCGCGCTGAACGCCTTCGGCCTCACCGTCGACGGACGGCTCCCAGGGGCCCGTCAGTAACCATCAACCACCCCAGTTGCACCGCTCGCTCGTTTGACAGACCCCCCTGGCAGCGCAGCTCGATCACGGGTGTCTCCCACGGCAGCGTCGCCGCGAATGGGGCGGCCTGCTGCTCGTCCTCGGCGAGGCGGAAGCCGCCGCCGACGGTGAACCGGTCGAAGACGACGGCACCTTCGTGCTCGCCGTCGCGCGTCTCCGCCTCAACGCGGGCGAGGAGTTCCAGACTGATGTGCTCGATGTCGAAGGCGGCATCGCCGCCCTTGAGGCGGACCTCGCCGGTGAGGTTGCCCCCGGGCTGCACGGCTCCCGGGGCAAGGGCCGTATTCACGGCCGGGCCGCCGACGCCGGGCGAACCGAGCAGTCGTTTGAACGCCATCGGAGCGTTCGCTCCTTCGTTGCTGCGTGCGGAAACACCCGGGAACACCCCGGATGGCCCTGGCGTTATCTACAGACATGTAGAAGCATAAGGGCAGTGCGTCCCTTGCGGGCGGCCGACGCGGAAGGCTGGGCGGCAAAGTCCCAAAGACCTCGCGCAGGACCGGCCATAGGGGGCCGGTCGGCTACTTTGCCTACCCTTTACCATGGTTTCGCGGACACTGTTCCGCCACGAACCAGCCAACACGGACCGCAGCGTCCGTCGAGTCATGAAGGAGCAGCAGACCCACAATGGGTGAACCTCCCAGTCCCAGCCGTGCCGCATCCCGCCCGCTCACCGTTGAGGGATCGGGGGTGGCACGGTGACCGAACTCTTGTTGCTGCTCCTCGCTTTCGCGCTGACGCTGGCGTGTGCCGTGTTCGTCGCGGCCGAGTTCTCGCTGACCACGGTCGAGCGCAGTGAGCTGGAACGCGCCGCCGAGGCCGGTGAGCGCGGCGCCGAGGGCGCGCTGAAGGCCGCGAAGCGCCTGACGTTCCAGCTGTCCGGTGCCCAGTTGGGCATCACCGTGACGTCGCTGGTTATCGGCATGCTCGCCGAGCCGTCCGTGGCGGCCCTGCTGCGCGGTCCGCTCGAAGCCGTGGGTCTTCCCGCAGGGGCTGTGTCGTCGGTGGCCACGATCCTCGGCGTTGTGCTCTCCACCGTGGTGCTGATGGTGGTCGGCGAGCTGGTCCCCAAGAACTGGGCGATCTCCCGGCCGCTGGCCGTGGCCAAGGTCGTCGCCGGTCCCCAGCGCGGCTTCACCGCCGCGTTCGCACCGCTGATCCGGCACCTGAACAACACCGCCAACCGCCTGGTTCACCGATTCGGCCTGGAACCCCAGGAGGAGCTGGCCTCGGCCCGCACGCCCGAGGAGCTCGTCGCGCTCGTGCAGCACTCGGCAAGCCAGGGCGCGATCGAGGCGGACTCGGCCGAGCTGTTTGTCCGCACCCTGCACCTGGGCGAGCTGACCGCGGAGAACGTGATGTCGCCCCGCATCGACGTCCGGGCCCTCGAGGTCCACGCCACCGCCGCGGACGCCGCGAACCTTACGCTGGCCACCGGCCTTTCCCGGTTCCCCGTCTACCGCGACACCCTCGACGAGGTGATCGGCACCATCCACATCCGCGACGTCCTCGCCCTGGACGAGGACAAGCGCCCCCTCACCCCGGTCGCCGACCTCTCCACCGATCCGCTGCTGGTGCCGCACTCCCTGCCCGTGGACAAGCTTCTGGGACGGCTGCGCAAGGCCCGCACCATGGCCATCGTCATCGACGAATACGGCGGCACCGCGGGAGTCGTCACGGTCGAGGACATCGTCGAGGAAGTCGTCGGCGAGGTCCGTGACGAGCACGACCCGCACGAGATACCCGACCTGATCGCCGTCGAGCCGTCACCGGACGGCCGTGCCGTGTGGGAGGCCGACGGCAGCGTCCGCCTCGACGAGCTCGAACAGCTCGGCTTCACCGCCCCCGAGGGCCCCTACGAGACGCTGGCCGGCCTGATCGCCACCTATCTGGAGCGCATCCCGACCGTGGCCGACCGCCTCGACGTCGACGGCTGGCAGTTGGCCGTGCTCCATGTCGAGCACCACCGGGCGGACCGTGTCCGCATCACCGCTGCCGTCACCGCCATGGAGAGCGTGGAGGCGACCCGATGACCACCCTGCAGCTTCTGATCGGTGCCTTCACCCTGGTCACCAACGCGTTCTTCGTGGGCGCGGAGTTCGCGCTGATCTCCGTGCGCCGCAGTCAGATCGAACCGGCCGCGCTCAAGGGCGACCGCCGGGCGAAGATCACACTGTGGGGCATCGAGCACCTGTCCGCGATGATGGCCACGGCCCAGCTCGGCATCACCGTCTCATCGCTGGTGCTCGGCGCGGTCGCGGAACCGGCCATCGCGCACCTGCTGGAGCCGCCGTTCCACGCGATCGGCGTGCCCGACGCGCTGATCCACCCCATCGCGTTCGTCATCGCCCTGACCCTGGCCACGTACCTGCACATGCTGGTCGGCGAGATGGTCCCGAAGAACATTGCGCTCGCCGCCCCGGCCCCGACCGCGCTGCTCCTCGGCCCGCCGCTGGTCGCCCTCACCCGCGCCCTGCGGCCCGTGATCTTCGGGATCAACGCGTTCGCCAACGCCCTGCTGCGGCTGATGAAGGTCGAACCGAAGGACGAGGTCGCCTCCGTCTTCACCGACGACGAACTCGCCCGGCTGGTCAAGGACTCCAGCGCCGCCGGCCTGCTCGACCCCGAGGACGGCGAACGGCTCCAGGACGCGCTCGAACTGGGCACCCGCCCGGTCGGCGAAGTGATGGTGCCGCTGGACAAGGTCGTCACCGTCGGCCACGACATCACCCCGCAGGGCCTGGAACGGGCTGCCGCCGCCAACGGCTTCTCCCGCCTCCCGGTCGTCGGCCCCGGCGAGGAGATCCTGGGCTACCTCCACATCAAGGACGCCCTCGGCGCCGCCGACCGCACCCGCCCCTTCGCGCGCGCGGCCCTGCACCCGATCACCAAGGTCGCCATCGACACCCCGCTGGACGACACGATGACCGCCATGCGCGCGGCAGGCACCCACCTCGCCGCCGTCACCGGCAACAAGGGCACCGTCATAGGCTTCGTCACCATGGAAGACGTCCTGGAGGAACTCGTCGGACCCACACCCGACACCGTGGCCTGACACGCCGGCAGCCGACCAGTGGCCGGCACCCGACCCGGGTACCGGCCACTGACCTAGCCACCGGCGCGGGCGCGCCCGCACACCGCGGCGACGAGGCGCGGCCCGTGTCCGGCGTTCTGTTACGGGGCGTTTCCATCAGTACTTGACGAAACCCTCAGTCGCGCGTCGGGCTGCCGGGGCGGGCGACGGTCGTGCCTTTGATGACCTGTGGCGCTTCTGCGTTCGCGGCGTCGCCGCCATCGGCGGACTTCATCGCCGCTTCTCGCTCTTGAGAACCCATGAGCCATGCCAGCGCCCTCTCCACGTCCCGCGCCGCTACCGACGAAGGCGGCAGCCGGACCCACCGTGCCCGGCCCGTAGCGCACGTTCAGAGCGTCGATGACCGGCTCCACGTGCAGCCGCCTCGCGGCCGAGATCCAGCGTCAGCTGAGTGGGTGCCAGCGCAGCATCAACGGCCTCGGCGACGAGGGCAATCCTCCGCATCCGGGCACGCTGCAGCCCGAGTACGTCGAGGACGGCGTATACCACCTGACGCAGCTCGTCAGTGTGCGCCGAGCTCGTCCGCAGCCTCCGGGTCTTGGCGAGGTCCCGCTGGTCGGCCGTGCGCACCACGACGGTGACCGATCGCGCGGCCTGCCGGCGGGACCGGAGGAGGGCGCCGAGCTCGGTGATCGGACGCAAAGCTGTGGCGCGGGCCTCCCAACCATCGAGCACGTCCGCGGGGAAGTCGGCCCGGACGCTCACCGACTCCGCTGCTCGGCCCGCCACGACTGCGCGGTGATCGATCCCGCGGGAACGTTCATGCGGCGCGCGCCCGGACCGTCCCAGGATCCGCAGAACGGTGGCCGCGTGTAGTTCAGCGAGCTGCCCGATGGATTCCGGGGCCGTGCCTGGGCTCCTCCTATGGCTGCAGGGGGTCGGGACACGAGGCGTCCGACTGTGTCATCGTCCATCCGTGCCCGAGCACCTGGATACTCGTGTGTGGGGAGCGTTGCGCATTGACGGGAGGAGCCGCAGGGGCGCCGTCCCGATTCGCGTCCGCGGGCTGCGCGGCGGGCGGCAGAGCCACGTGAGCCACCGTGCACGCCAACTGCCGCATGGCCAGGTGGCTGAGGGGAGGGACATCTTTGGGGAGCTGGATGGAGAAGGTGTGGTCGCTGCCGATCGCCACGTCCGGTGCATCCGTCAGGCGGGGCAGCTCCGTGGTGGCCGTCACGGCCTCGCTTGTCGTCGGTCCGCCGAACAGCTGGCCCACGACGGTCCCGAGGTCCGCAGTATCGCCGATCTTGCGGGGATAAGCCGTCAGATCACCGTCGTCCAGGAAATAGAGGGAGACGACGACCGGCACCGAGGGCTTCGGACTGGGGGAGAACATGCCGCTCGCCGGTTCGCCGGCCTGGATGACGTCGGACGGGGGGACTCCGCACGACGTCAGCGTGAGCGCGGCCGCGAGCCCGACCAGCAGCGCCGTCACGCGCGAGCCCTTCACCGGGCACCCGCGGTGGAGTCGTGGTCGGCGGCTGCGATGTCGCGGTGCAGGGGGAGTTCGACCGTGAACGCCGTTCCGCCCTCGGAAAGGTTGGCGGCGCTGATGCGTCCTCCGTGCAGGTGCACGTTCTCCGCAGTGATGGCCAGGCCCAGTCCGCTGCTCTCGCTTCTGGTCCGTGTGGTGCTCGCCTTGTAGAAGCGCTCGAAGATGTGTGGCAAGGCTTCCTTGGCGATGCCCGGTCCGTTGTCGGTCACCTCGATGACGGCCCACGCCACGTCCGCTCGCTCCGATCTCACGCTCATGGTCAGCCGCACCGGCGGCGCCCCGTGCCGCAGCGCGTTGCCGACCAGATTGGCCATCACCACGTCGAGCCGGCGCGGGTCCACGCGCGTGCGGAGCACGCCCGGTCGGGGCAGGTGGGTCTCCACTTGGCTCTGCCACCCCCGAGCGGCGAGGGTGTGCTGTACGAACTCGGCCAGGTCGATCTCGTCCAGGCTGAGTTCGGCCGCGCCCGCGTCGAAGCGGGAGATTTCCATCAGGTCGTTCACCAGCCCGCTCAGCCGACTGGTTCCCTCACTGATGAGCCGCAACGCCTCGCCGGTATCCCGGTTCAAGTGCAGCGCGTTCTCGTCCAGCACGTCGGTGACCGCTGACATCGCCGCCAGCGGCGTCCGCAGTTCGTGGGAGACGTCCGCGACGAAGCGGCGCGCCTGGGCCTCCAGGCGGCGCAACTCCGCGACCGAAAGCTCCAGGGCTGCCGCCGTGTGGTTGAAGGACCTCGAGAGGTCGGCCAGTTCGTCGGAACCGTTGACGACCAGCCGGACGTCGAGGTGCCCCTCGGCCATCCGACGTGTCGCCCGGCGCAACGCCCGTACGGGACGGAGTACGCCGCTCGCGGCCAGCAGCGCCAGGACGACGGCGAGGCCCAGTGCCACCAGGGTGGCGTGCTCGATGGCGCTGACCATCGCTTCGACATAGGCCTGTTCGGTGTTCTGCGGCACCACCAGGTACATCACCATCCCCGAGAGCCTGGACTCCGTGCCGTTGCCGCTGTTGTACGTGACCGGCATTCCGACGACGAGGTAGGGATGCCCGTCGGCGTTCACCCGCTGGAACACCGCGACGCGTTTGGTGTCCACGGACCGGCGCAGTTCCGGGCTGAGCTTGTCGAAGTCGGCACTCGGCGCGTAGGCGCGGAGGCTGCCGTACGTGGCCAGTACCCGCCGCCCTTGTGACTGGTTGGCCTGGAGTACCTGGTTCACCGCCTTCTGCAAGTGGCTCTGGCTCGGCGCCGGGGGAATGTCGACAACCACGGCGTCGACGCTGGTCCGGAACTGCCGGATGACGGAGTCCTGGCTCTGCTGCAGCACCCCCGTGCGCGCCTCCCGGAAGGCGACGGCTCCGGTGCTCAGGGCACTGGCCATGGCCACCAGGACGAAGGCCACCACCAGGCGGGAGCGCAGGCCCCGCAGCGGAAGCGGGACCTTCGCCAGGACCGACTGATAGAACCTCGCCGGCCTGGGGCCCTGCCCGGCTGCGACGGCCTCGCGCTTGCGTACGTGCTTGCGTGCCCGTACGGATCTCTGGCCGCTCACGGGGAACCGAAGCGGTAACCGAAGCCGCGTACGGTCTGGATGTACCGGGGATCCCCGCCCAGCTCACCGAGCTTGCCGCGCAATCGCTTCACACAGGCGTCCACGAGCCGTATGTCGCCGTAGTAGCTGTGCTCCCAGACCGCTTCCAGCAGCTGCTGGCGGCTGAACACCTGTCCGGGCGAGGCCGACAGGGTCAGCAGCAGCCGAAGCTCGGAGGGGGCGAGCGCGACGGGTTCACCACGGTGTGTCACCACGAGCCCGGCCCGGTCGATGACCAGCTCGCCGTGCGACTCCGCCCTGGGCCGGACGGCGTCGGAGACCGACGCGTCCTGCCTGCGCAGTACGGCCCGTATTCGCGCGTCGAGCACCCGGGCCTGCACGGGCTTGACCACGTAGTCGTCCGCGCCGGCTTCCAGCCCCACGACCACGTCGATGTCGTCGCCCTTGGCGGTCACCATGATGATCGGCACCTGGTCGCGGTCCCTGATCCGCCGGCATACGTCGAGGCCGGATATGCCCGGCAGCATGAGGTCGAGTACGACGACGTCCGGATGGAAGGGGTGGAGCTGTTCCAATCCCTCTTCACCCGTTCCGGCGGCGAAGACGTCATGCCCCTGGTGTCGCAGCCCCAGCTGGACGGCCTTACGGACATCTGGGTCGTCTTCGACAATAAGGACTCGTGGCACTTCGACAGTGTAAGCAGATCGCGTTCGGTCGCCGGCCTGCGAAAGAGCCCCTCTCGGGAGCTGTTACAGAAGGGTCACATCGGCGTGCCGCCGGGCGGGCAACCCCGTTGGCCGGCCGAGCGACCGCTCGTTATCGGTTCGTGATTGTTCGAACTCATGGCGATCATCTGAAATGACCAGTTTGAGTTGCCATGCATTCAGCGCGACAGCGGGAATACGCATCGACCACTGGCAACGCCGTGGCCTCCCACCGCGGTGGCCGTCACCGGTCCTCGCACCGCCGGGGCCGGAGGTACCTGGTCGGCACGCTGGTGGCCGCGGGCCTGCTCGGCTCCGCTGCGTTCTTCCTGGACGGTGGGCGAAGCGACGCGTCGAGCGGTGCGCCGCACCCGCGGAGCGTGGCACCCATCACCCCCACTCCGACGCCCACGCCCACTCCGACGCCCACCCCTACCCCGACGCCCACCGAGATCGACGTCCCCTCGACGGGCGCCGGCACGTTCGTCACCGCGCAGGCCAGTGGCGCGAAGGTCGGTCACGGTCCGCGTCCACTCCGGTACGTGGTGAAGGTCGAGACCGGCCTCGACATCTCGCCGACCCAAGCGGCGGACGAGATCGCCGACATACTCGCCGCCCCCCGGGGCTGGACCCACAACCCGGCCTACTCGTTCCAGTTGGTGAGCGCGGGACAGCCCCACGACCTCACGGTGAAGATCGCGACACCGGGGACGGCGGACGCCCTGTGCTGGGCGGGCATCCAGCAGAACACCGAAGGTGAATACAACTGCGAGGTCCCCGGTGGGGTGGTGGTGAACCTCAAGCGCTGGGTCAAGGGCTCGCCCACCTTCGACGGTCCGATCCATGACTACCGGGCGCTGATCATCAACCACGAGATGGGGCACTTCCTGGGCTACACGCACACGACCTGCGCGGGCCCCGGCCAACTGGCCCCCGTGATGATGCAGCAGATCAAGGGCCTGCACGGATGCATCGCCAACGCCTGGCCCTACGACAAGAACGGTCACTTCGTCACCGGGCCGCACGTGCAGTGAACCGGCGACGACCAGCCCTCCCAGCGGTTGCGGAAGGCAGCTTGAACGGGCTGTGACCACCTGGTGGTTCACGCCGGGCCCAAAACCGGCTGTTACAGCTTGGTCATCGTCCGAGCCAGCGGCTATCACCTGCGGACGCCAATTTCGAACTCAGTGACGGCACCCCGTGGTCGTGAAGGCCATCAGACGCTCACGGTGCCGTGTTCCCGGTGCGCCGGTGCTGTCGGCGTGGGCAGAGCCCACGACGCCCACGATTCCGCGGCTTCCCCTGGCCTGTTACGCAACACCCACCCTCTCGATTGAATGGAAGAGCATGTCTGGATCCCGCACTGTTCGGAAACCGGCCGTTGCGGTGAGTCTGCTGCCGCTGCTGGCGGCCTGCGGCACGGCATCTCGCTCGGCGGACGGCGGGCAGTCCTCGGCCGGCGGCGGGAAGTCCTCGGCCGGGTCGTCGGGGCAACTCGACGTTCCCGCGGACGCCGGCGCGGATCTCAAGTAGCAGTAGCTCTCGCAGAACGCGATCGCGGCCTGCATGAAGAAGCAGGGGTTCATCAACACCCCCGTAGCCCCCGAGGATCCCGCGGCCTCCTGGGCCACCGACGGGGCGGACAACAAGCTGACCAAGAAGTACCTGCAGAAGTACGGCTTCGGCATCTACGCCGGCATCGTCTACCTCAACGATCCCCAGGCACCGGGCAGCAAGGCGTCCCAGCAGAACTCGACCGACACGGCCAACGCGGACTACGTACGACCCTCGTGGAACGATTGGTTGACCTCAGATGGGCCGGCCGCCGCAGCCCCCTTCCCGCGTCAGTGCGTGCGGCGTCGCAGCCGGCGGCCGAGGAGAACGGCCGCAGAGCCGGCGGCCAGAGATGCGCCCGCGATGCTGCCGAGGGTGATCGCCTCCGTGCTGCGCCCCGAGGTGCCGGTGTTCGCGAGCGTCGGGCGAGCAGGATCGGTGGCCGCGGCGGTGGCGGCCTGGAAGATCAGGTCGGCGACGGCGTCGGGGCGGGCGATGAGGGACACGTGGCAGGTGTCGATCTCCATGGTGTGGGAACGGGCGCGCTTGGCCTCGAAGCGTTCCTGCTCCGGGTTGATGGTCATGTCCTGCCGGCCGATGAGGGCCCAGGACGGGATGTCTTTCCACGCCGCGACCTTGGCCTTCTCCGAGAACGCGGTGGTGGCCGCGGGCCGCTGGGTGACTGCCAGCAGGTTCGCCTCGCTGTCCGGCAGGCAGGCGGCGAAGACCGGGTGCACCTTGTCGGGCTTGAGGTACAGGTCGGTTCCGCTGACGTCGCCCGCCTGGTAGGGCACGGACGTGGTGGCGGTGCCGAGGGCGCTGGGGAAGCGGGCGGACAACGACATGCCGCTCTCGCCTACGTCCGGCATCAGCGCCGAGACGTACACCAGGGACTTGACCTGGGGATTGCCGGCTGCGGCCGTACTGATCACGGCTCCGCCGTAGGAATGGCCGGCCAGCACGATGGGGCCCTTGATGCTCTTGAGCACGGAGGCGATGTAGGCGGAGTCGCTGTACAGCCCGCGCAGCGGATTGGCAGGGGCCATGACCCTGTAGCCGCGACGCTCAAGCCGCTCGATCACCCCGTTCCAGCTGGAGCCATCGGCGAAGGCGCCGTGCACCAGCACGATGGTGGGCTTCGCGCCGCCTGTGCCACCGTCCGCGACTGCCGAGGCAGCCGTGACCGTGCACAAGGCGGCGACGGCGCCCGCCGCCGCCGCGACGTGGAGGCGCCGTATGCGGCGTCGTATGCCATGAACCGCAGATGCCGTCATGCCGTTCTCGCTTCCTCTTGAGGACTTGGACACCTCAGCGTTCACGCGTCGGTGCCGTCGAGCCCGCTCATCCGGTGCAATCGGGTGAAACCGGCGCGGCATCGGGGTGACAGCGAGCACGCTGCGCTGGTCGAGGCATCGACAGCCGCAGGAAGCGCCCGCTCGCAGTGATGACGCAGCATGGCGCGGAGACAAGAGCCCGCACCAAATGGGTGACCCCGCGCCAAATGGGTGACCCTCCACTGGGGGAGCCTCGGCGGACCGCAGTGACGCGCGCTCCACGCCCTTTCCCGAAGTTGCGCCGATGCGCCGCCGAGAGACGATGGGAGACGGTCGGGGTCATCCGCGATGACCGGATCCCTAGGCAGGAGGCGTATCGTGACCACTTCTCCGTCCTTCTCGACTCCAGTCCTGGAACCCGCGGCCAGGGAGCTGGCCGATGCCACTTCGCAGCACCCGCGCATTTACGAGGTCCCACCGGAGAACGGCCGCGAGATCCTTGATGATCTGCAGGCGGGGGAGGGCGTGGCCAAGCCCGCCGTGAGCGAGGAGTGGGTGAGAGTAGACGCAGGAGAGTACGGCCACGTCCGCGCCCGTATCGGGTCGGCTGCCGGACGGCATGGCCACTTCCCGCGGCGAGGCCGATGTGCTGCGGGGCCGGGGGCCCGCGAAACTGGACGTAAGTCGTTGAGGTGGAGGGTGTGGAGCGCATGGTCGACGCCGACTGACGCTCGTCGCGGCTACCTGAGCCAGGGCTTGTGCTCCCCGAAGATCACCCCAAGCTCTGGCATGACCTCCGAGGCCAGCCGCTCGGCGTGTTCGGCCGTTTCGAACAGCGGCGTGAACAAGATGAGTTCCGCGCCGGCAGCGACGACCTCACGCACCTGGCGAGGACAGTCTCCAGGGGTTCCCGCGATCGCGGCAGCCTCGGTCTCGGCTGACTGTTGCATGTAGAGCGCGGCCAGCTCGGCGTTGATCCGGTCGCGGGCCCGCTGGGCGTCGTCGTCCACCGCGATGTAGACACGCTTGGCGATCGCGAAGTCAGTTGCCCGCCTGCCGGACTCGGCCAGTGCCTGCCGCACGATCTGGACCTGCTCAGCGAACTTCGGGGTCGTGGCCGCCCCTCCACCGAAGAAGCCGCTGGACAGGCCGGAGTTCACGGCGCGTCGCAGCGCGGTGCGCCCGCTCCCGCCGAACCATACCGGAGGACAGGGCTTCTGGAACGGTTTCGGTTCCATGGTGGCGTCAGTCAACTGCCAGAATTCGCCGGAGAAGTCGACGCGGGAATCGCGCCACAGGCGGGTCATCACCTCGATGCCCTCGTAGAAGCGGGCGACGTAACGCTCCGGGTCGACGCGGAAAGCTGCGAAGGCCTTGACGAGCCACTGGCCCCGTACGAGCTGCGTATGGGTGAGCCCGGCGGCGTCCAGCCCGACCAGCTGCGCGCCAAGGCCGACCGCCCGTCGCCACCGCGCCCCGCAGCTGGTCGACCACAACTGCCACGTGCACGACGTCCAATTCCGCGTGCTGGAGGGCAACGGTGGGCAGCCGCCGCCCGAGCTGCGCGGCCCCAAGGAGACGGTGTACGTCCCCGATGGCAACGAGGTGAAGCTGGCGCTGCGCTTCGACGGCCCTGCCGACCCGCATACGCCTTACCTGTACCACTGTCACCCGCTCAGGCAGGAAGACCGCGGGATGATGGGGCGGTTCGTGGTCGTGGAATCCGGCCAGAAGCCGGGACAGGCGCCCGGCGTCAACGGCAGCCACGACCACCACGGATCCCTGACCAGGTGCCGCGGTCAGATCCCACACGCCTCCCCTCTGTATGCCTCCCGATGCCGTTCAACCGTTCTTGGGGCGCAATCCAGCGGGCGCGTCGGCGCCGCCACGGAATTCAACCCGCTGAAATCCGGGTGGGAATCGACGGACGACGATCCGCTTGGGCTTTCGCAAAGACCAGTCCAGGTTCAGTCCATCACGCAGCGGAAGACTCGCCGCACCGGCGCCGTCGTCAGCGCCGCCGTCACGAGTCCTCCACCCACCTGCTGTGGCTCCAATCGTTTCACGCACCGCATGAGGCAGAAACAACTTGCTCTCAACGGCGTTCTGATCGAAGTACCCGTTGCACAGATGGACGAGTACAGGTCCTGCTCGCGACGCACGACACCGTTCACGCCGCTCAATACCGCCGAGAAAATCTACAGTGCTGTAGATTCTTGTTGCGGGCGTTGCCAACCCCTGGAGGGAAAGTTTCGCCTCTGCGGGCTGCGGTGAATATCGCGCACCTATCGAACAACCTGAGCTAGGAGGTACGCCCCATGGCCGTGAACCTATCCAAAGGCAGCAACTTCTCCCTCACGCGTTCCGAGCCCGGCATCGCCAGTGTCGTGGTCGGCCTCGGCTGGACCGTGAACACCGGCCCTGGTGACATTGACCTGGACGCGAGCGCACTCCTATTGGGTGCGGACGGCCGGGTCCTGTCGGACAACCACTTCGTCTTCTTCAACAACCCGACCACGCCCGAGAAATCCGTCCGCCACACCGGCGACAACAAAACCGGCGCCGGAGAAGGCGATGACGAGCAGCTCGCCGTCGACTTCAACTTGCTCCCCGCGCAGACGGAGTCGGTCGTGTTCGTGGTATCGATCCACAACGAGGGCGGGTCATCGGTCAATAACTTCGGCAGGGTGCGCGACGCATACATCCGAGTTGTGCACCAGGCGACCGGACTGGAAATGTGCCGTTTTGAACTGGCCGAGGACGCGCACGACCAGGCCGCAATGGTTTTCGGTCAACTCTACCGGCGTGACGGAGAATGGAAGTTCCGTGCAATCGGCCAGGGCTACGCGACAGGTCTCGCCGGAATCGCCAAGGAATACGGTGTCAGCGTTTAGCTCCCAGACGCTGATGCCAATCCCCGCCTCGCGCCCTGGCCAGCTGCCCGCCCGTCCGCCATGCGGATGTGACCATGTCGATCCCGCGGCGTGATGACTGCCCTGTGCAGGCGCCGGCCGGCGGCTGCCCCCGCGACCTTCCAGGCGCGCGAGAGGCCGCCAGCCGGTCGTTCCTGTCTCTCCACAGCGCAGCACTGTGGAGAGTCAGGACAGGGGCCGCCTCAGCCGTTCGCCGGCCGGACCGTCGCGCAGCCGGCGGTGAAGGTGGTCTCGGCTGCCCCCTGGCGTGCCTGGACCGCGCAGCGGGTTGCCCCGCTGCCGGACTACAGGTGGGGTGCGATGGCGGGCATGAGGTCCTGGAAGGTGCGACCGCCGGCGGGGGCGCCGATGGCTGCCATCTGCCAGCCGTTGCCGGAGCGGTGGACCTTGGCCATGATCTGTGCGGTGGCATTGCCGCCGCCGGTGAGGGTGTAGCGGGCGAGTTCTTGTCCGGTTGTGTCGTCGATCAGGCGGCAGAAGGCGTTGCTCACTTCGGCAAAGGTCTGGCCGGTGAAGGAGCTGACCGTGAAGACGACCTGATCGATGCCGAGGGGGACGTGTGGGAGGTCGACGATGATCGATTCGTCGTCACCACCCTGGCCGGCACCGCCGGTGAGGTTGTCTCCGGTGTGGCGAACGGAGCCGTCGGTACTGACCAGGTGCTGGAAGTAGACGACGTCGACCGGCTGTTTGTCGGCGTAGAGCACAGCGGAGGCGTCCAGGTCGATCTCGCGGGCGGTGAGCTTGGCGAGGAATCCCTTGCGGGGGGCGGCTTGCCAGCCCAGTCCCATTCGGACGACGCTCAGCGTGCCCCCGTCGGACTTGCTGAGGCTGATCTGCTGGCCCTTGGTCAGGTTGACGGACATGTACTGCCTCTTTCGTAGCGGTTGACGGGCGGCCTGCGTGCCCAGAGCCCGAGGGCGGCAGGTTGGCCGAGCGGCACCATGGGCTGTTGACGGGCGCGGGTAGACGGTCCGCGGCTGAGGTCCGCCTGGCACCCGGGCTGCTGCGCACTGGGATGGATCGCTGTCCCGGCAGCAACTGCATGGTTGGCGTAGACCGATCGGGGCGTTTCGGTGCGCGGAGGGAACCGGGCCGTCCACCCTGGGGCAATAGTGGCGATTTGTGAGGATCTCGTCCGTGAGTGCAGTGGCCACCGCCGTACGTATGGTGCACGGGTGTGCGCTGGCGGCATGCGTGGCCTTGCTGATTCTGCTCGGTGAGGGAGTCGACAGGGCGGGAGCGCGGACGACGGAGGGCCGCCCCGCCATCGCGATGTCCCAGGCTACGGGCGAGCAACCGTCGGATGCGGCTGAGGAACAACGGGCACCGGGGTCGACCAGCCGACGGCAGCAGCGCAGGGCGGCGGCACACGTCGGCCGCGCGGTGCGTGACGCCGGGCGGCCGAGCCGCATCTGCGAGGTATGCGGGGTTGAGGGACATCCCATTCCTGCCGGGCGCGTGGTGCGTTGCGTGGTCTTGCGCTGCTGAGTGTCGGCGGCAGGGGTCATGCCGACCTGCCCCGTGCCGTCCACCAGCCATCCCACCGCTCACCACCTCTCGGAGATGCACCATGCCCATCGACCCCTACACAGCCGTGAACGCTCTCGTGCGCGCCGAAGTCGCCCGTTGCTGCGCAGATGCGGCGTCGCAGCAAGGCCACCAGGTCCTCGAAGCCCAGGGCGAGCCCGCTGAGGCGCTCGTGGAACCGGGCCGCGCGGTCGTGGAATAGAACCGGCGGCCGACCGCGGCGGGGCCTCCACGCCGACGTCGGCCTGAGGGGTGGCCCCCCGGGTCGAACCGGGGGGGCCATCGGTCTCAGACGGCGACGCCGAAGTCGCCGGCGATCCCGGCCAGGCCCGAGGCGTAACCCTGGCCGACCGCACGGAACTTCCACTCCGCGCCGCTGCGGTACAGCTCGCCGAAGACCATCGCGGTCTCGGTGGCGGCGTCCTCGCTCAGGTCGTAGCGGGCGATCTCGGAGCCGCCGGCCTGGTTGACCACGCGGATGAAGGCACCTCGGACCTGGCCGAAGCTGTGGCCGCGGCTCTCGGCGTCGTGGATCGAGACCGGGAAGACGATTTTGACGATGTCGGCAGGGACCGCAGCCAGGTCGACCTTGATGACCTCGTCGTCGCCTTCGCCTTCGCCGGTGAGGTTGTCACCGGTGTGCTCGACCGACCCGTCCGGGCTCTTGAGGTTGTTGTAGAAGACGAAGTGCTGGCCGGAGGGGGCCTTGCCCGATTCGTTGACCAGCAAGGCACTGGCGTCCAGGTCGTAGTCGGTGCCCGTGGTCGTGCGGACGTCCCAGCCCAGGCCGACCAGCACGGCGGTCAGGCCCGGGGCCTCCTTGCTGAGCGAGACGTTGCCGCCTTTGGTGAGGCTCACACTCATGCCGCATCCCTTTCCATGTCCGAGAGCCGGGCGCAGACGCCCGGTCCGCTGGATGACAGAACCAAAAATCTACAGCAATGTAGAAGCAATTCGGGGTTCCTCGCGATGGTGCGTCGTTTTCCGGCCGGATTGGCGGATGCCAGAGTTTGTGCCGTTTGGTGTTCACCGGCAGGCGTCCTCCACGAGCGTGACGATCTTGTTGGGCTCCTCGTTCGGACGCACGTTCCTCGCGCCGTTCGGGATCAGTGGGTCTACTCCGGGCCGTCGGCGAGCCGCCGGCCCGAGACGGCGTGGGGGCAGGCATACGTCGTGGCTTTCTGCCGCCACGACGTACGGCATGGCGCACAGGCCAGTGGCATCCGCAGGGGCATCGGAGCCAAGCCGCTGTGGCTGGACGGAGTCACCAAGGCCATCCATTCGGGGCGATCCGGCGCCGCCATGTAAGACAGCAGCGGTTCGGCGCGCGGGAGTTTCGGGCAGGCGAGCGAGGGTGTGGCGGTGGCCAGAACCACCAGGTTGACGGTGAGTCGCGCACGGCGGCCGAGAGCAGCACCCGGCCCGAGAGCTTCGGTGAGTCGCAGGCCAGGGTGACGGCACCGCTGGGTGTGGCCGATCGTCACGCCGGAGGGTGCTGCACAGCCGAGGGCCAGTCGTCGCCCCCGGCCGCGGCAGCCCCGCTGACTCTGCGGTCGGCTGCGGGCCTTGAAGTGTCCGAGGGAAACCATGCCTGCGGCGGCCAATGCGGCCGGGATGAGCCGTTCGATCCAGTCGGCGTCCTTGCTGTCCGCCACCCCCAGGCCCGCGGCGATGCCGGTACCGACGATGGCGGCGACTATGCCGACGGCGATCGTCCACCGCACGCCTCTGCGCTGCCGACCGGGCACCACCAGATGCCCCGGCGTGTCGATGACGCTCCCGAACACGATCGCTCTGATGATCCCGGAGATCTCCCTCCGCCTGCCCCTCTCGGCACATCCCGTTTGACGCGTGACACTCACGGGCTGTCCGGGTGAAGACCTCCCGCGGCGGGTCCTCGCCCGGGTCGTGGGACCTACAGGTCGAATGCGTGGGGCGGAAGGTCGAGGCGTAGGAGGCTCCGCGGACGATGGCCTGTTCGGTCTCGTCGAAGTTGCCGTCTGCGCTGCCGATGATGATGCCGATCTGGATGGCGGCGCGGGCCTCGGCGGGCTTCTTCTTCGCCTTGGTGATCTCCTGGAGGGTGCTGGCCCCGCCGAAGTCGAAGTCGGCGGTCAGCGTGTTGAGACAGCCGTCGAAGCGATGCTGGAGGTCGTGGGCGGGAAAGTTCTGCAGCACCTCGTTGGTGGCGATGAGACGGGCGACCCGGCGGCGCTCGGAGCCGTCGATGGTGCCGTCGGCGGCGGCGACCAGGGCACGCATCGCCATGCCGGCGTCGCGGGACGCGCCGCTCTTGAGGTCGCCTTTCTTCGCCGTCGGCTGGGCCTGCATCGACTGGCCGGATTCCGTAATGCGATCCCACAAAGCCATGCCAAGTCCGTATGTCATGTCCTTGAGGGTTGCCCGGGCCGTAAGGGGGCCGGCCCGGGCCGGCTCCATTTCTACAGCACTGTAGAATCTGGCGGCGGGAAAGCGCGCCGTTACGCCTCTTCGTCCCCGCCGTCCTCCTCATCGCCTTCGAATGCGTCGCCGATCTCGTCGACGACTTCGGCGGCGACCATGCCGCCGACGACGCCGACTGCGAGTCCCGCCGCGCCCGCGGCGACGACGGTGCCCATGCCGGGCCCGGAGCCGTGGTGACCGCCGCCGTGGTGGTGGTCACCGCCGCCGTGATGGTCCTTGTGGGCGTGGCTGCCGTACGGGTCGTGGTGTCCGTGAGAGCTGTGGGTGCTGTGGCTGTCGTGGGAAGCGTGGTGCTCGACGAGCTGGCGGATCCAGGATCCGACCACGGCGTTCCAGTCGCGATGGCCCGCGCCGTCGTGGCTGACGACGTGCCGGTCGAGGGCATCGTGGCCCTCGGAGAAGAGGCCGCCACGCTTGTCTGCCTCCAGCACCACCTCCATGCCGCCGGGGTTTGCCAGGAAGGTCAATTCGATCTCGTTGACCGTGTGCGCGTACTCGGGCGGCGGGGTGAGCTCGATCTCCTGGTAGAAGGGCAACTGCTGGCCGGTGCCACCGATGCGGCCCAGCTCGAGGTCGGCGGACTTGAATCCGTAGCCCAGCTGCCCGAGGGCCTCGAGGATGGCTTCCTGGACGGGCAGCGGGCGCACGTAGAGCGGGTCGAGATCGCCCTTGTCCTTGGCGCCGTCCACCGCGAGTTCGGTGCGCACGCCGAGCACGACACCCAGGCTCTGCCCGTGCAGCTCGGTGATCGGGGCTTCCCAGGGCAGCGTCACGCTGAACGGGATGCTGCGCTGCTCGCCCTCGGTGAGGTGGAAACCGCCGCCGACGGTGAACCGGCCGAAGGCGACGGCGCCTTCGTGCTCCCCGTCATGCGTCTCGGCCTCGACGCGGGCGACGAGTTCGAGGGTGATGTGCTCGATGTCGAAGCCGACATCGCCGCCCTTGAGATGGACATGCCCGGTCAGGGGCCGGCCGGGCAACGCGGTGCCCTGATCGAGGGCCGTGTCCACGGTGGGGCCGCCCACGCCGAGCGAGCCGAGAAGCCGTTTGAACACCATCGCGGCGTTCACTCCTTCACGTGTACGTGTGGTTCTTCAGCCGTCGGCCGGAAGGCCCCGAACGGGACGGTCCACCGGCCGGCGGGAGATGGTTACTTGGCGGAGATGTCCAGCGCAGCCAGGGCCTGTGCCCAGCGCGCGTACTTCAGGTCGGCCAGTTCGGCGACCGTCTTGACGCCGAACGCCTCCTGAAGGAGCTCGCCGTCCCGGTCCGAGACGCCTTTCAGCGCCGACACCGGCGCGGCGAGTATCTCGGGCAGGCTCCTGTCCGCCCATGCTTTGTCCAGCACCTCGTCCAGGTCGATCGAAGCCACGACAGCCCTCCCAGCGCAATGACAATGGGTGGTGCAGGCGACGCACCGGACGGGTGGCCGCGCCCGATGGCTGACGCTCTGCTCACTGACGCGCCCTCCTTGCCGGCTGCGGTCGCCTGCAAGGCGGCCGGGAACATCCGGGCCGCCTCTCGCGTTTTCTACATGCATGTAGAAGTATAGAGGTCGGACCCCCGTGCGGGCGACATCCAGGCCACTCGCCAGGGAACGTCCGAAAAGCACTGCGAGGGCGGTCCATCCAGCCCACCGAGGAGTCTTTGCCGACCCTTTACCATGGGACCGAGGCACTGCCTCACCGAGACCGCTCAGGATCCGCCCGATCCGACAAGTCGAGAAGGAGTGAGCGACCCGTAATGGGTGAGCCTCCCAGTACCAGCCGTGTCGCTGCCTGCCCGCGCCAGCTGAGCGAGGGATCGGGGGTGGCACGGTGATCGAAGTCCTGCTGCTGCTTCTGGCCCTGGCACTGACCCTGGCCTGCGCGGTGTTCGTCGCGGCCGAGTTTTCCCTGACCACCGTCGAGCGTGGCGCGCTGGAGCAGGCCGTCGAGGCCGGGGAGCGAGGAGCCGAAGGCGCGCTCAGGGCAGTTCGTCGGCTCACCTTCCAGCTGTCCGGTGCCCAGCTCGGCATCACCGTCACCTCGCTGGTGATCGGCATGCTCGCCGAGCCGTCCCTCGCGACGCTGCTGCGTGGCCCACTCCAAGCCATCGGCCTGGGCCCGGCCGCCTCCTCCGTCGCCACCGTGCTGGGGGTCGCCGTCTCCACGGTCGTCCTGATGGTCGTCGGCGAACTGGTGCCGAAGAACTGGGCGATCTCCCGTCCGCTGGCCGTCGCCAAGGTCGTGGCCGGTCCTCAGAGGGGCTTCACCGCCGCTTTCGGTCCGTTCATCCGGCATCTCAACTCCACGGCGAACCGGTTCGTCCGCCGCTTCGGGCTGGAGCCCACCGAGGAGCTGGCCTCCGTCCGCACCCCCGCGGAGCTGGTCTCCCTTGTCCGGCACTCGGCCGCCGAGGGCGCCATCGAGGCGGACTCCGCCGAACTCTTCGTACGGACGCTGCACTTGGCCGAGCTGACCGCCGAGAACGTGATGACCCCGCGGGTCGACGTCCGCGCGCTGGAAGCGCACGCCACCGCGGCCGACGCCGCGAACCTGACGTACGCCACCGGACTCTCCCGCTTCCCCGTCTACCGTGACAGCCTGGACGAGGTCATCGGCACGGTCCACATCCGCGATGTCCTCGCCATCGACCCGGACAAGCGGGCCGCAACCCCCGTCACCGAGCTGGCGACCGACCCGCTGCTGGTGCCCGACACCCTGACCGCGGACCGCCTCCTGGAGCGGCTGCGCGCACATCGCACGATGGCCGTGATCATCGACGAGTACGGCGGCACCGCCGGAGTGGCGACCGTGGAGGACATCGTCGAGGAAGTCGTCGGCGAGGTCCGCGACGAGCACGACCCCGCCGAAGCCCCCGACCTGCTGCCCGCCCCGCCGACCCCTGACGGCCGCGCCACCTGGGAGGCGGACGGCAGCGTACGCATCGACGAGCTCGCCCGGATAGGACTGATCGCCCCCGAAGGCCCCTACGAGACCGTGGCCGGACTGATCGCGACCAGCCTGGCGCGCATCCCTGACGAAGGCGACACGGTCGTCGTCGACGGCTGGTGTCTGGACGTCCTCGACGTCGAGCACCACCGGGCCGACCGCGTCCACATCACCGAACCCGCACGAGTACCGGGGCGGCAGCGCCACGAGGTGGCCCGATGACTGCCATCCAGCTCGCCGTCGGCTTCCTCACCCTGCTGACCAACGCCTTCTTCGTCGGCGCCGAGTTCTCATTGATCTCCGTACGCCGAAGCCAGATCGAGCCGTACGCCCGCCAGGGCCACACGCGCGCCCGCATGACCCTGTGGGGCCTGGAGCACATCTCCCAGATGATGGCCACCGCCCAGCTCGGCATCACCGCGTCCTCACTGGTGCTCGGCGCGGTCGCCGAACCCGCCATCGCCCATCTTCTGGAGCCGGCGTTCCAGGCGGCCCGTGTCCCGCACGCCCTGGTGCATCCGATCGCCTTCGTCATCGCGCTCACCGCTGCGACATACGCGCACATGCTTATCGGCGAGATGGTACCGAAGAACCTCGCGCTCGCCGCACCGGTGAGGACGGCCCTGCTGCTCGGCCCGCCGCTGGTCGCCCTCACCCGCGCCCTGCGTCCGGTCGTCTTCGGCATCAACGCCTGCGCCAACGCACTGCTGCGGTTGCTGAAGGTCGAGCCGAAGGACGAGGTTGCCTCCGTCTTCACCGACGACGAGCTCGCCCGAATGGTCCGCGACACCAGCGCCGCCGGGCTCCTGTCGCCCGCGGACAGCGAGCGGCTGCGCGACGCCCTGGAGCTCGGCACCCGCCCGGTCGGCGAGATCCTCGTCCCGGCGCAGCAGATGATCACGGTCGACCACCGGGTCACCCCGGCCCAGCTTGAGCGCACCGCCGCCGTTGCCGGGTTCTCCCGCTTCCCGGTCACCGGCCCCACGGGTGCCGTCCTGGGCTATCTCCACATCAAGGACACCCTCGGTGTCACCGACCGGGACAAGCCGTTCCCGCGTACGTCACTTCACGCGGTGACCAGGGTCCGTATCGACACGCCACTGGACGACACCCTCACCGCCCTGCGCGCCGCCGGCGGCCACCTCGCGGCGGTCACCGGCGACGGGGCCACGGTCCTCGGCTTCGTCACCATGGAGGACGTCCTCGAGGAGCTGGTCGGCCCGGCCGCCACCTGACAGGCCCTGTGCGGGCCGCCTGACAGCTGCCTGTGCCGCATCTCGCCGATACTCGGGCCAGGTATGCCTCTGACCCTCACCCTGAGAAGGAGCACCCATCTTGTCCGCCAGACCGACGGACCCCTCCATGCCGCAGCGCAGTCTCCGACCGCCTCGCCGGCCTGCACGTGATCACGGTATGCGGCGGGGTGGTGCTCGATGAACGCCGCACTGGGCCTGCTGGCCGTCCTCGTCCTGACCGCCGGGACCGGCTACTTCGTCGCCCAGGAGTTCGCCTACGTCGCTGCCGACCGTCTCGCCCTCGCTCGTGAGGCCGACGCGGGCGACAAGCGTGCCGCCCGTGCCGTGCAGGTCCTCGGACGGCTCTCCTTCATGCTGTCCGGCGCCCAGCTGGGCATCACCGTCACCGGTCTGGTCGTCGGTTTCCTCGCCGAGCCGTCCGTCTCCGCGCTGCTCAAGCCCGCGCTGGACGGCCTCGGCCTGTCCGACGGCGCGGTAACGGCCATCTCGGTCGTCCTCGCCTTCGTGCTGGCCACGGTCCTGCAGATGGTGCTGGGCGAGCTGGCGCCCAAGAACCTGGCGCTGGCCGTCCCCGAACGCCTCGCCAAGTCCCTCGCGTCCTCCACGCTCATCTATCTGAAGATCGTCGGCCCGGTGGTGCACATCTTCGACGGCGCCGCGAACAAGCTGCTCCGCAAGGTCGGCATCGAACCGGTCGAGGAACTGCACCACGGCGCCACCCTCGAGGAACTCAGCCACCTGATCGGCGAATCCCACGAGCAGGGCCAGCTGCCCGCCGACACCGCCGAGCTCCTCGACCACGCCCTGGAGTTCTCCGAGCGCACGCTGGACGAGGTGATGGTGCCGCGCGCTGACGCCGTGTTCGTACGCAAGGACGCGACCCTCGCCGAGGCCGTCGAGCTGATCGCCAAGCACGGTCACTCCAACTACCCCGTCTTCGGCGACCACCCGGACGACATCACCGGTGTCCTCGGCGTACGGGACCTGATGCACCTGCCCGCCGCCCGCTTCGAGCACGCCACCGCGAGCGAGGCGGCCCGCCACCCCCTGCTGCTGCCCGACACGCTCCCGCTGCCCCAGGCGGTGGCGCAGATGCGTGAGCGGGACGACGAGTTCGCGGTCGTCCTGGACGAGCACGGCGGCGTCGCCGGCATCGTCACGTACGAGGACATCGCCGAGGAGCTGGTCGGCGACATCGCGGATGAGACCGACACGGTCGTCAATCTCGCGGTCGCCGACGGGAGCGGCTGGCTGGTCGACGCCGGCCGCCGCCTCGACGAGGTCGAGGACGCCACTGGTATCGGCCTGCCCGAGGAGGACGACTACGACACCGTGGCCGGCCTGATCATCGACCGCCTCGGACGATTCCCGGCGATCGGGGACCGCCTCACCGTGGACCTGCCGGACAACAGCCGGGCGGACATCGAGGTTCTGAACCTCGACCGCCATGTCCCCGAGCGCGTACGCATCGAGCGCCTCACCAACCAGCAGGATCAGGCCCAGGAGCAGGAGCCGCAGGCATGAGCTTCCCGATGGCACTCTTCGTCACCGTTCTGCTGCTGATCGGCAGCGGCTTCTTCGTCGCCGCCGAATTCGCCCTGGTCGCCGCCAAACGGCACCGCATGGAGAAGGCCGCCGCCGAGGGGCAGCGCGGCGCCAAGGCCGCACTCGCCGGAATGCGCGAGCTGTCCCTGATGCTCGCCGGCGCCCAGCTCGGCATCACCATCTGCACGCTGGGCCTGGGCTCGATCTCCAAGCCCGCCATCTCCCACCAGGTCGACCCGCTCCTGGAGAAGCTGGGCCTGCCCGCCGGACTCAGCTACGGCATCGCCTTCGCCCTCGCCATGATCATCGTCGTCTTTCTGCACATGGTGGTCGGTGAGATGGCGCCCAAGTCCTGGGCCATCGCTCACCCGGAACGCTCGGCGATGCTCCTCACCCCGCCCTTCCGTGCGCTCGTCAAGGGCGTACGGCCGCTGATCTGGCTCCTCAACAAGGTCAGCAACGCGCTGGTACGCCTGTGCCGCGTGCAGCCTCGCGACGAGCTGACCGCCGTGCACAACCGCGAGCAGCTCACCCACCTGGTCGAGGAATCCGAGCGCCTCGGCCTGATCAACACGACCGATTCCGACCTGATCACCCGCTCCCTGACCGAACCGCAGACCCCGGTCGCCGACTTCCAGATTCCGGCGCGGGACATCGTGACCGTCCCCGCCGACGCGGACGCCGACACGATTCTTGCCCGGGCCACCGCAGCCGACCGCTCCCGCCTCCTCGTCCGTGACGGCGAGCGGGTCCTCGGCTCGGTCCACGCCCGCGACGCTCTGGTCGCCCGCACCCGCGGCAGCGTCCTGAGCGCCCGCGACCTCGCTCGCCCCGTCCCTGAGCTGGCCTCAGGCGACACCGTCTCGCATGCGGTCGAGCAGCTGCGCCAGCGCCGCGCCTCACTCGCCGTCGTGCGCGACGGCAGCGGAAGGGTCACCGGGCTGGTCAGCCTCGACGACCTCATCGTCCGGCTCATGGGACCGCAGGCGGTGTGATCCCGGCACGCACGCTGACCACCAGAGGACGGTGCTCACGGTGCGCGGCCGCGCTCGCAGGAGGAGAGAGCCGTCTCATCGGTCTTCTCCTCGTCGCGGTCGCGCGGCTCGCCCTCCAGCAGCCAGTCGGCAAAGACATCCCGCCGACCGGACGGCGGCGGCTTCACCCCGCGGTCCGCGGATCCGGCGGCTGCCGCATGGCGGTGAAGGGTGAGGCTGCCTTGCCGACCCTGGTAGTTTCTACATCAATGTAGAAGGAGTGGTGGTCGGACCGTCTTCCTTTCGGCCTGGACCGCCCTGACACACACGGAGTTGGCATGGCCCTGTGGGATCGCATCAAGGAATCCGCATCGACGATGCAGACCCAGCTCATGGCGAAGAAGAACGACCTCAAGAGCGGGGCGTTCCGAGACGCCAGCATGGCGATGTGCGCGCTTGTGGCCGCCGCCGACGGCACCATCGATCCGTCCGAGCGGCGCAAGGTGGCCCAGCTCATCGCGAGCAATGAGGTGCTGCAGAACTTCCCGGCAGACGACCTCCAGCGCCGCTTCGACGACAACTGCAACAAGCTGTCCGCAGACTTCGACTTCGGCAAGGTCAGCGTCCTGCAAGAGGTGGCCAAGGCGAAGAAGAAGCCGGCCGAGGCGCGGGCCGTGATCCAGATCGGCATCGTCATCGGCGGTGCCGACGGCGACTTCGACAAGGACGAGCAGGCGGTTGTTCGCGAAGCCTGTTACGCGCTCGAGCTGCCGCCGCACGAGTTCGACCTGTAGACCATCCCGCGGGGCGAGGGCCTGCCGTCTCATCACGGCAGGTCTCGCCCTGCAGGCTTACGCCCCGGGCCCCTTGTGATGGGCATGGACGGGTTCGGCGATGGGCATCCGCTCCGCACAACAGGTACCGAGAGGAATCAGGCATGGAGATATCTGGCATCATCAGCGCGATCGTGATCGGCATCATCATCGGCGTACTGGGACGGCTGGTCCTGCCAGGCCGTCAGCGCATCGGCATCCTGTGGACGATGGGCGTCGGCATTGCCGCGGCCTTTGTCGGTACCGGCATCGCCGCAGCCCTCGGGGTCGCGGACACCAAAGGCATCGACTGGATCGAATGGGCCATCCAGATCGCCCTCGCCGCTGCGGGCGTGGCTGCCCTCGAACGCTTCAAAGCCCGCCGCTGATCAAGGCGCAGGCCACCCGCGAACCGCAAGCGCGCCCGAGGGCACGAGTGATGCCTGCCTGAGCCGGCCCGCAGCACGATTGCACGTCCCCGTGATCTCTAGAGCGGTGTCGACGCCTTCAGGATGAAGAACAGGGTGAGGGCCGAGTTGGCCGAGGACAGCGCCGAGACCGCAGTGCCCGCAGCGGCTCCCCAGGCGGCCAGGCCCACCGCGGTGAAGATCGGCGGCCAGATGCGTGCGGCGGGGGCCGGCCCGAGCAGGGCGGCCACCCGTCGTGGCACCGGCCCTGCGGCCGCGAATCCCGCCAGTGTCGCGATGGGTGCTCCGCGGGAGATCAGCGCGGCCTTGCCGACGGCCCGTGCCACGATGCGGCGGCTGCCGACGGCGTCGGCAGCGTCCTCGTCCGCCCATCGCTCGGCCGTGAAGCACACGGCGGTACGCAGCGGCCGAAGGAACGGGTTCGCACGTGCCGCGAGCTGCACGGCCAGCAGAAACCGGTGGTGCCGGGCACTCAGGTGGGCGCGCTCGTGAGCGAACAGGGCCCGCCTCTCGGCTGCACTCAGCGCGTCCAGCATCCCGGTAGTGACCACGACCCGGTCCTGCCTGCCCGGGAGTGCATAGGCGTACGGCGTCTCGTCGGGGAGCACCGCCACGGGTGCGGCTGGCAGTCCTACCAGGGCGCGCCCGGCACGGTGGCGTACCCGGTGGTGCCGCCAGGCCGCTCTCGTACACGCGGTGATCACCGCGATCAGAGCGGGGATGGCGGCCCTGCCCGCGACCTCGTCGAAAGGCACCGCCTCGCGCACTTCCGGGTCCGACCAGCCGTCCGGCAGCGGGTTGCCCGGCAGTTGCGCGGTGCCGACCACCATCAGCAGGGCCAGGCTCAGCGTGCTGCACACCGCGAGCACGGCAGCGACGGTGGTCAGCAGCCAGGTGGCGGCGCGCGGGTGGAGGTGCTGTTCGGCCAGGCGTGCGATCGGCCATGCCGTTAAGGGCAGTACCAGCGGCAGGAAGACGAAGACCCCCATACCTGTCAGTCTTCCCCTTCACCTGTCGTCTGGGCCAGCAGGTCCCGCAGCAGCCGCTCATCGCCCGGCGAGAGGGCGGTGACGAAGCTGGTCAGGACGGCATCCCGGTCCGCCTCGGCGTCCAGGACCTTCCGCATGCGCAGCGCCGCGAGTCCGGCCTCGTCGGCGACCGGGGTCCATTGGAAGGACCGCCCGGCCCGCTCCCGGGCGACCGCGCCCTTGGTGTGCAGGCGGGTCAGGATGGTCATCACGGTGGTGTAGGCGAGGTCGCTGCCAAGGCGGTCCTGGACCCAGGCGGCGGTGACCGGCCCGGGGGCCTGGCCCAGCGCCGTGAGCACCTGCGCCTCCAGTTCGCCCTGGCCTCGTCGGCGGGGATGCTGGTCGGTGCCGCCCTTGTTCTGGTCCGTCATGCCCGTCAACCTCCCGCCTCCTGGCCCGCTGCTGATGCGGGGTGGTTCATCGTACTGAATCGTCGTGTGGGCGTCGTCCGCTGTCACCGCGGTGTTGACGTCGCTGACGTGGTCGCAGGCCAACCGCCGTCGGGGTAGAGCGCCGTCAGCGGCCCGGACTGCTGCCTGTGTCACGCGGTCCGTCGCGGCCGAGCCGGATCCGCGGCGAGTGCTCCTCATCCGGCGACAGCTCGGCGACGAACCGGCTCAGCACGGCCTAACTCTCCCCATCCAGCACCCGGTGCATCCGCAGTGCGGCCAGTCCCGCCCGGTCGACGACGGCACTGCACCCATATGAGCGGGCCCAAGCGGTGACGGACCACGGCCTGCTTGACCTGCACCCTGCCCAGCGTGGTCATCACCGTGGTGCAGGCGAGCGCGGGGCCGCTCTCCTCACGCACCCAGCTTGCCATGACCGGCCCGTACGCCCGTCCTGGCGCGGCGAGCACGCTCGCCTCCAGCTCGCCCGGGCCTCTGCGGGCGGGCGGACTCAGAGGAGGCTCGTCCCGGTTGTTGTCCACCTGCCTGTCCTCTCCGTCGCGCGGATGGGGCGCTGTCGCACAGGTCACGATGCCCCTGCGTTCCATCATCTTCTACGTCGTTGTAGATTCTTGGCTCCGTCGTCACGGAACCGGGGGCCCGGGCGAGATCAGGACCAGGGAGTACGGCCCGTCGGGCCGGGCCGCGGAGGGTACAGACAAGTGGACAGGCAGCCTGGCGCATCCCGCGCCCGCCGCGGACGAGATGCCCGCGCCCAGGGGCATCGCAGCAACAAGGCCCGGCTGACCCGGCGCGGCCGGATCCTGGCCTGGACCGGCGGTGCGCTCGCCGTACTGGTTCTCGGCGCGGGCGGGGCCGGCGCGTGGCTGTACCAGCAGCTGGACGGCAATATCCAGGCCACGGCCGTCGACAACAAGATCGGCGGGGACCGTCCGGTCAACCTCAGCCCCGGCGCGAAGAACATCCTGGTGGTCGGCTCGGACAGCCGCGACGGCGCGAATGCCGAGTACGGCAAAGACCTGGACACGATGCAGTCGGACACCCTGATGGTGCTCCACATCGCCGCGAACGGGAAATGGGCGACCGTGGTCTCTCTGCCTCGTGACTCATGGGTGCAGATACCCGCCTGCGATCGCGGTGACGGCACGCAGTCCGCCCCGCACCACTTCAAGATCAATGCGGCGTTCGCCATCGGCGGCGCCAAGGGCGATGTCGGCGGTGCGGCCGCCTGCACCATCAAGACCATCGAGCACAACACCGGACTGCGTATCGACCATTTCGTGTCGGTCGACTTCCAGGGCTTCAAGGTCATGGTCAACGCCCTGGGCGGCATCGAGGTCTGCCCCGAGACGGCGATCCATGACAGGAAGGCGCGCCTGAGCTTGGAGGCCGGCTGCCAGACGGTCAGGGACGAGGAGGCCCTCGGCTATGTCCGCACCCGCTACAGCGTCGGTGACGGCTCCGACATCGGCCGGATAGGCCGCCAGCAGGAATTCATGCAGGCCCTGGCCGCGAAGGCCCAGCAGAAGCTGACCAGCCCCGGCAGCCTGTACGACTTCCTCGATGCGGTGACCACGTCACTCACCACCGACCCGGCCCTGGCCGGTATCAAGCCCTTGTACGGCATCGCGTCCAGCCTCCAGGCAATCCCCAGGGACCGGTTCACCCTTCTCACCGTCCCCAACTACCCGCGCGAGCTGGACGTCCCGACCGACAAGGCCAACATCTCCTGGCAATACCCACAGGCCCAGACACTGTTCACGGCCCTGGCCAAGGACCAGGAAGTCGACAAGGATCAGCTGACCGCGGACGAACCGGTCCCGGCGCGCACGATCAGAGTGCAGGTCCTCAACGGCACCGGCACGCCCGGCCAGGCCGCCCGGGCCGCCGAAAAGTTGCGTACGGCCGGCTACACGGTCATGAGCACCGGCAACGCCCCCCAGACCGCCGCGACGACCACTGTGACCTACCCGCCCGGCCTCGAGCAACGCGCCGCAGCTCTGGCCGCCCGCCTGAAAACCCCCGCCACCCCGCAAGCCGACCCGAACGCCGAGCCGGGCGCGGTCACGCTCACCGTCGGGCCCGGCTACTCCGGCCTGCGCGGGTGACTCCTCCGCCTGACCGAAGGGTCTCGTCCTGCGATGCCTCAACGGTCTCAAGGCGCCCCGGCCTCGCGGTCAACCCGTGGGCCGCCACAGCGGCCTCCGGGGCGTGCCAGGACGAGACATGCGGTGGCTCGATGACCCGTCGGCGCGGCGGGCTACCGATCGGCCGCCCAGGCAGCGCAGGGGGTAGCCCGCCTGCCTGCGCAAGCAGCACCCAGAGATTTCTACAGTGCTGTAGATTTGAGGTTCTGTCACTCGGTGTGCCGGGCACGCACGCCCGGCCCTCGGAAGGAAAGGGATGCGACATGGGTGTGAGCCTCGCCAAGGGCGGCAATGTCTCGCTGAGCAAGGAGGCGCCGGGCCTGACCGCCGTCCTGGTCGGCCTGGGCTGGGACGTCCGTACCACCACCGGCACCGACTACGACCTCGACGCCAGCGCCCTGCTGATAGGCGACTCCGGCAAAGTCACCTCCGACAAGCACTTCGTCTTCTACAACAACCTGAAGAGCCCGGACGGCTCGGTGGAGCACACCGGCGACAACCTCACCGGTGAGGGCGAGGGCGACGACGAGACCATCAAGGTCGATCTCGCGGCTGTACCCGCGGACATCACGAAGATTGTGTTCCCGGTTTCGATCCACGATGCCGAGAGCCGCGGCCACAGCTTCGGCCAGGTCCGAGGTGCCTTCATCCGCGTGGTCAACCAGGCCGGTGGCGCCGAACTCGCCCGCTACGACCTGTCCGAGGACGCCGCCACCGAGACGGCCATGGTCTTCGGCGAGCTCTACCGCCACGGCGCGGAATGGAAGTTCCGCGCCGTCGGCCAGGGCTACGCCTCGGGCCTGGCCGGCATCGCCGCCGACTTCGGCGTGAGCGTCTGACCCAACAGACGCCCGAGGGCGGGCCGGGCCTTGCGGCCCGCCCGCCCGCAGCCCGATCGCCGCCACCGTTCCCGCCGCCAAGCATCCACGCGACGCAAGGACACCGGCGCCCGCCCCAACACACGATCGCGGAATCTTTATGAACGAACCTGCCCGCCTTGAGGCTGTGGACCAAGCCGACTTCGAGCAGGCGCTGCGTCAGGCGCTTGACACTCCCGACATTCACGCGGCCCTGCACCGTCCCGCCGCGCCGGTCACCGCTGAACAGATGCACGCCCGGGCGCTCGCTGCATCCGACGCCATCGCAGCCGAAGCCTCGGCCGAGTACACCGCCCTCCTTGATCTGCGGGCCGCCGCCCAGACCTCGGCACCCACGACCCGGCCCGACGGCGGACGCGGACTGCTGGCGGCCCTGGCCGTGCTCACACCTCTCGTGTCCGCCACGGCAGCGGCGGTGTTCCTCCTCCTCGGCCACGTCTTCTGGCTGGCCGGCACCCAACAACCGCTTGCCGACACGCTGATCCATGTCGGCTGGACGGCCGCAGGCGTTGCCGCCCTCGCGATACTCGTCGCAGCCGCTGCCCTGCTGATCACCGCCGCGCGGCACCGCACCCCATCGCGCAGCCCGCGGACGGAGATTCCCGCCCTCACCCAGGCCCACGAGGCGTGGCGCCGCGCCCTGCTGAAGCGCGGCCTGATTCCCTTTCTGCGCAGGGAGTTGCATCTCCCCGCTCCCCAGGTGCCTCCACCCGCCCTTCCTGCTCAGCGGGGTGCCCGCTTCGGCGACAGCGGCCCCGACTTCTCGGGTCCGGACTTCACGGGCCCCGCCTCCCCGTCGCAGGACTGAACACCCCTTCCGTGGGTTGCGGGAGCCTGTTACCTGGCCGCAGCGGGGGCACCGCAGAGTGACCGGCGACCGGAGCCCGCGACACGCGCGCGGCTGCCTCCACCGGAGGCCAACAAGTGCGACCTTTGCGCTCACCGGCCTGCCTGACAGCGCACTGACGTGTCGAAGCGTGCCCACTGCCACCCGCTTCTACAGTGCTGTAGATTTGGGCGCGCCACCCCAATGCGGCACTGGGCCGCCACACGCGGCCCCCGAGTACCAGGAGGAAACCCGTGGGAGTCACGCTGACCAAGGGCCAGCAGATCAGCCTAGAGAAGAATGGCGGGGGCGCGCCCAGCGTCGTACGCATGGGGCTGGGCTGGCAGGCCGCACCGCGCAAGGGCTTCCTCGCCAAACTGACCGCCCGCGAGATCGACCTCGACGCCTCCGCCGTGCTCTTCGCCGGCCAGGAGCCGGTGGACGTGGTGTTCTTCCAGCACCTGGTCAGCAAGGACGGCTCGGTCCGCCACACCGGAGACAACCTCGTCGGCGGCGCCGGCCAAGGAGGGGACGACGAGTCGATCCTGGCGGACCTGGTGCGTCTGCCCGCGCACGTCGACCAGATCGTCTTCACCGTCAACTCCTTCGCAGGGCAGACCTTCGCCGAGGTACAGAACGCGTTCTGCCGCCTTATCGACGAGAACACCGGCCAGGAGCTGGCCCGATACACCCTCTCCGGCGGAGGCTCCTACACCGCCCAGATCATGGCCAAAGTCCACCGCTCCGGCGGCAGCTGGAACATGTCCGCCATTGGGGAACCGGCCAACGGCCGCACCTTCCAGGACCTGATGCCCGCCATCGCTCCCCACCTCTAGCCTGTCCGTCCGCAGGCGGCGCCTCAATCAGGTGACGCTCGCCGACCGAGAAGCGAGTGACCGCGCCGCCCCGCCACCACCAGGGAGTAGACAACACCATGTTCGGCCTCAGCGAGATAGCCATCCTCCTCACCGTCGGCATCCTGATATTCGGCGCGAAGAAACTCCCCGAACTCGCGCGCTCCATGGGCAAGTCCGCACGCATCCTCAAGAGCGAAGCGCGAGCGATGAAGACCGACGCCCCCGCCCCCGCAGCAGCCGGCGAACCGGCACCGCCCACGGGAGGAGCCCCTCGCGTCATCCAGGCCGCCTCTGGCGAAGTGACCAACCTCCGCCCCGCCCCCCAACCGCACACCGACAGGACGCGGCACTGATCCGCCCGGCCGCCTCAACGGCCACGGCCCCGCAAGAAAGCAGCATCATCACGGGAATCATCAGCTGGGATCATCCTCGGACTCCTGGCCGGAGCAATAGCCGAGCTCCGCCTGCCGGGACGCGACCCCGGCGGCCTCATTGGCACCACCCTCATCGGCATTGCCGGCGCCCTCACCGGCGGCCGGCTCTCCGCGAAGCTCCTCGACCGGCCCGTACAGACAGAGTTCTTCGACCTCGCCACCTGGGGCGCGACCATCGGCGGCTTCCTCGTCCTGCTGATCGCCCACCGCCTCCTCTTCAGCAACTCTTGCGACCGACCTGACGACAAAGCAGGGCAGCGACTGCAGAGGAGAGCCCGGCGAGTTCAACGGTTCCGGTCAGGGGGCGGCAGCTGCACATCGTCCGCGGGGCGCGGGTTGGTCGACGACCACGAGCACGGTTTTGTGCTTGGCCTTGAGCTTGTCGAACAGCTCGCACAGCTTGGGCTCGCTGTTGGGCAGGCGTTTGTCGAATGCCTTCTTCCCGGCCGGGGTGACGGCGATGGCGTGGTGTTCGCCTTTACCGACGTCCAGGCCGAGGAAGACGACGATGTCACTGGTGTCGATCACACGCGTCCTTCGGTCGAACCCTCCCGGCCTCGCCCATGGCACCAGCTGCCGGCATCGACATGACGAAGAGCCTCCCAAGCCCCTTGGCGGGCCGGTGGTCCGGCCTCTATCAGCGGTCTGACAGTGCCTCCGGATCCGGTGACACCACCCCAGGCCATGCGATCAACAGGGGGGAACGTCATGCCGAGCCCGGAGGCCGGGAAAACCCCATTGCGGGGCCACGAAGACGGAAATGGGGCTCCCCTGTCGCTTCCGTGGGTCGCTGACCAGGGCCGATGAACACAACACGCCATACCCCGGCTACGTTTCGACGCGCGACAGCACGAAACGGAAGAACCTGGGTACGGCGTGCGCTTTGCAAGAACATGGACTCGGCTCCTCGGTGTCGCAAAGACCGTGGTCGAGGCAGTCGAGGTCGAGGAGTCCGAGGCTGGTGAGGATGGCCTGGGGAACCTGCTGATCGTGGTGCATGCCCGTCCGGCCCCCGGGGCCGGCGGGGACGGTGCGGGACCTGCGAGCGCCGGTGCGCCAGGTACGACAACGGCGAGGGGCGGCGACGGTGGCGGGCCCTGGACCTGGGCACGCTCCAGGCGGTGATCGAGGCGGACGCGCCGCAGGTGTCGTGCCCGGAGCACCAGTAGCTCTGCGTCCTTGCCGCCTGCCAGCGCGACAGTACGACCGGGAAGGACAGCGGTTTCCGCGTCACCTGATACACCAGCGAGACAATCACGCGCGGCATCGTCCCAGGTGGCTACGAGTACCACCAGAGCCCTCCGACCTGCAGCGACGCTTTACTGAACGGCACAGGTTCGTGTCCCTCGGTGCACGGGTCTCGCCTCGGGCTTCCTCCAGACCCCACCTCACGATGACGCCCTTGCCTCCAGCTCGGGGTCAGCACCACCTCTTCCCCCAGGGGACTCACACCCCCAAGCAATCGCCCATGGTGCACAACGCGGATGGCCTGACCGGCCTGATCAGGCCATCCGCTGACTTCCTTTCGGCCGCCGGGTCTGCGCGGCGGCCGAAGCGGCGCGGGGAGCGGTCAGAGGGCCGGGACGTCCGGGAGTCCGAACATCGAGGGGTTGCTGCGGATCTTCTCGCGCAGGTCCATCGGTGTCGTGTCCGGCTCGGTGGTCCAGGCGTAGATCGGCTCGGCGAGCTCCGGGTTGACGAAGTACATCAGGGCGGTGCGGTTGGTCAGGTGCAGGTTGCGCACCTGGTGGTAGAGCGCCGGGATCCGGCCGCCGGTCAGGTCGGCGAAGACCGAGCCCGGCATCAGGAGCACCTCGTCGTTCGCGGTCTGCATCGGGCAGGCCTCGCCGTTCAGCCACAGTTCCAGGCCGGGTGCGGTGGTGTGAATCACAGTGACCAGGTGGCCGTCCTCGTGCTTGTCCTGCAGCAGGTCGCGGTCGGAGTCCGCCACCGCGTTGTTGTTGAACTGCAGGTAGGAGGCCGCCTCGAACGGCGGCGCCTTGTGACCGCCGAGCTGTGCGGCCACCTCGCCGACGGTGCCCGCGACGATCGCGGACAGGTACGCGCGCCAGGCCAGCAGTGCCTCGGTCAACTCCGCTATCTCGGCGGAGTTCGGGATCAGGTCGAGCCGGTCGTGCCAGAGGGTGAAGCAGTCGTTGAGGTCCGGGCGCTCCGCGCTGACCGAGAACTCGCGGCCCAGCGGGCGGTAGCCGAAGTTGAAGTCCGCGGCGGCGTAGCGCTCCTTCTCGCCGACCGGTCGGTCGAAGAACTGCCGGCTCTCGCCGAGTACTCGGTGCAACAGGCGTTCTCCGCCGTCGGGGAGGGTGATCCGGGCGTAGCCGTCGCGCAGCAGATCGCCGGCAGCTTGCGTGGCAGTGGTGAGCATGGTGCTTCTCTTCTGTATCTGGGTGCCTGAGCGGGCATCGGGGAATCGACGGAACGTCACTGGGGCAGCCACCGGCCGGCCGAGGCCTGCGGATCGCGGCAAGCCCGTGCCGTCACGGCGGTGAATCGGCGAGCACTCGCACGGCGGGCCATGGCGACGGAGGCAACGGCAGCCCCGCACGGCGCCATGGGCAGGGGTGAGGGCACGCCCGGGGCAGTGCGCGTCGGGTGAGACGACCGTGGCGGGTCGGCGGTCGCGATCCGGCAGCCCGCGCGCACGTCGAAGGACAACCCGTGACGGCAGAGAGACGACACAGGCGAGGGCATGCGGACAGGCCAGCCAGACTCGTTGAACTGCCGCTCGCAGGAAGGACTCCGAACGGAACCCAGCTGGGCTTTGCCACAGTGAAGTTGGACTTATGGCACCGCTACGGGCTCAGGTGCGGGAGACAGCCTGAGCGATAGCGGGTCGGGTACTCGAACTACTGCCGGGACTCATCCCGACTACCTCCTCTCGTGACCTCGCACCTCGGTGCGCTCGTCCGCGCGGACGACGGCATCGCCGCCCGCCCCAGGGCAGCACGGAGTCCTTCCCGGACCACGGCCGCACTTGGCCGACACCCTCCACGTAGGAGTTTCAGCACTGCGCTGCGTATCCCCACCCGTCCTGGGCGGGAAGCCACTTGGGGTCACCCCTCAATCCGAGGAGACCTGTCCTGAACCTGGGCGTCTCTCGACGTCGTCGGGTCAGTGGCTTGTAGTCGCGCAGACGCCTCACCGAAAGAGGTGTCGCGCCGAACAGTATGCAGCAGGCTCGAAGCGCCCTGTCAACTACGCCATCTACTGCGCACCGGTGGCACCCCACGGCCAGTGACCTGCGCGTATGGGTGTCGTCAAAGACAAGCGGAATTTCATCATTCTCGTGTCAACGCCGGCGGGAGCAGCGGATGCGGGGCTGTACTCGAACGGTGCGGGGACGGCTTCCCCCGCCCAGTGCCCAGGAGAGGCAGCGATCGGCGATGACAGCATCAGAGTTCACCACGGTCACACGTCAGGGCAAGGACGCGCCCCACGCTCCCGAGACGGAAAGCGGCGAGCGCCGCTCCCGCGACTCGGAGTCCGGCACCGAGGAGCACAACCGCATGGCGGCTGTGCACCGCCACGTCGCCATGGACTATCCCGAGTGGCCCTCCGGGCCGCAGAGCCCGGAGATCCTGTGCCGCTCGAAAAGTGGCTCCCCCTGTCGCTTCCGTGGGTCGTTGAGCAGGGGTGATGAACGCAACACGCCGTATCACAGGTACGTTTCGGCTTGCGAAAGAACGAAACGGAAGAACCTGGATACGGCGTGCGATCCTCAAGGATATGGACTCGGCTGCTCGGTGTCGAAAAGACCGTGATCGAGGGGGTGGAGGTCGAGGACGGTAGCGATCCGTTGATCGTGGTGCACGCCCGGCCCGCGCGTGGGCGCAAGCACCGGTGCGGGATCTGCGAGCGGATGAGCGCGCTGCCACACCCCATCGTGAAGGTCAGCGCGATCAGCACTGCCGGGGTCGTGAGGTCCGCCCGGTGAGAACGATCAGCACTGCGCTCAGGACCGTCATCACCACCGAAGCGTGATCAGCAGGGCGCGCCTGTCCAGCACGTCGGCGAGCACCCTCGGAGGGAGCGACAAGAAGAGCACTGGAAGTGAGTAGCCTTCGCCCCTACGCTGCCTCAGCGACTGCCACCAGGCACCTCGACAACCGGAACCGGTTGCAGTCCGTCTCGCCCGTTTGTGCCGGCCGCCCCCACCAGTCGGCTCGCCCGTTCGGACGGTGAGGGTGGCCGTACCTGGACGCTGCCGTGACCATGAGCAGGAACGGCCCCATTGCGAGGAGAACTCATGACGATCGCGGTGCTGGGTGCGACAGGCGGGCAGGGCGGCGCCGTGGTCGAAGCGCTTCTCAAGGCGGGACACCAGGTGCGGGCGGTGGTACGCAACCCCGCGGCGGCCAGGGTCCGCCCGCTGATCGCTGCGGGCGTCGATGTGGTGCCGGGCGAGATGACCGATGCCGGCTCACTTGCCGCGGCATTCCGGGGCGCGACCGCCGCTTACGCACTCACCACACCCTTCCAGGACGGCCTGGAAGCGGAGATCGCCCAGGGCACAGCAATCATCGAGGCGGCCGCACGCTCATCCCTGCCGCACCTGGTCATGGCGTCCGTCGCGAGCGCCGACCGCCATACGGGCATTCCGCACTTCGAGACCAAGGCCCGTATCGAGCAGGCCCTCACCGAGACGGACCTGCCGGCCACAGTTGTCGCGCCGACCTATTTCTATGACAACGCCCTTGGCGCACTCCAGGAGGTCGCCGCCGGTGAGATCACCATGGCGCTCCCGGCGGACACGCCGCTCCAGCAGGTCTCCCGGCTCGACCTCGGCCGCGTTGTGGCCGCGATCGTCGCGGACCCGGGTCGATGGATCGGTCGCCGCATCGAAATCGCTGGGGACGACCCCACCCCCGCGCAGATGGCACGAGCCGTGGGTGACGCAGCGGGTGGCCCCGTGACCTTCCGCAGCATCCCCTTGGAACTGGTGCGGCAGACCAGTCCCGACATGGCCGCGATGTTCACCTACCTGACGGAGAGCGGCTACCACGTCGACCTCGCGGCCCTGCGTACCGACTTCCCCGGCATCTCCTGGTTGTCGTTCGCCGATTGGGCCGAGCAGCAGACCTGGCCGGTGCCACGCCGCTGAACCTCGGCACGTCCGTACTGCATCATCGGCAGCACGGGCCGGGACCGGTCCAGGGCCTGGATCTGCGACTTCTCATCCACACAGAACACCAGGGCCCGCTCGGGACGGTCCAGGTAGAGGCCCACGACATCGTGGACCTTGTCGACGAAGTACGGATCGATCGACAGGTTGAAGGTTTCCGACTGGTGCGGTTGCAGGCCGAATGCCCGCCAGATCCGCGACACGGACGACCGTGAAAGGCCCATCTCTTTCGTCATGCCCCGTGTCGACCAGTGTGTTGCGTTCGTCGGAGTGGATTCCAGCGTCTTGGTGACCGCCGCGGCCACCTGGTCGTCGGTCACGGTCCTGGGCCCGCCGCGACGTGGCATGCCAGACCGGCGATCCGGTACTGCACGAACCGGGCCCGCCATCGGCCCACCGCATGAGGTGTGGAACCGAGTTGGGCAGGCCCGCGGACGCCGCGAACTCGCCGGTGACCTTGCCCCGGCCCACGCCGGCCTCGTTGTCCCAGACCAGTAGTTTCGGGACCCCGCCCCACTCGGACAGCAGCCGCCAGTGCCCGTCGATCAGATCACCGGTCCGCTTCGACGGCAGCATCCGCGCGGCGATCAACCGCGAGTGACCGGACACCATCACCAGCACCGGCGGGCGGCCGCTCGCCCATAGCCCGGAGGATGTCCGCTTCGGGGAACCACCGGTCGCACTGGGCCAGCTCGCCGGGCCGATAGACCGTGCGCGAGACCGGATCGACCGGAACATAGGCCGGCCGGAGCTCGCGGACCCTCTCCTTGAGGATCGTCATCCCGCGGTCCCAGGCGATCCGCTCGGCGATCACCGTCGCGGGCATCGTCGGCGTCTCCCGCAAAAGCTCACGGATCTGCACCTCCACCGCGTCCACCACCGAGCCCTTGGGCGGCCGCTCGTACTTCGGCGGCCGGTCCGCCGCCAGCGCACGCTTGACCGTGTTCTTCGAGATGCCCAGATGACGCGCGATCACCCGGATCGGCATCTGCTCGGCCCGGTGCAGCCGGCGGATCTCTGCCCAGTCCTCCACGAGGATCACCTTCCCTCCCGACCTTGATCACCAAGGCCAGAGTCAGACGAAGATCACCAAGTGGGTCACTCTTGATGCGGACCCGTCCCGGCCCCAGAGCGACAGCTCCGGAGCCGTTGTGCCTGCAGCCAGTGCGTGAAGGGTCCGGGCGTTTCCGCCAAGGACGGCTGCTGCCTCGTGGTCCTGTTGCCGAGGGTGGCGGATGGGGGTCCGCCCGGCGGCTCACTGCGGTTCGATCAACTGCTCATCGACGGGCGAACCGGCGCGCCAGGAGGCCCGCCAGGACCGCGACAAGGGCGGCGAAGACCAGCACGGCATCGCGGACCGGCAATGTCTGCGCGGCCAGTCCCAGACCGAGCACCGGGACAGACAGGCCCAGATAGGCGGCGAGGAACAGCCCGGTGAGTGTCTCTCCGCGTCGCTCGGGCGGAGCCAGCGACAGCACCCTGCTGACGCTGCCCTTGAAGGCTGTACCGGCAGCCGCACCGCAGACCACACCACCGATGAGGAACAACGAGAGTTCGCCGATCCAGACCGCGGCAGTCAGTACGACCATGCCGAACGCGAGAAGCCCCAGGCCTGCGACGAGCTGGGCTCGGGTGCTCAGGTGAGCCAGCAGGATCTGCGCAAGCGCCGCCGAACCGAAGACAAGGAAGGCCGCGAGTCCGGTAACGGTGGGGGAGGCAACATGCAGGTCTTCGAGGACGACCGGTGCCAGCGAGGTGAACAGCCCGAAGACCGCGAAGATGATCAGAGCCGCGCCGGCCGCGGCGAAGAATGCGGGGCGGGCACGGTCGGGGACGCTGACACGCTGGGGGCGGTAGCGCGGCCGCGGCTCGGGCCGCTGGACGGTTTCCGGAGCCAGCATCACGGCCGGCACGCCGAGAACCAGCAGGCCGAGGAAGATCAAGTAGAGCGTGTGCAGGGGGGCTGCGGTGTGTTCGGCAAGGAACCCGGAGACGAGTGTTCCCAGTCCCAGCCCACCGAGATTGGCGGCCGTGGCCACCGCATTGGCGCGGATGGGAGAGGCATCCGGCCGGGCCTGCCGGTGGAGGTCGCCCAGGTAGGCGGTGGCCGTAGCCGTCACTAGCCCCACACTCAGCCCCGACAGCAGACGCGCGACGAGCAGGGCGGGTACGGAAGACCAGCTCGCGAAGACCACCGCGGAGGCGATGCTGAGCACCATCGCCGGAAGCAGCACCGCTCTGCGCCCGTACCAGTCCGACAGATGTCCGGCCAGGAAGAGTGCCGTCAGCACGCCGACGGCGTAGGTGGCGAAGATGACCGTGACGACGAACGGTCCGAACCCGTCGGCCCGCTGATACAGCGGGTAGAGCGGGGTGGGCACGGTGGAGAAGGCCATGGTCAGGGTGAATGCCGCGGCGACGAGCCAGAAACCCACGTGATGACGGGTGGCCGAGTGACGCCGTGCGACGCTTCCCCGGCCCCGGGTTGTCTCCGCATTCGTGGCCCGAGCCGCGGCTGTCCTGGTGGTGAGCAGGGGCATGACCGACACATCCTTCGACGAATCCAGGATTTTTTGCTCCGTGACCGGGACAACGCCTGCCGGTAGCCCACCCTTCCGCACTTCGAGCGATAATCAAGGAAGACTGTTATCTCCATAGGAGATGGACCTAGCGTCGGGAGCGGTACTCATGGACCTGCGGCAGATGGAAGTTGTCGTCACCGTCGCCGAGGAGGGCGGCTTCACGGCTGCGGCCCAGCGGCTGCACGTGGTCCAGTCCGCGGTGTCGAGCACGGTGCGGGCACTGGAGGGAGAACTGGGCACTCGGCTGTTCGACCGCACCACCCACCGAGTGGCACTGACACCGGCCGGTGAGGCGTTCGTACCGGCCGCGCGTGCAGCGTTGCGGGCTGCGGAACAGGCGCGGTCGGCGGTGGATGCCGTGCAAGGGCAGCTGCGGGGGACAGTGACGGTCGGCACGATGCAAGGCCTCTGGGCCGGCCTCCACCACGCTTTGGCCGCGTTGAGGGCCGAGCACCCCGGCGTGGTGGTCCGGCTCCGGCAGGCAGCGGTGGCCGACATCCGTCAGGCGCTGCGCGAGGGCACGGTGGATCTGGCTGTGGTCGCCCTCGACCGCCAGCAGCAGCGGGCGCTGGTCACCCGGCTGCTCGCCCGCGAGGAGATGGTGCTGGTGGCCTCTCCCCGGCGGGATCTCACGCAAACGGCAGCAGGAGCGGAGCGGAAGATCGCACTCGATGAGGCGGCCCGGCTGCCCATGGTGGACTTCGCCCCCGGTTGGGCGATCCGCCATGCGGTCGACCGTGCCTTCCGCGCCGCGCTCGTCGAGCGCGACACGACGTTCGAGGTCAACGACATCATCGCAGCGGCTGAACTCGTCCGCCATGATCTGGGCGTCTGCATCCTGCCCGAGTCGATCGCCGCTCGCTTCCCCGACCTGGTCGTGCGCCGGATCGAACGCCACGCACCGCACTGGAATGTCATGGTCGTGCGGCCCCGGGGCGAGGCGCCCCCGGCAGTCGCCGCTCTGCTGCGGCACATCACCTGACCGTCACGGACGCCCCGACGCAGTGGAGGGCAGCGGGCCATCGACCAGTCGATGTGACTGAGCGGTGGTGTGTCGGCCAACGTCGGCGCGGCCCGCACACTCGTCGCCCGCCCCACCACCTTCACCCCCACAATGATGTCCACCCGTGTGCGGGACGCCGTCACGCCGCCACCCCCGAGTCCACGGCGGGCGCGCAGCGTCTCGGGATTCCCTCGATCCTGGCGCGGATGCGGCCGTCGGCGCCCCAGATCAGGAAGCGTCGAGCAACGCCAACTGCTCGGCGGGGATACGCAGTTCGGCGGCTGCAGCCGAACTGCGAGCGGTCTCGGGACGGCTGGAGCCGGGGATGGGAATCACGACGGGCGAGAGAGCGAGCATCCACGCGAGACACACTTGCTGCGGCATCGCATGAAGCTGCTGGGCCGCATAGGTGAACGCGAGATGGCGCGCGCCGAGGCGCCGCGCACGGGAAATGCCGCCGAGCGGGCTCCAAGGAAGGAAGGCGATCCCCAGTTCATCGCACAGGTCGAGTTCGGAACGGCTGGCGCGGCACCCGGGTGAGAACTGGTTCTGCACGCTTGCCAGCCTGCCGCCGAGGACGTCCTGAGCGGTGCGGATCTGCTCCGGACCGGCATTGGAGATGCCCGCCGCGACGATCTTTCCCTCGTCGAGGAGTTCGGCAAGCGCTCCGACCGACTCGGCGTAGGGAACCTTCGGGTCCGGGCGGTGGAACTGGTAGAGGCCGATCGCTTCCACGCCCAGCCGGGTCAGGGACTGCTCGCAGGCGCGTTTGATGTGCTCGGGCCTTCCGTCGAGCGTCCAGGAACCGTCTCCCGGCCGCAGATGGCCGCCCTTGGTGGCGACGAGCACGTCGGACACCCGGCCGTAGGAGGAAAGGGCCTTTGCGATCAGCGTCTCGTTGTGGCCGGTCTCGTCGGCGTGGACGTGATACGCGTCGGCGGTGTCGATGAGCGTCGTACCGGCATCGAGAGCGGCGTGGACCGTCGCGATGGCGCGGTCCGGGTCGGGTCGCCCTTCGACGGACAAGGGCATGGCGCCGAGTCCCACGGCACTCACCTCGAACGGTCCGATGCGGCGGGTTTGCACGGTAAATTGCTCCCTTTCTTTGAAACATTCGGGTATCTCGACATCTGGATTGCTTCGTGGCCCGTGGCTGAGGAACGGCACATCACCCGCGCCGCCCAAGCGCTGCTGATGCCTTGGTCGAGGCGGTGGCGCTGCTCGACGAGGCCCGCGGCCCCCTCGCCGCCAAGGACGCTGAGGCTGCCTCATGGGAGCCCCCGGCCGATGATGTCGCCACCGGACAACTCGCCCCGGTGTTCATCGCGTTGAGCGGTCAATTCGCGGTGTCGGTGCGGGCTCCTGCCCCTGCCGACGGAACCAGTGGCCTTGTTGTGCTACCGGCCCCTCGGGTGTACACGGCGTGCGGGACGTCCTCGGCACGGGCCGGAAATGCCTCTCGTGCCTCAGCACCTCGTGCATCGGCCCCCAGCAGGCACTTTGCGCGGCGTGCGCACGGTCCAGGACGCCGGTGCCCTGCGGGCCGGTGCCGGATCCGGAGCTATGGCAGCGGCCGCGCGCTGACTGTTCGGCATGGTGCCCGGCCGCGATGCCGTCCCGAGTCAGAGACCGCCGCGTCCCTCCTACCCGAGGTCACACGACTCCCTCGGGCGTCGCGCCCTCGATGGCAACGGCGTCGGCCGTGAGGTCATCGATCCGCGAAAGGTCCTCAGCGCTCAGCTCCACGTCGGCAGCTGCGGCACTGGCCCTGATGTTGCCAATGCTACGTGCACCCACGATGGCCACGTGCACGCCTGGCCGGGCGAGCACCCACGCGATCGCCAGCTGGCTGACCGTCAGCCCGCGTTCCTCGGCGTACTCCGCCAGCAGCCGTACGACCGCCAGGTTCCGCTTCAGGGTGTCACCGGTGAACGCAGTGGCCTGGCTTCGCCAGTCGCTTTCCTCGAAGGTGGTGTTCTCGTCGAACCGGCCGGTGAGCAGACCGCTGGCGAGTGGGCTGTACGCCAGAACGCCGACGTTGCGCTCGATCGCATAAGGCAGGACTTCGGCCTCGATGCCGCGTCGGAAGAGGTGGTACGGGGGCTGCAAGGTGTCCACCGGGCGTACCGCGGCGAACTCGGCCATCTGCTTGACGTCGTAGTTGGACACGCCGGCAAAGCGGATCTTGCCTTCGTCGGCGAGCTCCTGCAGCACGCCTGCCGTTTCCACGGCGGGAACCTTCGAGTCCGGCCAGTGCACCTGGTAAAGGTCGATGGTCTCGACTCCCAGGCTGCGCAGGCTCTGCTCCACGCCCTGACGCAGGTACGCCGCGGACGCGTCCCGCCCTCCCCCCGGCAGGAGGCCGCCCTTGGTGGCGATCACCACGCTGTCCCTGTCCCCGGTGATCTCCTTACGCAGGGCTTTGCCCAGGACGTGCTCCGAAGCGCCGAAACCGTAGGCCTGAGCGGTGTCGAAGAAGTTGATGCCGAGCTCACGGGCTTCCCGGATGGCGCCGATGGCCTGGTCCTCGTCGAACGTCCCCCACTGCCCGCCCAGCTGCCAGGTGCCGAAAGCGATGCGGGAAACGCGAAGCCCGGTCGAACCGAGAGAGACCCATTTCATGTCGTGCTGCTCCTCGTAATGCGGTGTCGTTGTGACGTCCATGCTCACGCGACGGCCACTGTGCGGTCCAACAGAAGAAAACGAACACGGCAATCACCAGGGCTTCTTAATCCGCGGAAACGCTGCGGTGCCCGAGGCGGACCGCCGCCTCCGCCTGGGCGGTGTGCTCGAGCGCAGTGCACCTGACCCTGCTCTGCCACGGCCCTCTCTCACCAGCGCTACAGGCACGCCTCGACGCCGTCTCCACACACCACACCGACAAGCCCCCTCTCCACCGCCTCAGCGCGACCACCACCAGCCCTCCGTGGTGGCAAGGCGCGGCGTCTTCCCACCCCGGGCCGATGAACCCCGCCTGCACCTGCCAGCTCCCGCGCGCCGACACAGCACCTCACCTCGAAAACCAGCATCACCGGACACCCGCATGCTTCCCCCGCCCAGCCACCAGGCCCTGCGTACCGCAGCCCGCCGCATCCGCGCCAACGTGTCCGTGGCGTGACCTGGCCATCCGATTCGCCAGATGGGCCGGCATTTGCCAGGCATCACATACCCTGATCGCCGCCCTCATATGGCTTTCGTGATCGGCAGGACACGCCCGCCGCCGGAAGCGGACCTCAGCGGATTCGACTACGGGGAGGGGCAGTGACCACGACGGCCGTCTGACGGACCCGTCGCTCGGGTCCACTCAGCGCGGCCTGATGCTCTCGGCACTCGGTGAGAAGGTTTCCGAACACGGCGGGCCGCGCTGCCGCCAGGGTCTCAAGCATGCCGATGGCGCGGGTGATTGAGGTCAGCGCCTCCTCCCGCCGGCCCAGCTCGTTCTGCCTGACGGCGCGGTTGCTCAGTGACACCGCGAGGTCGGGCAGAAAGGCATCCGGGTGCGCCGTCGCCAACCGTTCGCGGATCGCCACTGCGCGGCCGATCGCCGCGAGGGCTTCCTCTCTCCTCCCGAGCTGTGCCAGGCGGTTGGACTGGTTGTTCAGCGACACCGCAAGGTTTGGTAGGAACACCTCAGGGCGCGCGGCCGCCAGCTCCTCGCGGATCTCCACGGCACGCGTACTCGCCGCCAGAGCTTCCTCCCACCGGCCCACTCCGGCCAGATCCGCAGACAAATTGTTCAATGACACCGCAAAGTCCGGTAGGAACACCTCGGGGCGCGCGGCCGCCAACTTCTCGCGGATCTCCACGGCACGCGTACTCGCCGCCAGAGCTTCCTCCCACCGGCCCACTCCGGCCAGATCCGCAGACAAATTGTTCAATGACACCG
>NZ_JBSFDW010000038.1:0-27364 GCF_053594115.1 Streptomyces sp. NPDC001970 | reverse complement strand
CCGCAAAGTCCGGTAGGAACACCTCAGGGCGCGCGGCCGCCAACTTCTCGCGAATCTTCACCGCACGCGTACTCGCCTCCAACGCCTGCTCCCACCGGCCCAGTTCGGCGAGTCGCGTCGAGAGGTTGTCCAGTGCGACGGCGAGTCTCTCGTTGCGACTGGTGTCCCCGCGGCGGCGCAGGCTTCGCCACCACGCGTACGAGGCCGGCGCCTTGGCGTACTGGTCGACCTGCCGGCCGGCCAGTGTGAGGGCGTGATCGGCCAGACGCTGGGTCTGGTCGGGGACCGCGGCGTACAGGTCGTCGCGAAGTTCCTCCGTCAGGTCCGGATCGGTACAGATGGGGTACAGAGCTTCCAACAGCGGCCCCGCGGTCTGGGCCTGTGGTGCGATGGTGATCGCGGGGAGCGCGAGCGTCGCCGGATGCGCGGTGATCAAGTTCTGTAGCCGCTCTCCGAGGGTGTTCGTCGGGAGAGGTAGCGCGAGGGCCCGAGTGAGTACGGTCAGGGCGTGCAGGGCCTGATCGTGAATGATGTGTGGCAGGACCGCGTCGAGCAGTTCCGGGTGGTCCGAGAGTGCCCGGGCGAGATGGTGCTCGGCCAGTCGGTCCGGATGCACGGTGCCCCAGTAGACACGCGGGGCATCGGGCGGGTAGAGGTCGTGGATCCAGGTGGCGAGGCGCAGACGCGTGTCTTCCGGGGTGTCGCGTAGACCGGGCGCGAGAGCGAGGGTGTCGACAGCCTGTGGCCGGGTCGCGGCTCCCGTGAGGAGGGCCGTGGTCAGCGCGGTCAGGCGCTGCTGCTCGGAGCCCAGTCCGTGATGGTGGGCGGTGCGGCTCCAGTAGGAATGCTCATGGCTGAGGATGACGTCCTCAGGGCTTTCTCCCGCCACGCCATTGCCGGAGAGCAGTTCGGCAAGCACAGACATGTGCAGGGTCAGGGCATGACGTGCCTCGGGGGCCGTGTCCTTCGCAGTGCCCGGCACGGTGGCCGTGGAGTACCCGGGAATCCGGGCAAGGCCCGCAGAGAGCTGCTGCCGTGCCTGTTCTCGGGCATCGAACAGCAGAGCGCCGTCGGCGGCCTCGAGCAGCGGCAGCTGCAGGGGGCGCGGCGACAGCGCGGCTGTGGTCGCTACGTCGCGGCGTACCTGCTTCCACCAGTCGCCGTCCGTCCGCCCGAGCATCAGCACTCTCACCGGGTGCCCACTGGGGTACACGGCGAGGTGATTGATCAGTGCCGTGACGAACGCTGTGCGGGTCTCGGCGTAGTCGATGATCAACAGCAGAGGCCATGCCGATGACGCGAGCGCCCTCAGATGCTCGGCCGGCAGCTGTTCCGACTGGGCCATCAGCCCCACCGCCCAGTCCTCGGTGTCCAGTCGGGAAGCGACTTCGCGGGCCAAGCGGGTCTTGCCCTGCCCGCCGGGTCCGGTCATCAGCAGGCCGGACAGGATGGGTCCGGTATGGCACCACTCCAGCAGAGTGCTGAGTTCGCTACGCGGGCGGAAGCCGACGATCTCGTACTCGGGCCGCAGTAGAGAGGCAGGGGAGGCGGGGGCGAGGGCCGGATACCAGGGGGTGAAGACGTCCTGCATTTCCACCGGTTCGAGGACCAGTCGCCGGCCGACGGCTCTCTCGATCGCCCCCCGGAAGCCGGGCTGCCGTGCGAGCACATGCACTGGTACGGCCGTCAGGCGGCGCGAGTCGAAGCCGGGCGTGTCCTCGGTGACGACGCCGGTGATCAGAGGTCCGCAGGTGACAGCCGCCCCCGACATGCCGTGCCAGCCCGCGCGACGGGCATCGGGTGCCGGTCGGCTGTGGTCGGGGTGGTGTGCCACCGTGATGAGGTACTGGTGCGTACGCGAGCCCGCCACCGGGTTGATGTGCCCGTCGACCTGGTCGATCTCCCGGTCGGTGCCCGTCGGCGTGAGGCTGTCCGGAAACCCGGTCGCCTGACAGGCCACCCGTACGCCCTGGCCGACGAGACGCCCGAACCGCGCCGGCACCAGACCATCCGGTACGCGCCAGCCGTCTGGCCCTCCCGTTCTCGGAAGCGGCACAGTGAGCAGAGCGGCGTCAACCGCCGGATCCGCCCATTCGATCTCTGCCGGACAGAGCCGCCCGCCGACGAGCCGGACCAGCACGCGCTCGTACGGTCGGCCCCACTCGTCGGCCACGACGTGCCAGGCCGTCAGCACCAGACGGTCGGCGACCAAGGTCCCTGTCCCGAAGGAGGCCCCGCCGTCGCCGGCCGGCCGTGCCGCCCATACCTCGGCCAGGCGACGACGGTCGAACCACGCCCCTGCCACGGTTCTTACTCGGCGGGCAGCTCGTCGATCCGACTGCTTACCTTGGCCGGATTGCCCTGGGCGTCCGTCGGCTGCAGAGTGATCTTCAATCGGTGGGAGTCAGCCGTGGCGTTACTTGCTTTGCCGCCCAACGACAGGACAAACACCTTCGCCGTCGCATCCCCCGCTTTCTCCTTGCGTACGTCCACGGCGAACTCCAACTCGACCGTACCGACTTCGAACCGCAGCGGCTCTCCCCGGCCCTGAGCCATCGCCGCCTGCAGCTCGGCGCGCACGCCGCGCACGGCCTCCGCCAGACCGACCCAAACCGCGTCCGGCACCGGACACCCCCTTGGAACTCGCGACGAACCACAGTGCGACAACACGCTAGTCCCTCCAGGCGAGTTGCACCGCACAATCCCTGGGCACTGGGGCGAGGGTCAAGTCCGTCCGGGCAGCGGACCTCGGCCAGCACGTGGGTGGCGTCGGTGCGCTGCCGCCCCCCGGGCTTGAGCAGGCCGGCCTCCTTCAGGCGCTGCAGCATGACCTCCAGCAGCCCGCCGGCGGCACCGGCCTCGGCCGGCCGGGCGCGAAACTCGCACAGCACCGAGTAGTCGAACCCGGGATCGTCCAGCTCCAGGCCCAGCGCGTACTTCCAGTCGATCCTGGTCCGCACCGCGTCCGCCGCAGCCCGGTCGGAGAGGTTTTCCGCGAACTTCAGCACAGACACCAGCGCCAGCTGCCCCGGCGACAGGCACCGCCTGCCGTCCGTGGGATACAGACCGGCGAACTCCTCATCCTCGAACAGCACATCCAACCGGTCCCTGATCAGCATCGCCGGTGTGCCCTTCGGACACGCGGCCCGCGCTGTCCGCACCGCCCTGACCGGGATCCTCTGACGATTCTCCGGCCGCAACGACACCGCGACCACCCCCCACCGCTGACACCGCCCCGCTCCCACCGGAGAAGCACCCGCCGGCCCAGGTGTCAGCACCCCACCAACATCACCAACAGAGTCCCGGTATTGAGGCTAGGAGGCGAGCGTGCCGGTCAGTTTCCTTTCCCAGAACACTTCATCGCGCCATGCGCCGTCGGCGTAGAAGTGGTCATGGGCGATGCCCCAGGAACTGAATCCGTGCTTGCGGAGGATCGCCTGAGACGCGAGGTTCTCCAGTTGGGTGTGTGCCTCCAGCCGATGCAGGTTCAGCTCATCTTCGGCGATCCGCAGCGCGAGGCCGACGGCACGGCTCGTGTGCCCGAGTCCCTGGTAGAGAGAAGAGACCCAGTAGCCGAGGAATCCCTTCTGGAACGGGCCGCGCAGGATCGAGCTGATGTTGACTTGCCCGAGGACGGTCTCGTCGGAGACCACGACGCCGGGCCACGCGAGCCCCTTGCCATGGGAGGCCAGAAGGGATTCGATGACCGAGGCTTGCCCGTCGGGCGTGTAGAACTCTGCGGGCCTCGCGGGCAGCCAGCGCGCATACGCCTGCTTGTCCCGGGAGAGCAGGCCGGCGAGTGCGGGGCCGTCGGAGGGCTCGATCAAGCGAATCAACGTGGAGCTCACGGGTGTTCTGCTGTCCTGTCAGCTGCGGTAGTCGGTCGGTTGCGCGGGAGTCTTACGGGGGTCGCCCTCGATGATCGGCTCCAGGATACGCCGCCGTCAGCCCGGTCGCTTCGGCGAGGTCCGCCAGCAAACGTGCTCCGGCGTGCCTGACCACCCCCGACCCGTCAGTGGACACCACGAGCCGGGGCCGCGAACCGATATGCTTCACGCAGAAAGTGCTTTCCTCTGGCGACGACAGAACCCCTAGACAAGGTCCATCGTCCCAGCTCAGGAAGGCACTTCTGCGTTTCTGCCCAACCCCTCGGCCGCACCCCAACCGAAACGGCGAGGCCAACGAAATGATCTTCGAGGTGGTTGGATCACTCCGGGACTGATGATCCGGGGGTGCGGGGTGGCTCGGACGAAGCCGTGGGATGTCGAAACGAGTTGTGGGCGGTGATCGAGCCGCTGTTGCCCAAGGCCGAGCGTCGGCCCCGGCATCCGGGACGCAAGCGGCATCCGGACCGGTTGGTGTTCCAAGGCGTGCCGGTTCGCACCGGGGCCTCGGACGTCATCGCCCAGGGCCTTCGCCTGCCGCTGCAATACGCGGCCCAAGGGGGCTACGGGCCGGTGTATGGGCAGGACAGGGCCGCAACGCGAGGCGCGTTGGTGGCAGGGGCCGTGGGGGGCTCTGCTGTACCCCGGTAGACCGCGCCCCGGGCCAAGTAGCGCTCTTCCGGGTCATCCGCGCCCGTGGTCCTCTGGACGCGTCACTGACCCCGACCTATACGGGTCGGGGCAAAGTCGGGCAGGAAGGTAGCGGTGTCGGGACTCAACACACGCGACCTCGTGTCGCCTTCCGCCGGCGACGGTCAAACCCCTGGACAAGGTTCATCGTCCCAGCTCAGGAAGGCACTTTCGCGTGTCGGCCAGCATCCGGACCAGCCCCAACCGAAACGGCGAGGTCAGGTGGAACATCTGGTTCCACGCTCCCGCCTCCGGTCCGGCACGCGCGACCGTCCTGACCTTCCTGCGCCGCCCTCCAGCGGAGCTGGCCTTGACGGGCTGGGATATCGCCCGCGACGCGTGCGCGGGCGGGCTCCGACCCGTTGCCGTTGCTGCCGCTACGCAGTACCGCTGCTCTCTGGTCACCTGCTGAGTGGCCTGTGCGCCACTACCAGCCCCGGACGGTGGCGTGCATCTCCCATACGAGGATCTCCGCGCCTGAAGGCTGTTCGGCCGTGATGCGCTGGCCGCCGGTTGCAGTGAAGCGCACTGCGTCCCCCTCCTGGAGCTCTCCTGTGCCCTCCAGGACGACTTTGCCTCTTGGCACGTACAGATGGAGGAAGGGAGCCTCGGGCAGTGCGACCGAGCCGCCCGCCGAGAGCCGGGCCGCATGCAGTGCGGCGTACTTGTTCCGGATGCGGATGGCGGTGGTGTCGGAGTGCTTGTCCATGCCGGAGGCGACTGTGGTCAGGCCACTGCGCAGGAGCTCGTCGTCGATCTCCAGCTGCTCGTATCCCGGGGGGATCCCGGCCTCGTCCGGTACGACCCACATCTGCACGAAGTGCACCGGGTCGGCATGGGTGCTCCCGCCCTCCAGGCGCCAGGAGTCGTTCTTCTCCGAGTGCAGAATTCCCGTTCCCGCACTCATCCTCTGAGCCAGACCAGGGTAGATCAATCCAGAATGCCCGGTGGAGTCCTGGTGTACCAAAGACCCCTGCAACACCCAAGTGACGATTTCCATGTCCTGATGGGGATGAGTCTCGAAACCGGTCCCTGCTGTGACGATGTCGTCGTTGCTGACCAGCAGAAGACCGTGATGGGTATTTTGCGGGTCGAAGTGATGGGAAAATGAGAAGGAATGTTTGGACTCGAGCCAGGACAGGTTTGTTTTGAAACGTTCCCGGCCGCGTCGTACATCGACGGTCGGCTGCATGGCTGAAGTCAACGCTGGCCCCCGTCAGCAGGAATGTGAGTGGTCACAGCTTGGCCCTCGAAAGGCTCGGAATGGGGATCTCAGGAACGTGGTCGACGGAGGAGCGGACATGGAGCTGAGCGCAGTGCTGGTCGGCAATCTCGGCGCAGATCCCGGCCACTTGCTCGCAGAGAGGCTCCCCGAGGTCCGCCGCGGCCAAGGCCATGATCATCTTGTACTTGAGATCCTCCATTTTGCCTCCCGTGCTGCTGGCTCATCTGTACGCTAAGTGAGCCCTCTGATCCTCGCCAGCCGGACGATGGCTGGCATGCGGAGGTGGCGGCCGGAAGAGTGCCCGGGGCGAAACAGGGGCGCGTTCCCACGAGGCCGAGCGCGTGGGCTGAGCCACGAGGGCGCCTGGGGCATTACGCACCCGGGCGCGACCGGCAGATGCCGGGGGTATCAGCGGCTGCTGTTGACGCCAGGGGAGCATGCCGAGGGTGGCCAGGGCTCCTGAACGGCCCGGTATCGAGGGCGCCCACGAGAAGGGCGGGGTGGAGGGGCAGATCGGCTATTTCCGCCGCAACCACTTCATCCCGGTGCCCGAGGTCGACTCGCTGGCTGAGCTGAACGAACTCGTCGACCATTGGGATCTGCGTGACGGGCGGCGCCGGATCGGTTCGCGGCCGCGGACCATCGACGAGTACTTCGAGACCGAGCGGCCGCTGCTGATGCCGCTGCCGGAGGAGTCCTTCGAGACGGGCCGGCTCTTCAGTCCGAGGGTCGACCGCTACAGCCAGATCGCGGTCCGCACGAACCGCTACTCGGTCCCGGTCCGGCTGATCGGCAAGCGGGTCCGGGTTGTGCTGCACGCTTCCCACCTGGTGGTTTACGACCGGAACATGGAAGTGGCACGGCATGAGCGTCTGATCGCGAAGGGTGGCTGCCGCCTGGATCTGGACCACTACCTGGAGGCTCTGATCCGCAAGCCGGGGGCCTTCCCCGGCGCTACCGCACTTGAACAGGCCCGCTCCGCCGGCAAGTTCACCTGACTTCTCCCAGGATGCCCCGGCCTTCAGGCCGGGGAGGAATGGGTCCTTGGAGCGGAGCCGCGGAGCGGCGGAGATCTCTGCGCATTGGTCGTGACCTGTGCTTTCGGCTGTTGTCAGTGGTGGCGGTTAGGTTGAAGGGGTGAAGGTCGTGGTGCAGGTGAAGCTGTTGCCGTCGCCGGAGGTGGCGGCGGCTTTGGCGGCGACCCTGCGCGTGTGCAACCGGGCGGCTGATGCGGTATCGGTGGTCGCGTACGAGACGGGCACCACCTCTCGCAACGAGCTGCAGAAGCTCGTCTACGCCCGCTTGAAGTCGGAGTTCGGGCTCGCTGCCCAGCCGGCCGTGCGGGTGGTGAAGAAGGTTGTGGACGCCTACGCCACGTTGCGGGGGAACATCCGGGCGGGAAACCTCGGCCCAAACGGGTCGAGGCGACGCAGGCGTGCGGAGTCGAAGCCGGTCGTCTTCCGCCCCGATGCGGCCCAGCCCTACGACGACCGGATCCTGTCGTGGCAGCACGACGCGCGGACGGTGAGCGTCTGGACCGTGGCCGGGCGGATCAAGAACGTCCGGTACACCGGGCACCCGGGCCAGTTGGCGATGCTCGAGAAATACCGGCGGGGCGAGTCGGATCTCGTGCACCGGGCCGGCATGTGGTTCCTGATCGCCACCTGCGAGATCCCGGAGGCCCCGCTCAACACCGACCCGGTGGACTGGATCGGTGTGGACCGGGGCATCGCCAACCTCGCCACCACGTCCGACGGGGACAACTACCAGGGCCGCCGTCTTGGCCGCTACCGGCGCTGGCACGCCCGCAAGCGGGCCGAGTTGCAGGCGAAGCAGACCCGCTCCGCCACCAGGCGGGCCAAACGCCGGGCGCGCCGCGAGGCCCGAGCTCGTCGAGGCCGCCGACGAGAAGCAGCTCTCAAGACGATCGCCCGCTACGGCCGCGTCGATCTCTTGTGCATCGATGAGCTCGGCTACATGGAACTCGACCGCCGCGGCGCCGAACTCCTCTTCCAGGTCCTGACCGAACGCGAGGAGAAGAACAGCGTCGCCATCGCCTCCAACGATTCGTTCGGCGGCTGGCCAAGACGTTCACCGATTCCCGCCTCTGCGCGGCCATCGTCGACCGTCTCACCTTCAACGGGACCATCATCGAGACCGGAACTGACTCCTACCGTCTCGCCAGCACCCGAGCACGCGCCGAGCACGCTGCAGTCAGCTGACTGGTGCCCCCTGCTGGTCCGCTGCCCCAAGGGTGATAGCGGCCAGTTGGGATTCCCCGCTCGCGGCCAGTTGATGGGGAGTCAACTGGCCGCGATTGTCACTGGTTGTAATGGCACAATCGGCCCGGGCGATCCGCGCAGGCATGGCGACTGCGATCCGCGCGACAGAGCCAGCGAGCTATGGGGTGGTGATGCTGTCGACGGGGGCTAGGAACCGCCGGACGCATTCGGCGAAGGCGTCGGGCTGGTCGTGGTGAACGACGTGTCCGGCGGGCAGCTCGATGAGACGGATCGATCGCTTCGCTGCCATGTCGCGGGCGTGGGGGGCCGACAGTTCGTCGCTGCGCGTGCCCCGGATCAGCAGGGTCGGGCATCGCACGCTCAGCCAATCGTGCCAATGGTCACCGGACAGTGCTTGCTGGGACCGGACCGTGTCGGCCGCGTCGAAGGAGAAGCCCCAGCCTTCTGCTCGCTCCCTGAAGGTCACCTCCAAGTACGGCGCGGCGGTGCCCAGGGCTCCGACGAGCCCGTCTCGGGTCGCGACTCGGTCGGGCAGGTTCTTCGCGAAGGTCAGGTCGATGTCGCAGACCGCTCCGATGTCCTCGACGATGAGCGCGGTGACGCGGTCGGGATGCCGGGCGGCGAACTGGTAGGCGTTCACGCCGCCAAGGGAATGACCGAGCAGTGCGACCTCCGCCAGCCCGAGGTGGTCGAGGAAGGCTGTGACGTCGCCGACGTAGCTGCTGCGCTCGTAGTCGGCGGCCTGATCGGACTCGCCATGCCCTCGCTGGTCGAGCGCGATCACACGCCATTGGAAGTCCAGCCGCTCGGCCAGCGGAGCAAAATCCGCGCCCTCGCTGAAATGCCCGTGCAGAGCGATCAAAACCGGGCCGGGCCCGCCGAAATCGAGATAGGAGAGTCTGCGCCCGTTCACCTCGAAGCTGCCCCGCACACGGTCGTCCATGGCCAGCGAGTCTACGTGACCACTCACTCCCCGTAGCTCCGAGTCGGCCCTTACTCATCACCCGCAGTCACCGAGCTAAGTGGCCGTACACGGGGAAATCACGCTGGCCGCTGTCACCTAAGGGGCAGCGGACCAGCCAAGCCTCATGACCTGCTTCATTCTCCGAGTGCGAACGACGCCCGTTCTTGCCACTTCACGCCGTCGTGCATCATCAGTTCAACCGATGCGACGTGAGACGTGAACGGGAGCCTGCCTGCGAGGTCGGCCTCGATCTCCTCCAGGACGGCGTCTTCCTGGCCTTGAGCGATGGTCAGGTGCGGCACGATCTCGGCAAATCGGCCGGCATACGGCGGAGCCTCAGGCCAACGATCAGCGATCGCCTCTGTGAGCTGCCGCAACTGCGTGTCAGGCTCGGGGACGAGATACAGCACTTCCGGGAGCCGCCCACAACTCTCGAACCGCAGGTCAAAGGCCTGGTGGCTGCCCAGCACGTCCGCGAGAGCGGAGCAGACGAGCGCATCTATTCGGCTCTCATCGAGGAACGGGAAGAGCACGGTGACGTGGGCTGGAACCCCGGCCTGGGCTGAGGGGTCGAGCCGTTCACGCCACCCGCGGACGGACGGCTCCGCCTCCGGGATCCGGACGATGAGCCCCGTCTGGCCCGCCTGAAACGCACTGGTGATGTCATTTGCCATGACACCGCATGGTGTCACCTCTGCCGCAGACAGCACGGCTCCTTTTTCGCTGAACGATCACGTCGATCTGCGAAGCAGGTCGACGAGCGGGACGACCAAGACGCTGCCGCTGTTTCCCGTGAACATCCAGAGTGCCGATGATCACTGAACGCCGCCGGAACCCAGGAACAAACGCTGTCGGTTGAAGTGAACGAAGCCAGTCGGCTGAGGAGCTGGGTGGACGCGGAGCCGCGCGGGCAGAGACGGCGCGGCGTTGGTTGTCCTATCGCGAGAGGTGTTTGCGCCCCCGCGGCGCGACGGGCGTACGCGTGGGTGGCAGGGCTGTGAAGCTGAGACGAATCCGCCCGCTGTCAGTGCGCGGCTGCGATCGCCCCTGCGTTCTGGTGACTTTAACGCCAGCCGCAAGCACCAAATATTGTCGATGCCTCAGCTTGACGTTTAACGTCGCTGGTCACTCGACCTGCTGAGATCAGCGGGATTCGGGTATGTGTAGGGCAGCCGTTCTCCACGCTTCGAGATGTCGAGTAACGAAGTGCGAGAGAACGGCCGCTGCCCATGAGTCTGCCCGTCGATGTGCCAGCAGGCGAGGCGTTGGGTCTGTTGTCCCGCTTTCGGGTCGAGTTCTACGAGTGTCTCTACAAGCGGGCGGATGCGCTCTTCGAGCTTACCGACGCGGTGCTGTGTGCGGACGGGCCGGTGAAGACTCTGGTCGAGTTGTCGCTGGCGGCCGAGCACCGGCGGGGGCACGGCGCGCTGTATGCGGCCCTGGACCGGGGCTGGCTGGAGCCGGCGCGGTTGCGTCGCGCCCTGGCCGGCCTGCCGCTGCCGAGGGCGGAGGACGTGCGGATCGTCCTCGCTGTGGATGTGTCGCACGGGCTGCGACCTGATGCGCCGACCAGCGACGAGCGGCTGTTCTGCCACGTCTACGGACGCGGAGACCGCAGCAGCGACCAGTTCGTTCCCGGCTGGCCGTACTCCTTCGTCGCCGCCCTGGAGTCCGGCCGCACCTCCTGGGTCGCTCTCCTGGACGCGGTCCGCCTGGGCCAGGCGGACGACGCCCCCCAGGTCACTGCCGGTCAACTCCGCGAAGTTGTCGGCTGGTTGGCCATGGCCGGGCACTGGCGGCCCGGCGACCCCGAGATCCTGATCGTCATGGACAGCGGCTACGACGTCGCCTACCTCTCCCACGCCCTGGCGGACCTGCCGGTCGTCCTGGTGGGACGTCTGCGCTCGGACCGCGTCATGCTCCGCGACGCCGGTACGGCCCGCTCCGGGCCGAAGGGCGGGCGGCCCCGCAGGCACGGCGGCGTCCTCACCTTCGCCAAGCCCGACACCGGGCACCAGCCCGACGTCACCACCTCCACGGACACCACCCGCTACGGCAAGGCCGAGGCGACAGCCTGGGACCGGATGCACCCCAGACTCACCCACCGCGGCACCTGGCTGGAGCACGCGGATGAGGAACTGCCCATCCTGCACGGCACGTTGATGCGGCTGACGGTCGAGCGCCTGCCGGGCGACCGCACCCCGAAACCGGTCTGGCTAATGGTCCTCGGCCGCCGGCGCCACTCCGGCGGACGCTTTGACCGCGCGGGCGAGTCTGCCGGGGGGAACGCCGCCTGGTCGGTGACCTGGCGGCGCACGACGCGCAGTGAGCGGGTGAAGGAGATCCGGTCAAGATCGTGATCGCCTTCTTGTGCGGCCTGGTGCATCAGGTACCGGATGGCGTGGTGGACGAGCAAGGAAGCCGTAGAGTTCCTGCTCGGCTCCATCAGGGTGCTGTGAACGCAGCACCAGGTGGGGGACCGCCGAGGTGGGTCTTGATGTGGTCGAGGGTGGACTCGAACTCCCATCGCTGGGCGTAGAGGGCGGCCAGTTCTGCGGCTGGGGCCCGGTGGAGTACACCATCGCCGGCCACGAGGGCGTCTATCGCCTCATCACAACGATCCTCGACCCGGGCAACCCCCCGAGGCTCCCGTTGCCCGAGCAACCTCAACTGATCTTTCAGGAACGACAATTGCTCCGCTCCATATAGTTGATACTGACTATTTGAAGATGGATAATCGTTGCTGACGAAGGGGAGAGGGATATGGCAAGGCGGGCGGTCGGCAATCTGCTGGGGCTGGCGGTGCTGTCGTACCTCAGTCAGCGGCCGATGCACCCGTACGAGCTGTCGCGGGCCATGCGCGACCACGGCGACTCGCGGAGCATCAAGTTCAGCCACGGGTCGCTGTACATGGTCTTCCAGCAGCTCGCCAAGGCCGGTTTCATCGTCGAGCAGGAAACGGTCCGGCAGGGACAGCGTCCCGAACGGACCGTCTATGCGCTCACCGGCCAGGGACGCCTCGAACTGCATGATTGGCTGCGGGAACTGGTGGCCGAGCCCGCCCACGAATACCCCCGATTCGTCGCGGCACTCGCGCTGATCGCCGCGCTTGACCCCAGTGAGGTGGTCGAGTTGCTAACCGAACGCCGACAGCGCCTGGCCGCGCAGCGGGCCGAGAACCGGAAGCTGATCGACGACACCGTAGTGGCGGGCATCCATCCGCTGTTCCTGGTCGAGGAGGAGTACCGCCTGGCACTCCTTGACGCCGACCAGGCCTTCGTCACCCGGTTCATCGAGCAGATCGACAACGACTGGGGCCCGATGTGGGCCGCTTTCCACCGGCAAGGAGAGGCAGGACAACCATGAGCCTTACCGCCCTGGTGATCGGTGGCGGGATTGCCGGACCGGCGACCGCCATGGCACTGCAGAAAGCCGGCATCGACGCCGTCATCTACGAGGCGCACGCCGAGGGAGCCGACGACGCCGGCGTGTTCCTCACATTGGGTTCCAACGGGATCGACGCGCTCAAGACGATCGGCGCCGACCAGCAGATAACCCGCACCGGCATCGCCACACCGCAGATCACCCTGTACAGCAGCAAGGGTAAGCGGCTCGGCGTCTCGAGGATCAGCTCCGCGGCAGGAACACCGTCCATGACCATCAGGCGGGCGGGCCTCTACCGCGCCCTGCACCAGGCAGCGGTGCGCAGGGGCATCACCGTGAACCATGGCCAACGCCTGGTCAGCGCTGAGGACACGGGGGAGGCTGTCCGCGCGACCTTCGCCGACGGCACCACTGCCACCGCGGACCTGCTGATCGGCTGTGACGGCGTGCACTCGGCCGTCCGTAAGACGGTCGACCCCGAGGCGCCCGCCCCCTCCTACGCGGGCCTGGTCAGCCTCGGCGGCTACACCCGTGAGGTCACGGTCGACGCCGAGCCGGGCTCCTACACGATGATCTTCGGGCGGCGTGCGTTCTTCGGCTACGCCGTCGCCCCTGACGGCGAGGTCTGGTGGTTCGCCAACGTACCGCGTGCGGTCGAACCTGCCCGCGGCGAAGTCGAGCGCATCGGCAGCGACGAGTGGAGGCGCACACTCGTCGTGGCCTTCACGGATGACGCGGGACCGGCGGCGCGCATCATCGAAGCCACCAGCAGCGACAACATCATGAAGGCCAGCCCTGTCCACCTGCTCAGGCGCCTGCCCGCCTGGCATCGCGGCCGGATGATCGTCCTCGGTGACGCCGCGCACGCCCCCTCGCCGAGCTCCGGTCAAGGCGCCTCGCTGGCCATCGAGGACGCCGTCATCCTGGCTCGCTGCCTGCGCGACACATCCTCTTATGCGGACGCCTTCACCACATTCGTCGACCTGCGCCGACCGAGGGTCGAGAAGATCGTCAAACAGGCCGCCCGTATCAACAACAGCAAGGCGGCAGGCCCGCTGGGCCGCCTGTTCCTCGACAGCGTCATGCCGCTCATCCTCAAGGCCGCGGCCAACAGCAAGTACACCGAAGAAGTCTATGGCCACCACCTCGACTGGGACGCTGTGGTCCAGCCAGCCGGTGTCGCGCCGTCACGCTGACGAAGGTCAACCGCTGCTGTCACCACAGAGGCGGATCGCCAACGCCGGAACCATGCGGGGCCCGACGTGGTCGGCCAGTGGCTGACCGTCCAACGCTTGAAGATGTCCCAACAACTACTCGAGATCAGTGACCTCGCACCGCCGCTGCCCGGCACCAGACTCTGGTCATCGGCACACATGGTCTGGCCCCTACGGTCTGGCTTGCGAGCCGCCTACCTCTACAACCCGCCCCGGGGGTCTTCTGGGCCAGCCTCGAGTTCGCTGATCTCGTCTACGTTGATGCTCGGCGACATGCGCTGCACGTCCCGCTCCGGTGTTCGCCAGGGCCGCCCCGGATGCCGTGCGAAGCTGTCCGTTGACAGGCACTCGAACCCAATCCGGTCCGCCACCGCCTGGGCTACGGTCGACTGTCGGCGACGCTTGAATCGTGAGCCAGTTCCTGTTGTTGACCCCGGACGAGGGCTGAGGCAGGCGTGAGCGGACGGCGCGTGGCCGGCCGAAGGTCTGTCGCTGGCAGGGCGCTCCGGCAGACCTCGGTCTCGCCGTCGGGTGATGTGACCCGACCTGGACGACCGTAGGGCTATGGCAGGAGGAGCAGCTCGACGGCGATCAGGACGTCCACGACGCCGCACCACTCGGCGAATGTATGGGACACGATCCCGTCGAGCCTGCGCAGCCGCAGGTGGACGAAGTCCCAGACGCCGTGGAGGAGCCAACCGGCCGCCACCAGATGGCGGCCGAGGTCCGGGTTCACCGTGAGTCCCGCCAGGGCGAGCGCGCAGAAGATGAACGCCCCTGCGGTCTGGATTCCGAAGACGGTCCGACCGTGCGGGGTCCCGCGGACGGTGCCCCAGATCAGCAGGATCAGCGCGACGGTCACCAGGACGGTGGACGGCGGGACCGCGCCCTGCGCCCGGAGGGCGACCATGGTCGCCAGCCCGGCCCCGAGCACGGGCCAGGTCAGCTGGGGCTTCCCGAGCTGGTTGACGATCAGGTACAGCAGTGGCAGGAGGGGCAGGGCCTCCCCGAAGGCGGCGACCGCGCCGCTCGTGTCTCTCGAGCCGTCCCCGATGGCCAGGTCGGGAACCGTGAGCGCGAGGGCCAGTGCCGTGGGCCAGCGGCGCATCAGCACCTGGGCCGGGCTCCGCCTTGCGCAGGCGGCTCCGGTGGTCGTGACCGGCGTCGTCGCATGTGTTTTGGCAGTCATGGCGTCTCCTGGGGCGTAAGGCGTAGGAGGAAGGGGTGCGGGGTCAGCCGCCGTACTCGCTCCGGCGGCGCAGCATGACGAGGAGCATCAGCGGGAGCATCGCGAGGTGCTCCAGGGTGATCATCGAGTCGGGCGCGACGACGCCCAGCCGGAGCAGCGGGAACAGCACGAGCGCGGGGGCGAACATCGCGCCGCACATCTCGAGGGTGCTCGGCCAGCCGTGGCCGCGGTGGCGCATCCAGATGGCCATGCCGACCGACATGTCGAACGCCATCTCCAACGACGCCAGTTCGGGATGGCGCGTCGCGGAGAACTCCACGTCCGCGAGCGCCAGGACGCCTCGCGTCACCGCGCCGAGGACGAGCATTCCGACGGCCATCGCGACGACCATCTCCAGGTAGTGGCGGGCGAAGTGCCACCAGCCGTGGCCGCCGTGAGCCTTGCCGGAGGGACGGGCCGCGGCGTCCTGGGCGTGTGTCAGCCTGGTGTCGTTTTGTGCCTGCATGACGCTCTCCTCACATACAGGGCCGGGGTATCTCTACGCCTTTCAGCCTGCGCGAGCGGGAGAGCCGCCAGTAGTGCCGAAGCAGCACGTCCGGGTGTGGCGTTGTCACGTCTCCGCATGACATCTGTCATGCGGAGACCAGTCGTACGACACACGGTCGGCGCGCCCCGCTGCTGCGACAATGGCCGCGTGAGTGACGGAGCGAGCGAGCGCGGGACGGGGCTGACGAGCTTCCGGCGCTACACCTGGTGGGCCGTGCCGGGCACCACGGTGTGCTTTCTGGTGGTGTTCTTCGGTGCCTGGATCCTGGACGGCGACGTGCCCCTCTGGGCCCGCACCCTGGCCGTCGCGGCTCTCGCCGTTGAGGCCGTGGCGAGTGCGGTGCTGCTCAGCGGATGGCTGGCTGCGCCGTCGGCGGGCCACCCGCATCCCGCGCGCCCGCCCATGGGCTGGCTGCTCGCCGCGGGCGTCGCCACGGTCGTGCTCGCGGCGCTCCCGCTGGTCCGGCGCAACTACGCACTGTGGGCGGTCGCGCCTGCGGTCACGGTGGCGATCTGCGCGACCTACCTCACGCCGCGCCGCAGGCGGCTGCTGATCGTCGGCGCGGTGGTCCTCGCGCTGCTGCCGGGCGGTGCCGTCAGCCTGGCCGCCGGGGACGGGGAGTTGGCGTACGCCGCGCTGTTCCCGGCTGCGCTGATCGCCTTCACCGTCTGGATGGTGCTCGGCCCCCTCTGGGCGTGGGACGTCGCGGGGCGGCTGGATCGGGCGCGGCGGCTGGAAGCGGAGCTGGCGGTCAAGGACGAGCGGCTGCGGTTCGCCGCCGACCTGCACGACATCCAGGGACACCACCTGCAGATCATCGCGTTGAAGAGCGAGTTGGCGGCGCGGCTCGCGGAGCTGGACCCGGCGCGCGCCGCCGAGGAGATGAGGGACGTGCAGCGCCTGTCCGCCGACGCCCTCCGCGACACGCGGGCCGTGGTGCACGGCTACCGCCGTACGACACTGGACGAAGAGATCGCCAACGCCACCCGCGTGCTGGCCGCGGCCGACATCGACGCCCGGATGACCCTCGACCCCGCGGCCGTCGCCGCCGACCTGGTCGGCCCCACCCGCCACCTGCTGGGCCTGGTGATGCGCGAGGCCACCACCAACGTGCTCCGCCACAGCCACGCCCGGCACGCCGAGGTCGACTACCGCGTCACCAGCGGCCTCGCCCGCCTGCGGGTCAGCAACGACGGCGCCGACGAGCCCTCCGCCGCCGCGGAGAGCACCGGGCTGCGCGGCCTCGCCGAGCGGCTGCGGGCAGCCGGTGGCGAGTTGACGTGGGGCCGAGACGGCGACCGCTTCATAGTCCTGGCGTCGTTGCCGGCCTCGGCGAACGGAGCGGCGTGTTGATCCGGTTGCTGATCGCCGACGACGAGGATCTCCTCAGAAGCGCCCTCGCCGCCCTGTTTGCGCTGGAGGACGACCTCACCGTGGTGGCCGAGGCATCCACCGCCACCGACGCGGTGCGGCTCGCCCGCGAACACCGCCCCGACATCGCCGTGCTCGACCTGGAGATGCCGCCCACCGACGGTCTGCGCGCCGCCGAGGAGATCCGGACCGAACTGCCCACCCAGATCATCATGGTCACCCGGCACGCCCGGCCCGCGGTGCTGCGCCGCGCCCTGGCCGTCGGCGTGCGCGGCTTCGTCCCCAAGACGACCCCCGCGGCCAGGCTGGCGGAGATCATCCGTGACATCGCCGCCGGCCGCCGCTACGTCGACCCCGACATCGCAGCCTCCGCGCTGACCGAGGACGACTGCCCCCTGAGCGACCGGGAACTGCAGCTCCTGCGCGCCGCCCGCACCGGCGCCTCGGTCGCCGAGATCGCCGCCGAGGTCCATCTGGCACCGGGCACGGTCCGCAACTATCTCTCCGCCGCGATGTCCAAGCTGGCCGCCCCCACCCGCCACGCCGCCGCCCACCACGCCTGGCAACAAGGCTGGATCTGAGCCGCGCGAGCGGTTCCTATGGCGGCGACCACGCGCTCCGGCAGCCGAGCGGTGAGCCAGGCGGCGGCTCGATGTGGCCGCACGATTTGGTTGCCTGGCTCGTTGAGGGTGTGTGATCGAGCTGGGGGATGCGCGGCGGCTGTCGCCTGCCGCGCAGGAGGTGGTGCGGCTGCGGGTGGTGGCCGCGCTGGCGTAGGGGCGGGTGCGAAGCTACCGGCAGGCGGCCGAGGTGTTCGGGGTCTCGGAGCGGTCCGTGGGGACCTGGTGGCGCAAGCACCGGGCCCTGGGCCGGAGGCGTTGGCGGCGCTGGTCAAGTCCCGCTCCGGCCCAGGTGAGTTGATCAGTGCCGAGGACCGCGTGGTGCTGTTCCAGGCGATTCTCGATTACACGCCCGAGGAATTGCTGATCGGCGGCCCGTTGTGCCTGTGGGCGGGGGAGCGGCAGCGCGGCGGCCGCCATCACTACGACGGGAAGGTCCCGATCATCGCGACCGGGCTGCGGAGCCTGCGCAATCACGGTCCGGGTCACGCTCCCGTTGTACGAGACGGGCCGCACCGCTGAGCGGCAGCGTACGGAGGTGCGCCAGCGGGTGGGGACGAAGTACAAGCAGTCCCAGGCCCGGCAGATCGGAACAGACGCGGCAGGCAGCCGCCCGCGTTGCCCCGCCTCCGGCAGCCGACTACCGGCCGGAGAGTCTCGATGTGCTGTTCGGAGCCGGTGCCCGGTGACCATCACCTTGTCGGCGAGCGCCGGCTCCCGCACACCGGCCGCTGGAAAGGAGCCTCAACTCACCCGCGCGATGGCCGCTCAGCAGCGCTTCCCAGCCCGGATTGTCCCCAATAGCTGGCCGGGCTCCATCGGCACCTGCGCTCGTGCCTTTTCAAGCCCTTGTGTTCATGAACACGCTTGCATTCGTTGCTCGCTCCTCCGGCCGGACCCGGCCCAGCGCGGCCGGTTGGAGGAGATCCGCGACAACCTCGTCGCCCGCATCGCCGAAGCCGAACAAGAGGGCTGGCTCGGCGAGGTCGAAGGACTCCGGGTCAGCTTGGCCGGCGCCGAAGACAAGCTCGCCCAGGTCGACGCACTGGCCGAGAGACAGTCGGCTGCGGTCCAGCTCGGAATGCCGGGCTTCAGCCGGTCCGGAGGAACCGCTGGGACGCCGAGACCAACGTCATGATCGAAGCCAGAGCGAGCGAAGACGAAGATCAAAACGGAACCGACAGCCCGGCCTCGCGCAGCTGGGACAGGGCTGTGGACATGCATTGCTGCACAGTCCTCCCACCAGCACGCATGCCATGCTCCAAGGGACCCCCACTGGCGGCGAACGTCCACGCCGGCGCGTTGTCGGCCACCCTCTCGGCGTCCACTCTGATCATGGCGTTCACGCCCTGCTCACCCAGCCATTCCAGGATGAGGAGTGTCACGTCCTCGATGCCACCATCCTGGTCGATCTTTGGCCAGCGGCCCTGGTTTCCTGTCATTGCCCAGACTCTACTGAGGGGTCCGAAACGGTCGGCGTCCAGTGGTCAAGTCGGGGGGCTCAGTGCCTGGTCATTCTGGCAAAGAGTTCAGCGCACTCGCTGGCGAAGGAACAGAGCTGGTCCACGACCTGCCGGTACTTCTGCGGATCCCGCAACAGGTTCGGCGTGGCATCGGTCCAGTGCTGCCACAGGCCACCGGCGGCAAGGTATGGGGATGCTCGCTCGGTCCCAAGGACGGCATCGAGGTGAAGCAGTGTGCTGAGAGCGACGATCTGGTCGTAGACGCGGTCGGGTTGAGGCAAGCAGCGATCAAGGTATCTGCAGACCAGATCGGCGTCCGTGCTGGTGCCGAAGGTGGCAAGAGTGATGCAGTAGGCCCCGCCGCCGGGGCCTTCGCTGGCCAGCAGGAGTTCGCCGATGCGGCTGCGGAACTCGGTCCTGCCGGCTACAGCAACCAGCCAGGAGGCAGTCTTACGCTCTCGCCAACCGCCTTCGAAAAGGACGCCGAGCTCAGCGGGAGTGATCTCCCCGGCAGCCTTGACCAGCTCCCTCATGAACAAGTCACGCTCAGGCCCGCTCAACCGCAGCGAGCTTCCACCCAGCCGCAGGTACCGCCGGCCGGGCGTGACGAATCGTCGGACCAGGTCCATGAGCTCGGGGTCGGTGTTGGCATAGCGCATGGCTGCATCTTTGCCCGGCGAGGACCCAGCTGCCAGCGGTTTACCCAGAGCCTCGAGTAGCGATCGCTAGTTCAGAGAAGCTTGTGTCAGATGCCCGATGCTTTGTCCTGACCCCGCCCAGCCTGACCGGCTCGTCGAGATCCGTGACAACCTCCTTGCCCGCGTCGCCGAGGCCGAACGCGAAGGATGGCTCGGCGAGGTCGAAGGGCTGCGGGTCAGCCTCGCTGGGGCAGAAGAGAAGATCGCCCAGCTCGATGCCCGCCAGGAGCGCATGTCATCGAAGGTGTTCCTCGGAGTCCCCTCGCTCGACCAAATCGGAGCTCGAACGGCGGTGAGCCCTGATCATGAATCGACGCCTGGAGCCTGACGGTTCCCCCTCCGGCAGGGCTGGATGCGCTCATGCGTTCGGTCGGGCAGCCCCTGCCTAGGCTTTACGGGCGAGCAGTTGAATCTCCTGGAACTGCCGTCGGTCGGTGGGCTGAGGCTCGCGAACCATCCGGGCCACCTCGGCCAACCCGGACTTGCGCAGCATCGCGGCGAGGTGATCAGGCCACCACCGATAGGCCGGCACGACCGTGTGATCGAAGACCTGCGTCGGGTGAGAAGGATCACCGCTGGCCGAAAAGCCGACCAGAAGGTGGCCGCCAGGTGACAGCAGACGGTGGAACTCCGCCAGGATGACGGGGAGTTCCTGCGGCGGAGTGTGGATGATGGACCAACGTGACAGTACGCCGGTCAGCATGCCGTCAGCGATGTTCAACGCGGCCATCGAGCCCACGTCGAACCGCAGGTCCGGATAGGCCTGTCGAGCCAACTTGATCATCGCAGGAGAGGCATCAACGCCAAACGCCGCCAGTCCCAGCTCGTCCAGATAAGCGGTGATGTGGCCAGGTCCACACCCCAGGTCCGCGACCTGACCGTCCCCACTCGCACTTGCGACCTCGGCGAAGGCACCCAAGATCGCGCGGTCCAGGGGACTGTCACGCAGCGTGTCGCGGAACAGCTGCGCATAGGTGGGGGCAGCAGCGTCGTAAGCCTCGCGGGTGGCACTGAGGGCATCGTGTTCGACCATGCTCGCGACAGTAGTTCCTGGCCCCGAGGCGAGCCGAAAGAATCACGATCTTCCCTCCCGCCCGTTCGCCCGGGCTATCGCTAGTTCAGAGAAGCGGTGCGGTGATCTTTCACAACGCCCCTGGACATCGCGGAGATCGTCCGTCAGCTCCTGGAAGAGGGCTGGGAGATCGACCCCGAGGGTCTGGCCCACATCTCGCCGTACCTGACCGAGCACATCAAGCGGTTCGGCGAGTACTCCACCCACGAACTCGGCATCCAGCCCGAGGCGTACGACCCCAAGCTCGATGTCGACTTCACCCAGCTCCGCGACCAGGACCTGCGAGCGGAGGGCTTCGGGACAGCGGCCTGATCAGGCGAAGTCGGGCGGCAAATCGTCTGGGATGTCGGCCATGGCGTCGGTGACGAGCTTCGCCAGCAGCACCCGCGTGGGCTGTCCTCCTTCGAGGTCACGGATACCTTGCTCGGCGTCGTCGAGCGCACGCCCGGCGGGGATGCCGTGCCAGCGCTCCAGGCAGGTGCGGCAGCACGTCGCGGTGGCGTGCTGCGCATCGAACTCGGGATGCCCGCGGTAGGGCGTCTGACGGCCGTCGTTGCGCGGTTCGGTCGGGGCCGGCCTGCGCTCGACCAGCTCCTCGGTGTGTCTGCCGCGCAGGTCGACCACCGCACGGTCCCGGCTACGTAGCCGTCGAGGCCATAGACGCCGATTGTCGCCATTCTGAGCACGGGAAATCACCCATCTGCCTGCTACTCGTGCCGGTTCAACCGGCACGAGTAGCAGAGGCGGTGAAGTCGCATCACGCGACGGCGGTCCCCTCAAGCTCGACCATCTGGCCGGGGATCGCCAGCCGCGTCACACCGAGCATCGTGGTGGTCGGCGCCACCGCGGCGGCGCCCAACCGCGCAGCCAGCACGCCGTAGTGCTGGAAGAGCAGATCGACGTCGGTCGTGTAGACGTTGAGCCGGACGAGGTTCGCGAGAGACATGCCGGCCTCGGCAAGCACGGCCTCCAGGTTGTCGATGCTCAGCTCCAACTGCGCCGCCATGTCACCGTCATGCTGGGGCTTGCCGTCGCCGCTCATCGCGGTCTGCCCCGAGATGTAGAGGGTCCGGGTGTGCCCAGAGACGACCTCACCCTGGTTGAATCCCATCTCCACAGACCATGTCACCGGGTTGACCGCCATTCGTTCCACTGCCACATCAGCTCCATTCGATTCATTGGGAGTGCGTACGGCCATCGGCTCGGTAGCTGCCGGCTTCGACGTCGTGTTAACGAGCCTCGCAACAAATCACGACACCCTTGGTCATGTATTCCGATAGAGTTCTCGTATGCGTGCCGACCGATTGGTCTCGCTGGTGCTGCTGCTGCGTCAGCGCGGTCGGCTGACCGCGGACACGCTGGCCCGGGAGCTGGAGGTATCCACCCGCACCGTGCTGCGCGACATCGAGGCACTGTCCGCGGCCGGTGTCCCGGTCTACGCCGAACGCGGCAGGCACGGCGGTTTCGCGTTGTTGCCCGGTTTCCGGACCGAGCTCACCGGTCTGAACCACGACGAGGCCCTTGCCTTGCTTACCGCCGGATCGGGGCGCGGCGAGCAGGTGTTCGGCCTCGGCTCGGCGCTTGCTTCGGCCATGCGGAAGGTGGTCGACGCGCTGCCCGAAAGCCATCGGGCCTCCGCGAGCGACGCGGCCCAGCGGTTTCTCGTCGACCCGGAGACCGACCTGCTCTCACGTCGGCTGGTCACTGAGGAGGTACCCGACACCACAATGATCGAGGTCCGGCGCGCGGTGCTCGCCGGACACAAGCTGCGCATCCACTACGCGGCCACAGGCCAGACACCACAGTGGCGCACGGTGGACCCGATCGGCCTGGTCACCGTCCGCGACCGGGGCTACCTGCTGGCCACGAGATCTGGCACGGACCGCACCTACCGGCTGTCGCGGGTGTTGGCCGCCCAGGAACTCCCCGAAACGGCACAGCGACCAAACCGGGTCGATCTGGACCGGATCTGGCGGGAACGCTCCGCGCAGTTTCTCTCCGGCGGCGACCACATCACCGTGCTGGTACGGGTGAACCCGGCGCGGCGGGAGGACCTGCTGGACACCGCGCTGGCCGTCCGCGCAGAAGAACCTGACGCAGACGGCTGGCTGCGGCTGGAGGTGACCTTCCAAGATTCACGACACGCCGAATGGGCGCTGTGGCAGCTCAGCACGGACGCGGAAGCCCTGGCCCCGCAGTCGCTGCGCACCTCCCTACGCAACCGCGCCGCCGCCATTGCCACCAGCTACGGAGACTCATCCTGAGACGGAGGTTACGAATTCCGTGCGCTGGTTCTCATAAACGCTCCTTTGCCCGAGCAAGATCGGAAACGGCTGCACGGAGATCGCGAAGCGCCCGTTCGGTTCGCAGAACTTGTTCTCACTCAAAGGTGGGTTCGGGGTACTTCTGAGAATCGTTTGTGACAGCATCCGGGGGCATGACGGCCCCTCAAGAGGCTTCCCCGAGCGACGCCGACGACGTCGAGCGCCACCCCTGTCCGCGCTGCACCGCCTGACCGGGATCGTCGTGCCGCTCGCGCTCCGGCGTGGTCGCCGGCACGTACCACACCGGCCGCTTCGCCAAGGTGCCCCGGCTCGCCAAGCTCCTGCGGGTGCCGACGCCCGCCGACCGCGGGCCCCGGCCGGCCGTGGCGGCCCGGCACCTCCGTCCTGCTCGCCCTGGCGCCGGACGCCCCGACCGCCGACATCCGCATCGGGTACGCGAGGTGCTCGACGCTCACCCAGGAACTCCAGTCGCAGCTGGACGCCTTGGCCAAGCACGGCATCCCGCGCGACAAGGTGTTCTCCGAGAAGATCAGCACCCGGGTACGCGTGAGGCCCCAGTTCGAGGCCGCGCTCGCGCTGGCCCGCCAGATCAAGGCCCACGCCCCGCACTGCCGCGTCATCTTCACCGTGTACGAGATGAAGCGCCTCGGCCGCGACGCCGCCGAACTCACCGCGCTCGCCGACCACCTCACCGCCCACGGCCTGGTCCTGGAGATGCTCGCCGGGCCCCTGCCTGGGATGTACGACCCCAGCGGGCCCGGCCGACTGCTGTTCGCGTTCTTCGCGGCGTGATGCACAAGATCAAGAAACTGACGGGGCGAAGTACGACGTCGCTCTCGTTGGAGGAGGTGCTGCGGTCGGTCAATCCGGTCCTCCGGGGCTGGGATGCCTATTTCCCTGCGGCGCATCCAAGAGAACGTTCTCCTACCTCAGGGTTGTCCCGCAACTGATCCTTGGCATGAGGGTGGTTGGTCGGGATCGGATCCTGGGTCCCACCGGTGGGCTACGCCGCCGGGGATGCGTCGTTCTCTCGGGCTGTCCGGTTTGATCACCTGATGTCCAAGGTGGCCAAGGGCCTGGCGGGGTTGCGGGCATGCACGGCTCGGGGTGGGTGCGGTTCCCGTCCTCACTCGGGAGGAGTCGTCTCCGTAGGTGCGGCCCCGGGTCGGCAACTGCCGTCGGGAAACGCGGCAAGGGCCGTGGCCGCGGTCTGGTCCGGAAGGGCGAGAAACCCTTTGGAGGCATCGACGTCGGTTCACCCCCTGCGACCGCACGACGCAGCAGCGGCTGGCAGGGGCCGTCCTCCCGACAACATGCGGACCCACACCGGTGAATGAGCAAGAGAGCCCCCCTGTTATGGTGCGCCGATGTCATCGATCAAGCAGTTCCAAGTCACCTTTGACTGCGCAGAACCTGAGCGCATCGCTCGTTTCTGGTGCGAGGTGTTGGGGTACGTCGTATCGCCGGTGCCGAAGGGGTTTGACACGTGGGACGACTACCATCGCTCGCTGCCGCCTGAGCATAAGGTGCAATGGTTCTCCTGCATTGACCCCTCAGGTGTGGGCCCGCGGCTGCTCTTCCAGCGCGTTCCCGAAGTCAAGGTCGTCAAGAATCGGGTGCATCTCTGCGTGCGGGCCGGCACCGGGCTCGTGGGTGAGGAGCGCCTCGCCACGCTCCAGGCCGAGTGCGCACGACTTGTCGCGCTCGGCGCGGTACACGTGCGAACGCTGCTTGCCGATGGCACCAACGAGTCGTGCATCGTGATGCAGGACATCGAGGGCAACGAGTTCTGTCTCGACTGAGCATCCTCCGAGCCGGCGAGGTGGGGAGCCATCTTCCTTGGGCCTCTCTTGAAGGTGGTCTCGTGTGGGGCGGGAGTCATCCCGTGAGGGCAAGGTTGTGCAGTCGGGCGATGCCGAGCATCGCGGTGTGAACGCCGTCGCCGTTCAGACGGCAGTCGCGAAGGATCTTCCAGGTCTTCATCCGCGCGAAGACGTGCTCGACGCGGGCGCGGACCTTGTGGTGGGAGGTGTTGTGCTCCTCCTTCCACGCAGTCAGTTCGGTCTGGCCGCGTTCGCGGCGGTGCGGGATGACCAGGCCGGTGCCCCGGTAGCCGCCGTCCGCGATGACCGTGGTCCGGCCGACGGCGGCCTTCGCACCGGACAGTTCCCACGCCTTGCAGTCGTTGCGGTTGCCGGGCAGCGGCCGGCCGACGGCGACGACGAGTCGGGTGTCGGCGTCGATGACGACCTGGTGGTTGGTCGAGTACCGGTAGTTCTTCGACTGCTCGGCAACCGTGTGATCCCGCGTGGGGACCAGGGTGCCGTCGACGATCAGCACGGCGTCCTTGCGAAACCGCTTGCGGGGCTGGAGCGCGAGCGGCGGCCCGAGGTGGCCGATGATGCGGTCAGCGGCCGACTTCGACACCCCGAACAGCGGGGTGAGCTGCCGCAGCGTCAAGTTCGTACGCCAGTAGGCCACTACTAGCAGGATCCGGTCCTCCAGTGGCAGGCTCCCGGTCGGCCTTTGCGTACCGGGTTCGCACTCTCGCGCCGCATCGCAGTGACCAGCTTGCCGAACTGCCGCGGGCTCAGCCCGGTGAACGGGGCTATCCGTGACGGCTCCGACGCCGTGATCACACCAGCCATTACAAGATCTTCTCACCCGTGACCAGCAGTTACGGGACAACCCTTCGGCTGGTACGCGTGGTGGAGGCCGCTTCTCTGGATTCGCTACAAACACCCCCACCTGACCTGGAAACAGCTGCGGCGCCGCTACTACGGGGCAGACCGCATCACCGAGGGCGGGATCGTCCTCTACAACCCGGCGAAGATTCGGGTCCAGCGATACACGTTTCGTGGAGCGCAGATCAGCACGCCATACAACATTGATGAGGTCGATCCCGACGGAGCAGGCTTCCGCCGGACGAACCACGACGATGTGGCCTTCGTCGGCCAGGTCAGCGAATAGCTCGCCTGATCCAGCGGATCACGTGGAGAGCCGGATGCTCGGCCAACGGGCACGTCCGGTTCGGCGGGCGGGGACGGGAAAACCGGCACCGGAAACAGTGCACGGCGTCCCGTCCCGACCCAACACATGGAGCTGGACCGCAGGGGCGCTGAGCTGCTGTTCCAGGTGCTGACGGAACGGGAGGAGAAGAACAGCGTCGCCATCGCCTCCAACGAGTCGTTCGGCGGGTGGACCAGGACGTTCACCGATCCGCGGCTCTGCGCGGCCATCGTCGACCGCCTCACCTTCGGCGGGAACATCATCGAGACCGGCACCGAGTCCTACCGGCTCGCCAGCACCAAGGCCCGAGCCACCGAGCGGAACGCCGCCGGCTGACCTCTCCCGGCCCTTCCTTTGGATGCCCTCAGTTCTGTCGGCTGTTGGCCTCAAGGCCATGGTCCAGCGCTGCCCCGTCCGACATGTTCCGGGCATGAGGGACCTGGAAACGCAGATGCGTGATGAGCGGTGAGGCGAGGATTCTGGTTCGTTCCAGCTCGAGGTGTTCCGTTCCCAGATGCTCGAACAGCCGGCGTCCGTCGCCCATGAGCACCGGTGCGAGCTGGAGATTGATCTCATCGAGGAGTCCCGCGCTAAGCGCCTGCTGAGCGATGTCCGCCCCCATCAGTGTGACGTCTTTCCCGTCCGCCACTGCTTCCGCCTGCTCAAGCGCGCTTTTCAGGCCGTTGGTGATGAAGGTGAAGGTCCCGCTCTTCATGGCGCGCCGGCTTCGAGCGTTGTGTGTGAGCACGAAGCACGGCACCGGGAAGGGAGTGTCCTGCCAGACCTCGACACCCACGTCGAATGTCCTTCTGCCCAGTACGACGGCACCTGTCGAGGCGGAAATCTCCTGTGTCACTTTGGCGTCGACATCGCTGGTCGGTGTGTTCAAAATCCAGTCATGCAGGCGCAGACCACCCCGGCCCATGGGGTGTTCGATGCTGATGTCCGGACCTGCCATGAAGCCGTCGAGTGACATGGTGACGTGCAAGACCACCCTGCTCATATGACGAGTACCTTTCCGCGCGGTTGTGGTCGGGAGTTCAAGGAGTCAGACCGTGCGACGACGACAAACTCATCGGCCTACCGGACGTGGGTCTTCGCTTCGGTGTCGGTTCGAGCAGAAAACTCGTATCTCTGCTGCCGGAGCTGCGAAGAAGTTCGGGCACCGACGCGGCCCCAAGGCCGGCCACCATCACGGCATCGGGGGAAGGACCCACGGTCACGTCCGCTGGAGTGGTGTATCGACTGCCACTCGGTGATCTCGTTTCGAGGCTATGCGGTGAGTTCGGTGGGCAGGACGCCCTCGTCGGTTTCTGACTCGCTCGGGTGGAGGCGGGCCTTGGGCGTGTCCGACCTCGCGCTGCCCGACCAGCTCGTCGAGATCGGCGCGGTCGTCTGCCTCGACGTGACGCACTAGTGCTGCTCCGCGGAAGTTCGTGGAGGGGTGTTGGGGTCGGTCAGGCGGGGGTGTCGAGGTAGAGGCCACCGGCGCAGTCGAGGCAGTCT